>DAIPLK010000113.1:0-1870 GCA_036769285.1 Gemmatimonadales bacterium | reverse complement strand
TCGGGTACCAGCGTGGCCATCGGCGCGCCGGTCAGCCTCACCTGGCCGGTCGAGCACGGGCGCTGTGTCGGTGACTGAGCGCCCGACCCTGCTCGACCGGATCCGCGCCCGCCCGGCGCTCCGGACGGCGGTCGCCGCGGCCGTGCCGGTCGGCTTCGTCACGATGCTGCTCTTCGTTCCCTATGTGCTCCTGCTGGTGCACTCGTTCTGGCGACTCCGGGGCGGAGCGATCACCCACGAGCTGACCCTCGAGAACTACGCGCGCCTCTTCGGTACCGAGCTCTACCCGGGCACGATCCTGTTCTCCGCGGGCATCGCGCTCCGGGTGACGCTGTTCTCGCTGCTGCTTGCCTATCCGCTCGCCTACCTGCTGGCGTTCAAGGTGAAGCGTCACAAGCACCTCATGTACATGGCGGTCATCATCCCGCTCTGGGTGAGCTACCTGGTGCGCGCCTACGCCTGGAAGATCATCCTCGGCCAGTCCGGGATCCTCAACGGCCTGCTGCAGTCCGTGGGGCTGATCGACGAGCCGCTGACGTTTCTGCTCTACAGCCGGTGGGCGGTGATCCTGGCGCTGACCCACATCTACACTCCGTTCACCCTGATGCCGATCTACGCCGTGCTCGAGGCGATCCCGCCCGCGCTCAAGGAGGCGAGCCAGGACCTCTACGCCACTCGCTGGCAGACCTTCCGGCGCATCATCCTCCCGCTCTCGCTGCCGGGGGTGCTGGCCGGGTCCACCTTCGCCTTCGTGCTCAGCATGGGCGACTTCCTCGCCCCGCAGCTCCTCGGCGGGAACGACAGCGCGCTCATGGTCTCGAACCTCGTCTGGAGCCTCTTCGGCGTGGCCTACAACTGGCCGCTCGGTGCCGCCGTCTCCGTCATCGTCCTGCTGCTGACGCTGTTCCTCCTGTGGCTGGCCAATCGGGTCGAGACGGCGATGAACTACGCCGGCGAACCCGGGCAGGCCCCGGCGCGGAGCGCAGGCGGCATGGTGGGAGCAGCCCGCGGCGGAGTCGTAACGTGAGCGCGGCCGCGCGGCCGGCGGACCGGTTGAGCGGCGCCCTCTGGATTGCCGGCGGGCTGGTGTTCGGGTTCATCTACCTCCCGCTCGTGGTCGTCATCGTCTACGCCTTCCACGATTCGCCGATCATCGCCTGGCCGCTCCGGTTCGGCACGCTCAAGTGGTTCGGCACGCTGGCCCACGATCGCGGCATGCTCGAGGCGGCGCTCGCGAGCCTCAAGCTGGCCCTGCTGGCGGTTGCGATCGCGCTCGCCGTGGGCGTCCCGGGCGCCTTCGTGCTCGATCGCCACGAGTTTCCGGGCAAGACCGCCTTCCGGCGGCTCGTGCTGCTTCCGCTCATCCTGCCCGGCATCATCACGGGCGTGGCGCTGCTCACCTTCTTCAGCTTCGCCGGGCTGAGCCTCTCGAGTGGCTTCCCACTGGTTCCCGGCTGGCCCGTCGTGCTGGGCCATGCGGCGGCGCTCACCTCCGTGGTGATCACCCAGGTCTTTGCCCGGCTGCAGCGGCTTGACCGCGCGCAGGAGGAGGCCAGCCAGGATCTCTACGCCAACGAGTGGCAGACGTTCCGCTACGTCACCTTCCCCAGCATCCGCACGGCCGTGCTGGGCGCCGGGCTGTTGGTGTTCACGCTGAGCCTGGACGAGATCGCCGTCACCTTCTTCCTGATCGGGCGACAGAACACGCTCCCGCTCCAGATCTGGGGGCTGCTGCGCCGTGGGATCACGCCGGAGGTGAACGCGGCCGCGACCGTCATCTTCGTCATCTCGGTCGCCGTCATCGTGGTCTGGGCGAGGCTGATGCGGGAGGATCAGCGGACCTGAGGCCGCGAGCGCCCACGCGAGCGCC
>DAIPLK010000112.1:3840-9931 GCA_036769285.1 Gemmatimonadales bacterium | reverse complement strand
GAACAACTCCTTACAATCGTATGAGTTAGCCTTCGTGCGCCTGCTCAGCCGGTACCTCCTTCGTCAGCTCGCCGCCCCGTTTCTCTTCGCGCTCGCGGCGCTGACCAGCCTCATGCTCCTGAGCCAGATCGCCAAGAAGTTCGGCGCGCTGGTCGGCAAGGGGCTCCCCTGGGGCGTCATCGCCGAGGTATTCGCGTTGAGCCTGCCGTTCATCGTGGCCATGACGCTGCCGATGGCGGTCCTGCTGGCCGTCCTGTACGCCTTCAGCCACCTCGCCGCCGACAACGAGATCACGGCCATGCGGGCGAGCGGGATCAGTGTCTACCAGATCCTCGCGCCGGTCCTGGCGTGGGGGGTCTTCATGTCGGCGTTCAACTTCGTCTTCGTGGACCAGGTGCTCCCGCGGAGCAACGCGCGCCTTCGCGGCCTGCTGATCGACATCGGCCGGAAGAAGCCGACGTTCGAGCTGCGGGAGCAGGTCATCAACGAGGTGCCGCCCTCGGAGTACTTCCTCCGGGCCGGCCGGATCGACGCCGCGACGGGGCGGCTCAAGGATGTCACGATCTACGACGTCGGTGGGGAGTCGAGCCGTCGGGTCATCTACGCCGACAGCGGTCAGATGGCCTACGCGGAGGGTCAAACCGACCTCAGCCTCCGGCTCTACGACGGGTCCATCCACCAGTACCGCCAGTCCGACCCGCTGACGTTCCAGCTCACCTACTACCGCGTCAACGAAATCCGGGTGAAGAACGTGTTCGACGAGCTGGTCCGAAACAGCACGGAGACGGTCCGGGGAGACCGCGAAATGAGCACCTGCGAGATGCTCGCGGTCATCCAGGAGGCCCGAACCGACCGGCGCGGCGCGCTCCACGACCGCGAGGAGCTGCTGCTGAACGACCTGCGGGGCCTGCTGGCCCTCCGCCCGGTGGGCCCGCCGCCGCCCGACGGGACCGAGGATCGGCTGCCCGCCTACTGCCGCTGGATCGATCGGGTGCAGGAGATCATCTCTCCCAGGACGGCCGAGGCCCAGACTCCCGCACAGCGGCCGCCCGAGCCTCAGAACGAGGAGCCGGCGGCGCCCCCCGCACGGCTCCAGCTCTCCAACTGGGCGCAGGTGGCCACCGCAACCGACCGGATCCAGGACGCCGACCGGCGGGCCGACCGGTTCCTGGTCGAGGTCCACAAGAAGTGGGCGATCAGCTTCGCCTGCGTCTCGTTCGTGATCATCGGCATCGTGATGGCGCTCCGGTTTCCACGGGGTGGAATCGGGCTGGTCATCGGTGGCGGGCTGCTGGTCTTCGCAGTCCACTACGTCGGGCTCACGGCCGGCGAGAGCCTGGCGGATCGTGGCTTCGTGTCGCCCTGGGCGTCGATGTGGACCCCGAACATCGTGCTGACGCTGATCGGGCTCATCGGGCTGGTGCGGGTGAGCCGCGAGTCGGGCTCCACCCGCGGCGGGGACTTCCAGGAGGTGGTGGACGGCGTGCGGCACCTGGTTCGGCGGCTGGGCGGGCGCGTGCCCAGGGCCAGCGCGGGCGAGGCGCCGTGACCGGCATCCGTACGCTGGATCGGTATGTGTTCTCGAGCTGGGTGAAGATCTTCGTGCTCACCGCGCTCGGCTTCCCGATCGTGTCCATTCTCATCAACCTGACCGACACGCTGAACAAGCTGCTCGACCGCGGGCTCACCATGCGCGAGATCGTGGTCAGCTATGTCTATTCGATCCCCGAGAACGCGTTCCTGGTGATGCCGGCGGCGGTGCTGTTCGCCACGGTATTCACCGTCGGGGCGATGGGCCGGCACTCGGAGCTCACGGCGGCCAAGGCCGGTGGGATGAGCTTCCACCGGGTGATGCTCCCGATCCTGGTGGCGTCGGTGCTCGCGACCGGGCTGGCGTTCGTGGTGGGAGAGATGGCGCCCGGCGCCACGGCGCGCCAACTCGAGATTCAGAAGGCCAAGCAGGTCCGCTCCACCCGGTCACGCTACAACTTCGTCTACCGCGGCGACGCCGGCTGGGTGTACACCGTGCGGTCGCTCGACGTGGGCACTCGCCAGCTCAGGCAGCTCCTGTTCGAGCGCCAGGGTGACGGTATCAAGTACCCGGGCATGATCATCACCGCCGACAGCGCAAGCTACGATCCGGCGCACGGCACCTGGCAGGTGAAGAACGGCACCAGCCGCGTCATCGCCGGGCCGAACCAGCAGGCGAGCTTCGGCTTCCGCACCATGCGGCTCCGGGCACTCACCCAGGCGCCGGCTGACCTTCTGGCCGAGCCCAAGGCGCCCGACGAGATGCGCTACGCGGAGCTGGGCCGCTACGTCGACGCGCTCAAGCGCTCGGGCAACGACGCCAACAAGCTGATCGTCGAGCGCGCGCTCAAGCTGGCGCTGCCAGCCACCTGCCTTATCATCGCGCTGTTCGGCGCGCCGCTGGCGGTGCAGGCCCCCCGCGCGGGGGCGGCGGTCGGCGTCGCGATAAGCCTCGGCACGACCGTCATCTTCCTGCTGATGACCCAGATCATGAAGGCGGTCGGCTCCGGCGGACTGATCAATCCCACCCTGGCCGCGTGGCTGCCGAACATGGCGTTCCTGGTGACCGGGCTGGTATTGCTGGCGAGGGTGAGGACGTAGGAGCGGCGCATGGGAGCGTGAGTCACCCTGAGCCCTTCGCTGCGCTCGAGGGCAGGCCCCACGAAGGGGGCATGCCTTGGATCATGGCTCCTTCGCTTCGCTCAGGATGACTCGGCGCCGCCCGGTCCGTCGGTTCCGCCTTATATTTGACCCCATGACCCCTCCCCGCCCCGTCATCGTCGGAACGGGCATCGCCGGCCTCTGGACGGCCTGGCGGCTCGCTTCCGAGGGGCAGGCGGCGGTGGTGGTTACGAAGGAAACGCTCGCCGACAGCGCCAGCGCCTGGGCCCAGGGCGGGATCGCGGTGGCCCTCGGACCCGGCGACAGCCCCAGCCAGCACGCCGCAGATACCATGGCTGCCAGCGACGGCCTGGCTGACCCTGAAGCCGTCAGAATCCTCACAAGTGAAGGCCCGGACAGGATTTACGAACTCCTGGCCCTGGGGGCTCGATTCGACCGCGGCCCGGAGGGCAGGCTCCGGTTCGGGCTCGAGGCTGCCCACACGCGTCCCCGCATCATCCACGCGGGCGGCGACCGGACCGGCGCCGCGCTGATCGGCTGCCTGGCACAGGTCGTCCGGCAGCACCCGCTCATCCAGTTGCTCGAGCACACCGAGGTCAGCCGCCTCCTGGTGCAGGACGGCCGGATCACCGGTGTGATGGCGCTGCCGCGGGGGGGCGAGAGCTATCCGATCCAGGCGAGCGCGGTCGTGTTGGCGACCGGCGGCGTGGGACAACTCTACGCCGTCACCACCAATCCGAAGGTCGCCACCGCCGATGGCTGGGCCCTGGCTCACCGCGTCGGCGCGAAGCTCCGCGACCTCGAGTTCCTCCAGTTTCATCCGACCGCGCTCAAGCTGCCGGACGTCAATCCGGCGCCGCTCATCTCCGAAGCGGTCCGCGGCGCCGGCGCGTTGCTGGTGGACCGCGACGGCCGGCGCTTCGCGCTCGACGTGGATCCGCGCGGCGAGCTGGCACCGCGCGACATCGTGGCCCGCGCCGTCGCGGCAGCCGACTCAGCCGGCGGCGCCTGGCTCGACGCACGCCAGATCGCCGACTTCCCCTCGCGTTTCCCCGGGGTCACCGCCATGCTGGCCCGCTACGGCCTCGACCCCGCTCGCGATCTGCTCCCCGTCGCGCCCGCGCTCCACTACGCCATGGGCGGCATCCAGACGGATCTCGAGGGGCGCGCGAGCCTGGCCGGGCTCTGGGCGGCGGGCGAGGTGGCGTCCACCGGCGTGCACGGCGCGAACCGCCTCGCCTCCAACTCGCTGCTCGAGGGGCTCGTCTTCGCGGACCGCGCGGGCCGCTCGGTGGCCGGGGCCCTGGCCGGTGCACCCGAGGCTGCGCCCGTCGCCGCCGCCGATGCCGGCGGGGAGCGCGACACCGGCGCCGACGACCGGTGCGAGGAGATCCGGCGGGAGATGCGCGAGATCATGACCGCCGGGGTGGGGGTTCAGCGGACCGAGGCGTCGCTGCTCCATGCCGAACAGGAGCTCGACCGGCTCGCGCGGGAGACCCCGCCGGACGCGTGGCGCACCGGCAACCAGCTGCTCGTCGCGCGGCTCATCACCCAGGCCGCACGCCGCCGCCGCGAGAGCCGCGGCGGACATCGGCGGCTCGACTATCCCCCCGCCGCGTTCAAGCGGGAGCCCGCATGACGCTCGCGCTCCCGGTCATCGAGCAGCTCGACCAGAGCCCGGCGGAGATCGCCACGCTCCAGGCGGAGATCCACGCGCTGGCGCGGCAGCGGAGCGCGGTGGTGCTGGCCCACAACTACCAGCGGCCCGAGGTGCAGGACGTCGCCGACTACGTGGGCGACTCGCTCGGCCTCTCGCGCCAGGCAGCCCGGACCGAGGCCGAGGTCATCATCTTCGCCGGGGTGCACTTCATGGCGGAGACCGCCGCGATTCTGTCGCCGACCAAGCGGGTGCTGCTGCCCGACCTTCGGGCCGGCTGCTCGCTCGCCGCCACCGTCACCGCCGAGGACGTCCGCAAGTGGAAGGCGGAGTTTCCCGACTACATCTCCGTGGGGTACGTGAACACCACGGCCGAGGTGAAGGCGGAGCTCGACTACTGCTGCACCAGCGGCAACGTGCTGGACGTGATCGACGCCATCCCCGAGGACCGGGGGATCCTCTTCCTCCCCGATTTCTTCCTCGGCGCCCACGTGCGCCGGATGCGGCCGCACCGCCGGGTCGAGGTCTGGATGGGGGAGTGCCATGTGCACAAGGGTATCCGGGCCGAGACGCTGAACGCGGCCCGCGAACGCTATCCCGACGCCGAGGTGCTGGTGCATCCGGAGTGCGGCTGTGCCGGCCAGCTGATCTACGAGTTGGGCCGGGGCGACATCAGGCCCGAGGGCCTGCATATCGCCTCGACCGAGGGAATGATCCGCGCGGCGACCGAGCGGCCGGCCAAGCGGTTCATCGTGGCCACCGAGACCGGGATCATCCACCGCATGAAGCGGATGGCGCCGGAGAAGGTGTTCATTCCGGCCGATCCCGAAGCGGAGTGCGCCTTCATGAAGACCATCACCCTCGCCAGGGTGCGGGATTCCCTCGTGCTCGACCGCTACCACATCACCGTCCCGCCCGAGATCGCGGCGCGCGCCCGCGGGGCGATCGACCGCATGGTCGCGCTGGGGAAGTGAGCGCGGACGCGGCCCGCATCGCCGCCGCCGCGCTGGCCGAGGACGGCGCCACCGACGTCACCACCGACGTCACGGTCCCCGCGGGACTCCAGGCCGAAGGGATCATCGAGTACCGGAGCGGCGGTGTGCTGGCGGGCGCAGCCTTTGCCGACGCCGTGGCCCAGGCGTGCGACTGCCGCATCGACTGGCGCGCGCCCGACGGTCGCGCCGTCCGGCCCGGCGCCGTGGTCGGCGTGCTGCGCGGGACGCTGGCGCGCATCCTGCGCGCCGAGCGCCCCATGCTCAACCTGCTCCAGCGCGCCTCGGGCATTGCCACCGCCACGCGGGCCTACGTGGACGCCGTGGCCGGCACCGGCTGCCGCATCCTCCACACGCGAAAGACCGCACCGGGGCTCCGCCAGCTCGACATCGCGGCGGTGATCGCCGGCGGTGGCTCACGCCACCGGGCCGACCTGAGCCACGAAGTCATGGTGAAGGACAATCACTGGCAGGCGGTGACGCGAAGCGGCCGCACGCTGGCCGAGGCGCTCGCTGAGGCACGGCGCCGGGGCATCGTCGCGCTCTACGTCGAGGTCGAGTCGCTCGTGCAGCTCCAGCAGGCGTGCGCGGCGGGGGCGACCCGGCTGCTGGTGGACAATCAGTCGCCGGAGACGGTTCGCGCGTGGGGTGCGCAGGCACGGGCCTCGAGCGCCGGCATCGAGATCGAGGCGACCGGCGGGATCACGCTGGAGAACGTGTGGGCGTACGCGGAGGCGGGGGCGGACTTCGTGTCCATTGGGGCGCTGACCCACAGCGTGCGGGCGGCGGA
>DAIPLK010000112.1:0-3740 GCA_036769285.1 Gemmatimonadales bacterium | reverse complement strand
CCCACCGACCGTCCGCTCCACGCCCGCCATCCGAAATACACCGGGATCCCCGCCAGGATGATCGCGAACGTGATTCCAGTGTTCACCGGATCGGTCCAGAGCGCGTTCAGCACCATTGCCACGGAGGCGAGCAGGAAGAGCAGCGGCACGATCGGGTAGCCCCAGGTGCGGTAGGGCCGGGGAAGATCCGGCCGAGTCCGGCGGAGGATGAAGACCGCGGCGACAGCCAGCGCGTAGAACGGCCAGATGCCGAGAATGAACTTGTCCGCCAGCTGCTGAAAATCGTTGAACAGCACGTAGAGCACGCCGAGCGCCGTGGCAAGCCAGATGGCCACCGAGGGGCTGCGGAAGCGGGGGGAGACCCGCGCGATCCCACGGAAGAACAGGCCGCGGTCGGCCATCGCGAAGAAGATCCGCGGCCCGGTCATCATCGAGCCGGTGAGGGAGCCGAAGCAGGAGAGCATCACGATGCCGGAAACCACCGCGCCACCGGCCCCGGCGAAGAGCGGGATCCGGTCCGCCGCGGTGGCCGCGATCAGCCTGGCACCGGCCATCTCGGGCAGCGGCACCAGGTAGATGTACGCGACGTTGAGCAGGAGATAGACCAGAACGATACCCGCCGTTCCGAGGATCAGCGCGAGGGGGAGCGTCCGCCCCGGGTTCTTGACCTCGCCGCCGAGGAACGACAGGTCCGCCCACCCGTCATACGTCCACATGATCGCGATGAGGGCGGTCCCCATGAGGGAGAGGTTCAGCCCGCCCTGCCATGCCGGCGCGAAGTGGGACACGCTCCCCGTGCCGGCGGCAAAGGCGAGCAGGCCGAGCGCCGCCAGCGCGCCGTACTTGGCGATCGTGGTCAGGTTCATCACGACCGCCGCACTGCTGACGCCGACATAATTGAGCGCGCCGACAAAGACGATTCCCCCAGCCGCCACGTGGCGCACCTGCCCCGGCGTGAGCTGGATGAAGTAGCCGAGGTACTCGGCAAAGATCGTCGAGATGGCGCCAAGGGCGGAGGCGCGGATGACGGTGAGCTCGGACCAGCCGAACAGGAAGGCGGGGAGCGGTCCGAACCCTTCGAGTATGTAAGCGAAGACGCCACCCGACCGCGGCAGCGCCGCGGCCAGCTCGGCGTAGGTGAGCGCGCCGAACAATGCCACCAGGCCGCCCACGACCCACGCCAGGAGCACCGGCCCCGGCTGGTGCAGGCGCTCGGCGACGCCCGCCGGCACCCGGAAGATGCCGCTCCCGATCGTGGACCCCACGAGGACGGCGATGGCGCTCCCGAGGCCCAGGTGCCGGGGCAGCCGTTCCCCCCAGGGGTCTCGCTGGTCGGACATGGGCTAAATATAGCCTTGACAAGGCACTGCCAGACACGATCTTTCCCCGGCTATATGACGATTATGACCCCTGACCGGGCGCGCCTGCTGCGCCGGCTCGCCTGGACCGGCGCCACCCTCGCCTTCGGCCTGATCGTGCTCGGCGGGGTCGTCCGAATCACCGGCTCCGGGATGGGCTGCGGGGAGCACTGGCCCCGCTGCGACGGCCAGTGGTTCCCGCCGCTGGACTTCCCCACCCTGATCGAGATCGGCCACCGCTGGGTGGCGGCGCTGGTGAGCCTCCTGGTCTTTGCCGTGGCCCTGGTGGCCTGGCGGCGGCACCGGGACCAGCCGGCGCTCTGGCGCCCCGCGCTCCTCGCGGTGGCGCTCCTGGTGTCCCAGGTGCTCCTGGGGGCGGTGACGGTCAAGCTGGCGCTCCCGCCGTGGGTGATCATCACCCACCTGGCCAACGCCATGCTGCTCCTGGCCGCGCTGATGGTGGTCGGGCTGCGGGCCGGAGCCCCGGAGGGCCCTGCGGCGCCTCGCCTCGAGCCCCGGCACGGAGCCCACAGGCTGGTGCTGGCGACCGCGGCGTTCGGGTTCGTGGTCATCCTCTTCGGCGCCCAGGTCGCCAACTTCAACGCAGGACTGCTCTGCCGCGGCTTCCCGTTCTGCGACGGCGGGATTCTGCCACCGGCCTCCTCCCTGGCGGCACTGCACTGGGCCCACCGGGTGCTCGCCTTCGCCTTCCTCGGCCTGACTCTGGTGCTGGTGAGCCGAGTGAGCCGGCGGAGTGATGCGGCCGGGCGGAAGCTCCGCCGAGCGGCGGGAATGGTCCTGGCGGCCACCGTCGCGCAAGTCGGCGTGGCGGCGGTGATGGTGCTTCACCTGCTACCGCCGACGCTCCGGGCGCTCCACTTGCTGCTGGGGACGCTGGTCTGGGCGGCGCTGGTCCTGCTCGTGTTCCACTCTCGAAGGACCCCGGCCCCGGATGCCGCCGCGCTCGAGGCGGAGCCGGGCACGGGGCAGCCGTCGCTCGCGGCGGACCTGGTGACGCTGACCAAGCCGCGGATCATCTCGCTTCTGCTGGTCACCACGATCGCCCCGATGTTCATCACTCCGGCCGGGCTCCCGAGCTGGAGCCAGATCCTGTGGGTGATCCTGGGCGGCTACCTGATGGCCGGCGGGGCCAACGCGATCAACATGTGGTTCGACCGGGACATCGACACCCGGATGACCCGCACGAAGCTCCGGCCGATCCCCGCACGCCGGATCTCGGCGGGGTTCGGGCTCGCCTTCGGCGTGACGCTCGGACTGGCGGCGTTCGCCGTCTTCTGGTACCGGGTCAACGGGCTGAGCGCGTGGCTGGCGCTCGGCGGGCTCCTGTTCTACGTCTTCATTTATACGATTTGGCTCAAGCGCATCAGCCCGCAGAACATCGTGATCGGCGGGGCGGCCGGCGCCTTCCCGCCGCTGGTCGGCTGGGCAGCGATGACCGGACGGCTCGACCTGGCGGCCGTGTACCTGTTCGCCATCATCTTCTACTGGACGCCACCGCACTTCTGGGCGCTCGCGCTCATCAAGCAGGCCGACTACGCCCGGGCGGGGATCCCGATGATGCCGGTAGTGTGCGGCGAGGCCCGGACCAAGTACGAGATGATGGTGTACACGCTGATGCTGCTGCCGCTCACGATCATGCCCACGCTCTTCGGAGCGCTCGGAGTGTTCTACGGAGTCGCGGCGGTGATCCTGGGCGCCAGGCTGCTGTGGTACTGCGTCCGCCTTCTGCGAGAGCCGTCCATCACGCCGGTGGCGTGGCAGATGTACCGGTATTCCCTGCTCTACCTGGCGCTCCTCTTCGTAGCCATGGGGATCGACCGGGCGCTGCCGTTCGGGCAGCCGGGGGCGGCGCCCAAGTTGATCATTCTCGGCCAGCCGGGCGTGCAGATGGCCATGCCCGCCGCGGCGCACGTTTATCCTTGAACTACGAGTCACCCTGAGCCCTTCGCTGCGCTCGAGGACAGGCTCCGCGAATGGGGCATGCCCCGAGGCATGGCTCCTTTGCTGCGCTCAGGATGACTCCAACCACTTCCTTCGTGCCTCCTCACCGTGACTGATCGAGCTCCCCCCCGCCCGCGCCGCATCCCCAAGCCCGGTCGCCTCGTGCGGCTCTGGCCCCGGATCCGCCCCTACCGCGGAATGCTGATGGGCGCCACCGTGGCGCTGGTACTCAGCAGCCTTGCGAGCCTCGCCTTTCCGATGGTGGTCCGGTACCTCCTGGACGCCGCCTTCGTCAACCGCGACCGGGCCCTGCTGGACCGCATCGCGCTGGGCCTGGTTGCGCTGTTCTGCGTGCAGGCGGTGCTCAACTACGTGCAGGCCTATCTGCTGAGCGCGGCCGGCGAGCAGGCGGTGGCCGGA
>DAIPLK010000111.1:0-9967 GCA_036769285.1 Gemmatimonadales bacterium | reverse complement strand
TCATCCCATCCCGCGCCACCACCGTCTCCGGAAACACCGCCTGCGCCTCGGCCAGCAGCTCCGGTGCATCGCGAGTGTAGCGCGGGCTGATGTGGGTCAGCACCAGCCGCCGCACCCCCGCATCGTGCGCCACCCGCGCCGCCTCCGCCGCGGTCGAGTGCCCGGTCTCGACCGCCCGCTCGGCCTCGTCGCCGCCGAAGGTGGCCTCGTGGATCAGCAGATCGGCCCCCCGCGCCGCCTCGACCACCAGCGGGCTGGGCCGGGTGTCGCCGGTGTAGACCAGCGTCCGGCCGGCCCGCGGCGCGCCCACCAGGTCCGCCGGGCTCACCGTCCGTCCGTCGTCGAGCTTCACCGTCTCGCCCTTGTGCAGCCGGCCCCAGAGCGGCCCCTCGGGCACGCCCAGCTCGCGCGCGCGCTCGGGGTTGAACCGGCCCAGCCGGGTGTGCTCGGCGAGGGCGTAGCCGACGGTGTCGGCGCGGTGGTCGGTCTCGAACACCACGATCTCGTACTCGTGGCGCTGGAGCCGGTCGCCGACCTGGATCTCGACGATCTCGATGGGGAACTTGTTGCGCTCGATGCCCAGGCTCATCGCCGCGCCGAGAATGCGCTGGGCGCCGCGCGGGCCGTACAGCGTCACCGGCGTGGTGCGGTCCTGCAGCCCCATGGTGCGGACCAGCCCGATGATCCCGAGCATGTGGTCGGCGTGGAAGTGGGTGAAGAACACCTCGGTGAACGAGAAGCCGACCCCGTAGCGCATCATCTGCCGCTGGGTGCCCTCGCCGCAGTCGAAGAGGAGCGTCTCCCCTTCGCGCTGCACCGCCAGCCCGGCGACGTTGCGGTCGACGGTCGGACAGGCGGCGCCGGTGCCGAGGAAGGTGACGGAAAGCATGGGGGGAAGGTAAGGAGGACGGAGAGGACGGAGAAGACGGGCGAGTCACCCTGAGCGCAGCGAAGGGGGCATGACCGAACGCATGGCCCCTTCGCTTCGCTCAGGGTGACTCGGGCGCGCGGCCTAAAACAGCTTGATCGTCACCGGCACCTTCCCCGGGTGCTTCTCCAGCTCGTTCAGCACCCGCTTCATGCTCTGGCTCAGCTCCCGGATGTCGGTGTAGAACCCGCTATCGGTCGCGAACTTCCCGATCGTCCCCCGGCCGCTGTTCACCCCGGCCAGCACGCTGTCGAGCCGCGCGCCGGTGGTGGTGAGCTGGGCGCTCATGGTGGACAGGTTGCTCACCAGCGAGTCGGACCGGTCGAGCGCCCGGGTGAGCCCGGGGTTCGCGAGCGTGCTGTCGAGCCGCTCGCTCAGCCGCCGGAACGACGCCATCGTCCGCGTCAGCTCGGCGGTCGGCCCGGTCCCGGTATCGCTCAGCACTTCCATCGTGTGCCGGGTCGCCTTGAGCGTCGCCTGGAGCCCATCGAGCGTGGCCTGGAGCTGGTCGGCGGTCTTCTGGTTGACGATCTTCTGCGCGCCGAGCAGCACGCTGTCGGCCCGGTCGGCCAGCCCCAAGGCGCGGTCGGCCAGCTCGAGCTTCTGCGTTCCGAGGATCACCCTGTCCGAGGGCAGCTCCTGCGAGCTCTGCCCCGGGTCCAAGTCGATCGCGTAGTCGCCCACCAGCGTCACCGAGACGATCTCCGCCGTCGCGTCCAGCTTGGGCACGATCTTGGGCGGCAGGCTGGCCACGACCTCCACCTTGCCCACGTCGAGGAACTCGATCCCCACCACCTTGCCCACGTTCACGCCCGACACCCGCACCGGGGACGCGCGCTTGAGCCCGCTCACGTTGGTGAACTGCATCTTGACCGTGTTGCCGGCCGCCAGCCGGCGCCCGCTCAGCCACATGGTGCCGAAGACGAACACCAGGATGGCCACCAGAACGATCGAGCCGACGGTCACTTCCCGGACACGCAGATCCATAGGGGCTCAGGCCGCGAAGGAGGGGTTGTCGAAGTCGCGCTCGAGGAATTCCCGGACCTTCTCGTTCTTCGAGCCCCGGAACTCCTGCGGGGTACCCTGGATGACGATCTTGCCGTCGCTCAACAGCGCCAGCCGGTCGGCCACCCGGAAGGCGCCGCGCACGTCGTGGGTCACCATGACGCTGGTGACGCCCAGCTCGTCGTCGAGCCGCTGCACCAGGTCGTCGATGATGTCGGCGTTGACCGGATCGAGCCCCGAGGTGGGCTCGTCGTACAGCAGGTACTTGGGGCTTCCCGCGATCGCCCGCGCGATGCCGACCCGCTTCCGCATTCCGCCCGAGAGCTGCGCCGGGAACTTGTCGATCGTGTCGGCCGGGAGGTTGACCAGCCGGATGCACTCCGCGATGCGGCCCCTCACGTAGTCGAGGTCCGCGTACTTGTCCTGGTCGGTGATGCCGAGCCGGACGTTCTCGAACACGTTCATCGAGTCGAACAGCGCGCCGTTCTGGAACACGTAGCCGATCCTGGAGCGCAGCTCGCTCAGCTCCTTCCGCTTGAGCGCCATGACGTTCTTGCCATCCACGACTATCGTCCCCTCGTCCGGATGGATGAGCCCGATGATGTGCTTGAGCAGCACGCTCTTGCCGCAGCCCGACGGCCCCATGAGCGCGACCGTCTCCCCCTCGCGCACCTCGAAGTCCACCCCGTTCAGCACGACCTGCTTGCCGAACCGCTTTACCACGCCGCGGAGCTCGATCATTGGTTGAGCAGCAGACGGCTGAGCACGGTGTCGAGCATGAGAATGAGCACCGAGCTGGTGACGACCGCGGTGGTGGTGCTCCTCCCCACACCCTCGGCACCCTGCTGGGTGTTGAAGCCCATGTAGCAGGAGATGATGGTGATCGAGCCGGCGAAGAAGAACGCCTTGATGACCGAGTACCACGCGTCCCACGGGCGCCAGTAGTACTGGGCGCCGTAGATGAAGTCGGCGTCGGTCACCGGCAGCACCGCCTTGACCGAGAGCCAGCCCGACATGATGCCCGAGAGGTTGGCGAGCACGGTGAGCGCCGGGATCATGATGAGCCCGGCCAGCACCCGCGGGATCACCAGGTGCGACGCCGGCGAGCGGCCCAGGCTCTCGAGCGCGTCGATCTGCTCGGTGACGCGCATCGTCCCCAGCTCCGCGGCGTAGCGGGCCCCGATGCGGCCGGCCAGGATGAGCGCGGTGAGCACCGGGCCCAGCTCGAGGATGATCGAGGAGACGACCAGCGTCCCGACGACGTAGTAGGGGATGCTGCCGGTGAACTGGTAGCCGGTCTGGAGCGCCGTGACCGCACCGGCGAAGGCGGAGATGAGCAGCACGATGAACAGGCTGCCGGCGCCGATGTTCCAGGCCTCGATCATCATCCGCGGCCACCAGATCCGCACTTCGCTCAGGCCGCGGAGCATGTCGAGCACGAAGAAGCTGAGACGGCCCACGTGCGACGCCCCGTCAAGGACCATGCGGCCCGTGATCTGGCGGATGTCGAGCGTAGTGGAGTCGGCCATAGGCCCTTTATCTTGCCCCCCCATGCCCCCTAAGTCTACCCCTCGACCCAAGTTGGGCTCGCGTCCGCAGAACCTCCGTCACGCCGCGAAGTTCCGCCGCCTCCTGCTCCGCTGGTTCCGGCGCCACGGCCGCGACCTGCCCTGGCGCCGCACCCGCGACCCGTACCACGTGCTGGTCTCCGAGTTCATGCTGCAGCAGACCCAGGTGTCCCGGGTCGAGGCGTACTACCACCGGTTTCTCGCGCGCTATCCGACGGTGGAGGCGCTGGCGGGATCGGAGCCGGGGATGGTGCGGGAGAGCTGGGCCGGACTCGGCTACTACCGGCGGGCGGCCAACCTGCACCGGCTGGCGCGGACGGTAGTGGCGGAGCACGACGGGGTGATCCCGGCCGACCCGGCGGCGCTCGAACGCCTCCCGGGCGTCGGGCGGTACACCGCCGGCGCGGTCGCCAGCTTCGCCTACGAGCGGGCCACCCCGGCCATCGACACCAACGTCGCCCGCGTGATCCGCCGGGCGTTCCACCCGCGGCTCGCCGGCCCGGGAGCCGAGCGCCGGCTGTGGCAGACGGGCGCCGCCATCATGCCCCGCCGCCGCGGCGAGGCGGCCTGGGCGTTCAACCAGGCGATCATGGAGCTCGGGGCGCTGATCTGCACGGCCCGGGTGGCCAAGTGCGACGAGTGCCCGGTGCGGAGCGCGTGCGCGACGGGGAGGCGGAGGGGGGGATGGGCGAGCGGAAGTAAGGCGTCCCGGCGGCCTACCCGGAACTAGCTGCTTAATGAAGGCAACGATGTGGGCGTGCTGGCCAACTTGGCCAAGCTTGATTCACGCTCTCTTCACCCCACCCTCATGCACCCGGCACGAGCTTGATGCGGCTGAGCCCTCATTCCGGCTCACGCCGCCCACGTCATGACGCCTCACCACGGCCCCTCGCGGAGGCCCCCATGTCTCGCCTTCTGCAGCGCATGATCAGCGCGGTGCTGCTACCGCTCTTCCTCGTTTACTCCACCGGATGCAGCAGCATCCGGAAGGTCCCCGCCGTCGAGGCCGCCCCACCCACCCAGGAGCATCTGGCGGGCGTGACCACCCTCGACGGGACGGAAGTCAAGTTCGACGAGCGGGGCACGATCGACGGTGACACCGTCCGAGCCCGCGTCCATTCCCAGCCGTTCCAGATCCCGGTGGACAGCGTGCAGCGCTGGTGGCTCCAGCGGAGCGACGCGGGGAAGAGCGCCCTCGCAGTCCTCGGCATCGCGGCCGGGGTCGTCCTGATCGCCGGTGCCATCGCCGCCGCCACCAAGGAGTCGTGCCCCTTCATCTACTCCTGGGACGGGAGCCGCTACGTGTTCGACGCCGAGCCGTACGGCGGCGCCATCACCCGCGGGCTCGAGCGCGATGACTACGGGGTGCTTCCCAGCCTCCGCGCCGACAGTGGCCGCTACCGCCTGCTCGTCACCAACGAGGTGAACGAGACCCAGATGACCAACATGCTCGAGCTCTGGGCGGTGGACCACGCGCCTGGACTCCGGATCGTCGCCGACGAGCGGGGGACCCTCCATACGATCGCCGACCCGCAGGCGCCGACGCGCGCCGTGGACCAGACCGGCCGGGACCTGACCGCCTGGCTCAACCGCGACGACCACCGGATCTGGGAGCCGCTGCCGATCGCCGACAGCGCGGGCGGGCTGCGCGAGGACATCGTGCTGACCTTCCCCAAGCCGGCCGGCGCCACCCAGGCCAAGCTGGTCACTAGGGTGGGGACGGCGCTCTGGGGCTCGCACATGATCCGCTCGCTGCTGGAGCTCCGCGGCACCGCGGTGGAAAGCTGGTACGCTTCGGTGGACGCCTCGGCGGCCGCGGCCGACTCGGTGCGCGCCTGGGCCGCGCGAGAGGAGCTCTACGGACTCCAGCTCCAGGTCGAGGAGCCCGATGGCTGGCACGTGCGCGGGCTCGTGCCGGGAAGCGGGCCGTTCCTGATCTCCGAGCGGGTGGTCCCGCTCGACATCTCGCGTGCCACGGGCGACTCGCTCCGCATCCGCATCCGGCCGCCGCTCGGCTTCTGGGCGCTCAACTCGTTCGCCGTGGACTACACCCCGGACCAGCCGCTCACCGTCACCACGCTCCACCTCCGCGCTGCCGCGGAGCCCAACGGCACCGACATCCGCCCGCTCCTGGCTTCGGCCGACACGCTCTATCACGCGATGCCGCGGACGGGCGACCGCGCGCTCGTCAGCTTCGATGCCCCAGCCGCGCCGCCGGCCGGCCGGGAGCGCACGGTCGTGCTCCACAGCCGGGGGTACTACCGGCTGCATCTCGCGCCCGCGGGCGAGCCCGACCAGGAAATGGTCCGGCGAGTGCTCGAGGTGCCGGGCGCTGCCGCTGAGTACTCGGCCAGCTTGTACCAGGCGTGGCCGATGGCGCAGCGGACCCCGAGATAGAGGCGCCGCGTGCGGCACTTCTGGTTGGACCGGATCATCCACCTGGAGCCCGGCGTACGCGCCACCGGGGTGAAGGGCGTCGCGCTCGCCGAGCCGGAGTTCGACGCCCACTTCCCGGGGAACCCGGTGCTCCCGGGGATCTACCTGATCGAAGGGCTGGCGCAAACGGCCGGGGTGCTGATCGAGCGCTCGGTCGAGGGCCGCCGGCTCGCGCTGCTGGTGTCGGTGGACCGGGCGCGCTTCCTCGCCTTCGCCCGGCCGGGCGACCAGGTGCGGCTGGAGGCCGAGCTCGAGTCGCTCGATGACGGGATGGCCCGGGCGCGGGTGACGGCGCTGGTGGAGGGCCGCACGGTCGCATCGGCCCGACTGGTCTTCAAGCTGGTGGAGCCCGGGCAGCTGATCCCGGAGGTCTACCAGCCATTCTGGCGCCAGATGATCGAGACTTGGCTGGGTCACTACCCGGAGATCGACGGTGCCTGACCGGGTCGCGATCACCGGCGCCGGGGTGGTCACCCCGATCGGCCTCGGCTACGACGCGTTCCGCGACGCGCTCTGCCGCGGGATCTCCGGCATCGGGACGATCACCGCGTTCGACTGCGCCGGCCTCGATACCCGGATCGCCGCCGAGGTGCGGGTGCCGGATGCGGATCTCGCCGCGTGGGTGGAGCCGAGGAAGTCGGTCAAGCTGATGAGCCGGGCGGCGCTCTTCGCGGTGGTCGCGGCGGCGATGGCCCGGCGGCAGGCGCAGCTCGGGCCGGACGACGTGGATCCGCTCCGGCTCGGCGTCGTCGCCGGCGCTGGAGGGATGGGGCCGACCGATCTCGACCTGCTCGCCACGCAGGCGGGCGCGGCGATCGACGCGGCGGGCGCCGGCGGGGGCTGGGACATCCCCGCCTTCGCGCGGATCTTCTCCGAGCGCACCAACCCGGTGAACACGCTGCGCGGGCTCCCCAACATCGCCGCGGCGCACGTCGCCATCCAGCACGACGCGCGGGGACCCAACGCCACCATCACTACCGCCTGCTGCGCCGGCACCCAGGCGATCGGCGAGGGGTTCCGGCTGATCCAGCGCGGCGATGCCGACGTGGTGCTCGCGGGGGGCACCGACGCCGCGGTGAACCCGGTCGCGGTGCTCGGCTTCAGCCTGCTTGGCACCCTCTCACGCCGCAACGACGCGCCGGCCGCCGCGAGCCGGCCGTTCGATCGCGAGCGCGACGGGTTCGTGATCGGCGAGGGGGCAGGGTTCGTGGTGCTGGAGCGGGAGTCGCTCGCCCGCGCGCGGGGCGCGACGGTGCTGGCCGAGCTGGCTGGCTTCGGCGCGAGCTGCGACGCGTACCGGATCACGGACGAGCGGCCCGACGCCGCCGGCGCGGCCCACGCGATCGCTCTCGCGCTGCGCGACGCGGTGCTCGCGCCCGGCGAGGTCGGCTACATCAACGCCCACGGCACCGGCACCCGGATGAACGACATCACCGAGACCCGCGCCATCCGGCTGAGTCTGGGCGCCGCGGCCGACTCGGTGCCGGTCAGCTCGACCAAGTCCATGATCGGGCATCTGTTGGCTGCCGCGGGAGCGGTGGAGCTGGTGGCCGCCGTGATCGCGCTGCGGGAGGGATTTCTGCCGCCGACCTTGAACCTCGACGCGCCCGACCCCGAGTGCGACCTGGACTACGTCCCCGGCGCCGCCCGCCCCGGGCACCCGGGCGCGGCGCTCAGCACCTCGTTCGGATTCGGAGGCCAGAACGCATGCCTGGCGATTCGCTGCTGGTAGACGGCCGCCCGCTGGGGGAATTCGTCCGCCGGATCGTGGCCGAGGTGCTCGTCGTCGCTCCCGAGGAGGTGCGGCCGGGCGCCGCGCTGATCCGCGACCTCGGCGCCGAGTCGATCGACTTCATGGACCTGGTCTTCCGGATCGAAGAGGGGATGGGCACCCGAATTCCCTATACCCGGTGGCAGCAGTTCCTGCAGGAGACGCTCGCGGGGCGGGACCCGACGGTGGCGATCACGGTGGAGACGGTCGAGGCGTTCGCCCGGCGGGAGTCGCCGTCGTGATCATGGTGCGGCAGGTGGGAGACGGGCTCTGGCTGGCAATTGCGGGCCCCGCCTCCTCCGGCGGGACGCCGGCGCGGCTCCGGCTCGCCGCCGACCGCGCGGCTGCGGACCGGGCCGAGGCGATGGCGGTGGCCGCCTCGAGCCGCTCGCGGTTCGCCTGCGCGATCTCGCGCTCGCACACGCGGGGCGTAGGCGCGGCGCTGGTCGGTCCCGCGTCCGCACGTCTCGGGGTAGACATCGTGGCGCTGGAGCGGCTGCGGGACCGCCACGCGGCGGCGGTGGTCGGCGAGCGGGAATGGGAGGCGCTCGCAGGCCGGGGGCCGGACCGCGCCACGCTGGCCTGGGCACTCAAGGAGGCGGCCGCCAAGGCCACCGGCGACCCGTCACGCTGGTTCCCCGGCGGGCTCCGGATCGTGGCCGCGGGGAACGGTCTTCAGGTGCAGCGCGCCGACGGGTCCGGCCCGGCGTTCGCCGCCGCATGGATGCGGTGGGGCGACCACCTGTGCGCCTGGGTGTGGGCGGGGGTGGTCGGCCAAGCAGTTGGGCGGGCGGTGGCGCATCCCGCACTGGAGCCACCCTGAGCCCTGCGCTGCGCTCAGGGCAGGCTCCGCGTAAGAGGGGTCATAATCTCGGTTGATCCGCCGATGACCCGCGCCCCACAAACTCCAGCATGCCCCGCCCGTTCTACGTCTACATCCTCGCCAGCGACTCCCACGAACTCTACGTCGGCATCACCAACAACCTGGTCCGGCGGCTCGTGGAACATCGGGACGGCAGCGACCCGTACAGCCACGCGTTCCGCCACGCTGGCGCGCGACTGGTGCACGTGGAGGCGGCGGGCGAGGCGAGAGATGCCATTCGGAGGGAGAAACAGCTGAAAGGCTGGACGAGGCGGAGGAAGCTGGCGTTGATCGAGGAGACGAATCCGGGATGGCTGGATCTCGCGCCGGAATGGCGGTAGGCGGAGGTTCGGCCACTTCGCCTGCGGCTCAGGGTGACTCGAGGCGGAGGTTCGGCCCCTTCGCCTGCGGCCCAGGGTGACTCAGGGGTGGAGCGTCGGCGCCTCTTTCGCGGAGCCTGCCCCGAGCGCAGCGAAGGGCTCAGGGTGACTCCGGGGGGAGGGCGCCCGCCCCCCTACCGCACCAGCGCTCCCGTGACGAGGGCCACCATCGCGAGCAGTCCCGAGAGCGACGCCACGATCTTCTGCCGCTGCCGGAGCTCGTCGAAATACGCGGCGCCGGGACCGACCGGGTCGAGGCGGGCGAGCTTGGCCGCGGTCGGGAGACCGATCAGGAGGACGATCAGCGCGCCGATGAGCCCGGTACCCTGCATGATGATGAGCCAGAGGTTGAAGCCCACCAGCTCGCCCATGCGCCCGGCCACGCTGAACGTGAGGATGAGTCCGGAGAACACGGTCAGGATCGCTCCGGGCGCGATGATCAGCTTGTATCCGGCCGCCTGCGCCCGGGTGATGGCGCCGAGTCCGGCCCGGTCCTCGCGCCGCGCCGCGATCCCCGCCACCATCACGGCGAGCGCCGCGCCCATCCACATGGTGAAGCCGAGCAGGTGCAGGAAAAGCCATAACCGGATCATGAGGAGACCGCCGAGAGGATGGCGCCGTCGATCGGCTGGCGTCCGGTGAAGCCGGACTCGATCTCGTGCCAGTAGGTGATGCGCTCCTCGCCCATGCGCCAGCAGAGGAAGATCGGGCGATCCCCGCGCAGCGAGTAGAAGTCCACCAGCCCCGCCTCGAACCCCTTGAACACGCAGCCGATTCCCTCGAGCTCCTGGAGGTAGCGGTTGATCTTCTCGGCGTGGCCGGTGACGGCATCGCGGGCCGCGACCAGCTCCTGGGTCTCGCCCCAGTCGGCACGAGCGCCGCCGGTCAGGACCTCGAACCGCGCCACCGCCGTGCGCCAGGCGGGGTACTCGGCGGTGAGGTCCTGCACGATGCGGCGCACCAGCGGCAGCGTGCGCTCGGCTTCGGCGAGGGTGAAGAGCTTGAATTCGGGCATGC
>DAIPLK010000110.1:0-10005 GCA_036769285.1 Gemmatimonadales bacterium | reverse complement strand
GCGCGGCGTTGCCGCACATGGCCGCCCGCGACCCGTCGGAGTTCCAGAACGCCATCCTGACGGCGCCCTGGCCCTCGGGGGTCAGGATGACGAGTCCATCGGCGCCGACGCCGTTGCGGCGATCACAGAGCTGGACGATCCGCTCGGCAGGCCAGTCGGTGGGGGTGGTGGAGCGGCCGTCGAGGAACACGAAGTCGTTTCCCGAGCCCGTCATCTTGTAGACGAGGGTCTCCTTCACAGGCGCCCCGCCAGCGACTGCAACCGCAGCCACCAGACCATCCAAACCGCCTCCCGGACGATCCGCTTGTTCATCTTGCTCTGGCCCTCGAAGCGATCGGTGAAGACGATCGGGATCTCCACCAGCCGGAATCCCTTCTTCCACGCTCGGAAGCTCATCTCGATCTGGAAGGAGTATCCGTTGGAGCGAACCCGATCGAGGTCAATGGACTCGAGCACCTGCCGGCGAAAGCACTTGAAGCCGCCGGTCGAGTCGGTGAGCGGCAGCCCGGTCACCCGTCGAGCGTACTCGTTGGCCCCGACCGAGAGCAGCAATCGGGCGATCGGCCAATTGATGACGTTCACGCCCGAATGGTAGCGGGACCCGATGACCAGATCCGCGTTCTCGGCCGCGTGCAGGAACTCCGGCAGGAACTTGGGATCGTGACTGAAGTCCGCATCCATCTCGAAGATGAGGTCGTACCCGCGGTCGAGCGCCCACCGGAAGCCGGCGAGATACGCCTTGCCGAGTCCCGCCTTCCCCGGGCGGTGCAGTACGTGAATGCGAGGCTCCGCGGCGGCCATCTCGTCGGCCAGCGCCCCGGTGCCGTCCGGGGAATTGTCGTCCACCACCAGCACCTCGAGCCGCGGATCTTGCTGCAGGATCTGCGGAACGATGAGCGGAAGGTTCATCCGCTCGTCGTAGGTTGGGACGACGACGAGCGCCCGCTCAGCCATGCGCTGTACTCCGCCGCCGGGACCAGTACGGCGCCGCGAGCAGCGCCAGCGCGACCAGCCCCGCCGCCAACGTCACCAGCTTGCCACGAGCATAAGCGGAGGAGGCAAATTGCAGGGTGACCTCGCGCGCGCCCGGAGGCAACACGACGCTCAGCAGGGCGTGATCGGCCCGTCGCACCGCGGTAGGCCTACCGTCGATCGCGGCATGCCAGTCGGGATACCAGGTTTCGCCGATGAGCAGGTAGGCCGGCTTGGTGGCCGCGCCCTCGAGCGTCACGCGCATACGTCCGGGAGCCCATTCCGCGAGCGTGGCGTGGACCGGCACCGCCTCCGGAAGCTGCCCGCCCCGGATCGGCTCCGGCGTCAGGCCAGCAGCGGTATCGGGATAGAGCGCGATCGCATCGTAGGGGAACCGCGGATCGATCACGGTCGGGACCACCTGGTCCTCGGGAAGCTTGGCGGCGCCCGGGACCACGCGAACGTAGGCCGGGACCGTGTCCCGCTCGAGCAGCACCGCGGGCGAGCCCGGTGTGGTCGTCACCGGGCCGAGCACCCGGTGGTATCCCGCCACCACCTGCGCCTCCGGCACCAGCAGAAAGCGCACGCTCAGGAGATCCATCAGAGCCGGGTTCCCGGCGAATCGCCACCGCCCCTTCCCGCCGAGCAACTCATCGTAGAAGCGAACCTCGTTGCCGTGATAGCCGAGCATCGTCTGAACATCGTGGGCCATCAGGTAGGAGCCCTGATAAACCCCGACGTCGAGCACGCGGAACGGCTTCCGTTCCGAGCGCAGGCGACTGGTCACGGCATCGTCGCGGTACACCTCCGCGGCCGGCTCACGGAAGGCGAAGAACCGGCGGTCGATGCTCCACAGGTCGCCGACCACGACCATGGCCAGCACCGCGGCCGCGAGCCTCCCGGCTACCCGGCCGCTCCAGACCGCCCACAGCGCCGCCGCGCCCACCAGCACGACGACCAACAGGCGGGCGGCTCCCAGCGTCAGCGCTGGAGCGTTGGCGGCCACCCTCGGGGCTTGGTCCGTGCCAGCCAGCGTGACGGCCACCGCCTGGAGCACGCCGGTGACGCCGAGGAAGGCGAGGGCTCCCACCACGGCCAGCGGCACGACCAGCGAGCGGAGCGGCACTTCCCGACGCAGCAGCCGGTCGGTCCCGAAGCCGGCGAACGCGGCAACGGGAAGCGCCACCAGAAAGAAGGCCATGCCCGGCGCGCGGACTTTCTTCATCATCGGCATCACTTCGTACCACAACCGGTAGAACGGTGTATGGCCCCCGAACGAGATGAGAAGGAAGAGCACCGCGATGATGCCGAGCGCCTGGACGAGGCGCCGGCGGTTGCGGTCACCCAGTCCAATGGTGGCAAGCACCACCACCACGGCGCCGAGGTACTCCGTGTGCAACTTGAAGAAGTTGCGACCCCAGTATCCATCGAGGACCCCGTTGAACTGGGGGAGAACGGCGGTGACGAGCTCCTCCGGCGGCATCGAGAACAGCGTGGCGTACTCCCAGCCGCCACTCGGTCCGCCGGTGCCCCGAGGCGAGTAGGGAATGTACTGGAGGAACGGGAGCACCTGGATGGCCGCGATGCCGAGTCCGAGCAGCACCGCGCCGCAGACCAGCGCCAGCTCGCTCGGCCAGCGGATCCCGGCGGGTCGCGCCGGGTCAAAGAAGATGAGATAAAGAGTCCAGAGCCCTCCCGCCACCAGGAGGTAGTACGTCATCTGGTAGTGCGGGCTCAGCATACAGAGCCCTACCGTGAGGGCGAGCAGCCCGTAGCCCCACGGCCGCCGGTCGCGGATGGCGCGGAGCAGCGCGAGCAGCGCCAGCGGCGCGAGTGCCGACACATAGAGCTTGCCGTCGTGACCCGGTCGCACCAGCGAGGCGACGATGCCCGAGAGCTCGTACGCCAGGCCGCCGACCAGCGCGCCGGTCCAGCTCGCGTGCAGCGCGCGGAGCAGCGCGTACATGCAGATGCCCGCGAGCACGATGTGGGCGAAGAAGCCGAGGTTCATCGCCGTGTCGATGGGCAAGACCCAGCGCAGCCAGGCGGTCGGGTAGAAGATGTCGCCGTGCTGCGCGGCGATGTAGGGCATCCCGCCGAAGAGATAGGGATTCCACTCGGGGATCCGGCCGGTAGCGCGGAACATCTCCGCGCCGAAGCGGCGGAAGCCATAGCCGGCGACGTACTGGTCGTCGCCGAGCAGCCACTGCCCGGCCAGCATCGGCCAGCAGAGTGTCAGTGCCGCGAGCAGGAAGACACCGGTGGCCAGCAGCGCCGAGTGGCGCGGCTCGAACGGCGCGGCCGAAGCGGACTCAGGGTGCGACACGCGCGCTCTCCTGCGAGAGGACCAGGAACGGGACGGCAGCCCCGAACTCGGTGATGGTGAGCAGCACGCGCGAGGCGAGCGCGAGTGCCGTGGCGGCGCCGATCCCCAGCGGACCCTGCAGCATGAGAATGAACAGCCCTTCTCGCACGCCCAGACCGCCGGGCGCGAACAGCGCCAGAAAGCCCGCCAGATACGACGCGGTGAACACGGCGACGGCGAGCGCGGGTCGGAGGCCAGCGGCAGGCAGCAGCCCCCGGGCGAGGAGCCAGAGCGCCAGGCCGTATCCGACCCAGGCAACGAGATTCGCGGCGATTCCGAACCCGATACTGCTCGCTGGAGGGGTGCCGTCACTCCCGGTGCTTGCTCCCGCGAGCCGAAGCAGGTGTCGGAGAAACGGCGGCCAGAGGAGCAGCCCGATGCTCGCCGCCGCACCGGCGACGAGCACCGCGAGCGCGACACCGGAGCCGGGATGCGCCACCTCAATTGCGGCGCGTCCGGTGAGCCCGGCCACCGCCGCACCCGTTCCGATGGCGAGCACCTGCAGCACCACGGCGGATCCGGTGGCGGCCCAGGGGGCAATCCCGGCGCGCTGTGCCATCAGCGCCATCCCCGCGACGGCCCAGACCTTTCCGGGGAGGTACTTCCCGAGGCTCGACACCGTCCAGATGCGGGCGCTGGTCCAGCCGTCGATCGGCTGGCCCCACCCCGCCAGCATCGTGCGCCAGGCGACGATCAGCAGTGCATACATCAGCCACACCACCAGCGCGCTCAGCGCCAGCCAGCCCGGCGCTACGTGCCACTCGAGCGGCTGCGACCGGAGCTGCTCCCAGTTCCGGACCAGGCTGCGCGCGGCGAACGCCACGATGGCCAGTCCGGCCAGGCCCTGCAGCGCGCGAATCCAGAAACTACGCACCGAGCGCCTCACGATACCATCCCTCGCACAGCTCGGCCACGTGTTCCGGGGAGAGCCGCGCGCGCCACGACTCGCCCACCAGACGCGCCAGCTCAAGCCGGTGGGGATCCTGCAGCAGGTCCAGCGTCGCGTCGCTCAGCGCCTCCGCCGACGGCAGCGTCAGGCGGCCGGCGCCGCTCTCGGGCACGACGTCGAGGAGGCCGCCCCCGTCCCAGCACGCCACCACCGGCACTCCCGCCATCAACGCTTCCGCCGCCGCGAGGCCGAACCCCTCGCCCTGGGCGGGAAAGAGCATGACGTCCGCCCGCGCGAGGAAGCGGGCGACCTCGCCCGGCGGGACGGCGCCGACGAACCGCACGAACGGCGTGATGCCGAGCCGCTCGACCTGGCGTTCGAGGCTGGCCCGGTCTGGGCCGTCGCCGACGACCGTGAGCGGGAGGTCATGGCCGCACGACGCCAGGAACGCGGTGGCCTCGATGGCCAGGTGGATCCGCTTCTGCGCGGTCAGGCGCGAAACCACCACCATTCCACCCCCACCCGTGGTCCACGGCCATTCGCTCGTGTCCACCGGCATCGGGTGGACGTGGGCCGCGGCGACATGGCGCCCGGTGGCGTTCTGCACCCACCCTGCCAGCTCGCGTGAGACGGCGGTGACGATGCGCGCCCGCGCGAACACCGGTCGCGCGAGGCGCCGGGCCAGCCGTGAGCGGCGAAGCAGCGCGGCGTCGCTGCCGTGCACGGTGACGACGAGGGGGGCTTCGGGCGGCGCGGCCATCCCGGCCGGCACCCACCAGTGGGCGTGCACCAGGTCTGCGCCCGACGCCATTTCCTCCTTCGCCGCGCGCCGCAATGCGCGCCACAGCCCGCCGAGGGCGTGCCAGCCAGCGGGCGCCCGCAGAGCCGACGTCATCGTCCCACGGTAGGCGAGCGTCTCCAGCCGGGCCGGCGCGTATCGCACCCGGCGGACCCAAACGCCGTCTGCCTCGCCTTCACCCCCCTGCCCCACGTCGCTGGGCGCCACGACCCGCACCTCGACGCCGCGCCGGACCAGTGCCGCGGCGAGGGTGCCGAGGAAGGAGCCCGAGAGGTCCCCGGGCCATCGCGGATAGTTGTGGGTCAGGAATGCGACCCGCACGGATCAGTCCCGCAGGTCGGGCTTGTCCAGTCGGTCGAGCGCACGGGCGACCGCCCGCGTCTCCTCCTGCAGACCCGCGACCATCTCGCCGACCAGCCCGAAGCCGAAGAGCACGAAGCCGCTGATGACCATCGTCTCGACGAGATTGAGGAGAGGCCGGAAGCCGATGCCGTAGCCGATGCGGAGCACCAGCGCGATGATGCCCGCGAACAGGCCGATCACGAATAGCGTCGCGCCCGCGATGCCGAAGAACAGCATCGGCTTCCGGCCGAAGCGGATCTGGAACCAAACGCTCAGCAGATCGAACAGGCCGACGGGGATGCGCCGCCATCCGAACTTCGACACCCCTGCGCGCCGCGGGTAGAGCGGAACCGGCAGCGAGTCGAGCCGGAACCCGTCCGCCGCGGCGATCACGACCATGTACCGGTGCCAGTCGGGCCGGAGGGGTACACCCTGCATCACCTCGCGGCGGTATGCCTTGACGGCGTTCAAGTCGGTGACCCGGACGCCGAACAGCCAGCGGCAGAGGCTGTTGTAGATGCCGCTGACGAAGGCCTTCTCGTACTTCCCCTGCTTGGTCCCGGTGACGATGTCCGCCCGCCCCTCAAGAATGGGCGCCACCAGGCGGGGAATGTCTTCCGGGAGGTACTGGAGATCGGCCGGGTAGAACACGAAGATGTCGCCGCGAGCGACCTCGCCGGCGGAGCGGAGCGCGTCCGCGATACCGCGCTGCCGCCGGTGGGTGACCACGCGCAGGAAGGGGTACGCACCCGCGAGCTCGCGCAGCACGCGCGCGCTCTCGTCGCGCGAGCCGTCGTTGACGACCACCACCTCAAAGGAGAACCCCGCCGGCGCGAGCGCATCCGCGCAGAGCCGGAGAAATTCGGGGAGGTTGGCCGCCTCGTCCTTCGCCGGGACGAGGACGCTGACGTCCAGCGTCTCGGCGAGGGCCAGAGTCATACCCGCTTCCGCATGCGCGCGGGCAGGATCCCCAGCTGGTCCCGGTACTTGGCGACTGTGCGGCGGGCGATCTGGATCCCCTGCTCCTGGAAGAGATGCACGATCTGCTGGTCGGTGAGCGGCTTCGCGCTGTTCTCCTCCGCCACCATCTTCTGGAGCTTGGCACGGATGGAGCGGGCGCTGGCGTCCTCGCCCGAGGCGGTGGTGAGGGCGCTCGAGAAGAAGAACTTGAGCGGGAGCACGCCACGGGGAGTCTGCACGTACTTCTCGTTGGTCACCCGGCTGACCGTTGACTCGTGCATGTTGATGACCTCGGCCACCTCGCGCAAC
Organism: Gemmatimonadales bacterium; assembly: GCA_036769285.1. GTDB lineage: Bacteria > Gemmatimonadota > Gemmatimonadetes > Gemmatimonadales > GWC2-71-9 > CAVVWJ01. The sequence goes on along the minus strand of DAIPLK010000110.1, from coordinate 3,369 downwards.
GTGAGGGGCCGGAGGAACTCGATCCCCTTCTCGAAGAAGTCGCGCTGCCGGTCAACGATGAAGTTCATGACCTTGAGCATCGTCTGCCGGCGTTGCTCGATCGCCTGGATCATCCAGTTCGCGCTGTTCATCTTCGAGGCGATGAACTCCCGGTTCTCGGGGGTCATCTTCTTCTTGTCCCGCGCGATCTCCTGATACGAGCGGCTGAGCCGGAGGCGGGGCATGCCGGTGTCGTTGAGGAACACCTGGTACCGGCCGCCGATCTTCTCGACGATCAGGTCGGGAATGATGTAGCCGTCGCTCTGGCTGGCGTGCTTGAGCCCGGGTTTGGGATCGAGCCGCGCGAGCTCGTCCGCCGCCGTTTGCACCGCCGCCGGCTCGACGCCGAACCGCTTGGCCAGATCATTCCACCGATGGGCGATGAGATCCGGGAAGGCGTCGCGCACCAGCCGGTAGGTGAGGGACTCGGTATCGGCCTGCTCGCCCAGCTGGATAAGGAGGCACTCCCGCAGGTCCCGCGCGCCGACGCCGGGCGGGTCCAGCCGCTGGATGATGGCGAGCATCTCCTCGGCCTCGGCGGGGGTGTAGAAGGAGGTCGAGGAGGCAGCGGATGGTGCGGTTGCTCCGGAACCGGCGCCTGACGCGCTCGGGACTTCGCCCTCCTCGCCCTCCTCGCCCTCCTCGCCGTCTTCGGATACATGCCCCGCCACCAGCTGATTGACGCTCCCGAGGATCTCCTCCAGCGAGGCCGCGAGGTAACCCTCCTCGTTGATGTTGCCGAGGAACTCCTCAGCGAGGAGGAGCTGGCGGGGAGTGAGGGTCATCATGTGGAGCTGCTCGCGCAGGTAGTCGATCAGGTCCTTGGTCTCGACCGTGACCGGCTCGGTGTACTCGAGCTGCTCGTACTGCTCGCGGGTGCCGCCCACCTCGAAGCCGTTGAGGAGGATCTCCTCCCAGTCCATCTCCTCCTCTTTCTCCTTCTGCTCCTTCTCCTGCTCGGCGTCCTTCTGCTCGGGGGCCTCGTCCTCCGGCTCCAGCAGTTCCAGGAACGGGTTGGCGAGCAGCTCCTGCTTGAGGTGCTGCTGCAGATCCATCATGGGCATGTACAACATGTCCATGGCCTGGTAGAGCCGCGGATTGACCCGCAGCTCCTGTCGCATGCTGGTGTGTTGGGAGAGCCCCGTTCTCATGCCACCGACTCCAGACGGGCGCGGAGACGCGCGGTGAGGGTGGGGCCCAGATACAGCTGCGCCACCCGGTCGTCGTACACGAGCTCACTCACCTTCCCGGCGGCCTGCACTCGACCCTCGAACATGATGTACGCCCGGTCGACGATATCCAGCGTCTGCTCGACGTTGTGATCGGTGATGAGCACGCCGATCCCGCGGTGCCGGAGGCCGGCGACGATGGTCTGGATGTCATGCACCGCGATGGGATCGACTCCCGCGAACGGCTCGTCGAGCAGCATGAACTTGGGGTCGGTCACCAGCGCTCGCGTGATCTCGAGCCGCCGCCGCTCGCCGCCGCTCAGGCTGTAGGCGCGGCTCCGGCGGAGGTGCTTGATCGACAACTCGTCGAGCATCCGGTCCAGCTGCCGCTGGCGCTCCTCGCGGCCCAAGTCCCGTGTCTCCAGAATCGCCAGAATATTTTCCTCGACGGTCATCTTGCGGAAGACCGACGGCTCCTGCGCCAGGTAGCCGATCCCCGCCCGGGCCCGCTCGTACATGGGGGCGCGGGTCAGATCGTGCCCGTCGAGCCTGACCTGCCCGGCGTCCGGGCGGATCAGCCCCGTTATAAGGTAGAAGGTCGTGGTCTTTCCCGCGCCGTTCGGACCGAGGAGCCCCACGATCTCGCCCTGCTCGACCCGGACGCTCACCTGATTCACGACCCGGCGGCCCTTGAAGCTCTTGGCGAGCTGTATCCCCTCGAGCACGCTCGTCGAGGTCCGCGTCGGCGTGGGCGGCTTCGACCGCTGCGCCGCCCGTCGCGCGGCGACGAGCAGCGCGTCGTAGATCACCTGCCGGTCCTCGAGGCCGGTGCCCCACCAGGCCACGCGCGGCTGCACCGGATCCCAGCCGCTGGCGAGCGTGTCCAGGATCCACCCCTCGACGGCAAGCCGTGGCAACACGGACCGGCCGAGGTGGTCCCGGATCTCGTCGCCGGTGATCTCCTGCTCCTTGGCGTTCCCGGTCGTCTGGTAGCAGGCGACGTGCGCCTCGCGGTAGCCCATCAGGAGATCGGCGAACGACACCAGGTCCGTCGGCCCGGCGGCGCGCGTGATGGCCGCCAGCGCGATCGCGACGGACGGATCGCGGTCGCCGAGCGCGGCGATCCACTCGGGCGCGGTCATCGGCGGGTACCCCTCGACTTCACGGTATCGGCCGGCGCGGCGGTGGTGTCCCCGGCCGCCTCCAGCTGGATGCCGTCCACCTTGCCCCGGATATCCACGCGCTCGACGCCACCGGCCCCGGGGTCCTTCATCACGATCGTGATGACCTCGCCCCGGGCATAATTGATCGATGGCCGCTCGGGCGCCTCGGCGTTGCGATCGAGATGGTAGGACTGCGCCGCGGACCTGGCCTCGATGCGGCTGAGCACCGCGCGCTTCTTGCCCGACGAATCCACCGACGCGAACCGGGCGATCACGGTGTCACCCCGCATCCAGTCCCGCTCCTTGGTGGCCGAGTCCACCGTGGCGCCCAGCCACGCCTGGCCGAAACCGCGAACCTCCCGGAGGAGCTGCCCGGGAGAGTCGAGCGCGAGCGAGTCGGCGCGCATCGCGTAGGAGGGCGAGACCGCGTACGGCCGCGTCCCCTTCCCCCACGCCCGGGTGCGCTCGAGCTTCCGGTCCTTGAGATCGAGGGCGATCGTGTCCGCCACGAGGTCCCAGTCGCGGTTGAGCGCGTGGCCCTGGCCCTTGGCCACGACCTTGCTGAGCTCCCGTTTCTCAAGCGCCATGTCGATGCGCTTGCCGCTCAGCCGGAAGCTGTCGGTGCCCAGCCCGCGAAGGAGCGGGTCGCCGCCCAACAGCGTGCCGTCGCTGCCCATGCCGGTGTCGAGCCGCATCGAGTCGGAGCGGGCGGCGAAATCGCTGCGGTCGATCGTGACCTTGCCCCCGGCCCAGATCCGATCGTTGCCCTTGAAGCGCACGCGGTCGGCGACGATCAGGTACGGCTCGGGGCGCCGCCCGGCGCTGTCCGCTTCGAAGTACCGGATCTTCGGTCGGCCAACCGCGTACATCTCGAGCGTATCACGCACGCCCTTCACGACCCGGTAGTAGTCGAGCGACGGCCCGGTGAGCGTCGAGCCGGTCTTCAGATTCTTGGTGTCCACTTCCCCGCGGGCCTCCCATCGCTCGCCGCTCTTGTA
>DAIPLK010000109.1:0-10059 GCA_036769285.1 Gemmatimonadales bacterium | reverse complement strand
CCCTTGCGCTGAATGATCTCGTAGAACACGGTCGGCCGGTCCTCGACCGGCTTGGTGAAGATCTGCAGCAGGTACCCGTCCGGATCGCGGTCCACCAGGATCCCGAGCGAGGCGAGCACCTCCACCGGCTCGTCGATCTTGCCGACCCGGCCCTGCAGCTCCTCGTAATAGCTCGTGGGCACCGAGAGGAACTCGACACCCCGGTCGCGGAGCTGGGTGACGGCGGCGATGATGTCGTCCGTGGCGAGCGCCATGTGCTGGACGCCCGGGCCCCGGTAGAATTCGAGGTACTCGTCGATCTGCGACTTCTTCTTGCCCGCCGCGGGCTCGTTGATCGGGAACTTGATCCGGTCGTTGCCGTTGGCCATCACCTTCGACATGAGTGCCGAGTACTCGGTCGAGATGTCCTTGTCGTCGAACGTCAGCAGGTTCCGGAACCCCATGACGTCGGCGTAGAACCGCACCCAGGTGTCCATCCGGCCGAGCTCGACGTTGCCCACGCAGTGGTCCACGTACCTGAGCCCGACTGGCGCCGGCTGGTAGCGCGGAGTGACCGGCTTGAACCCCGGCAGGAAGAGCCCCCGGTAGTTCCGCCGCTCCACCAGCGAGTGAATCGTGTCGCCGTAGGTCCGGATCGCGGCGATCACGATCTCGCCGTCGTCGTCCCGGAGCACGCGCGGCTCCTGCACCGAAACGGCCCCGCGCTCGATCGCCCTGGCATACGCCTCCCGCGCATCGTCCACCCAGAGCGCCAGGTCCCGCACCCCATCGCCGTGCCGGTAGACGTGATCCGCGATGAGCCGCGCGTCATCGCTGAGGTCCGGCCGTATCGGCGTGGTGAGCACGAACCGGATCTTGTCCTGCTGAAGCAGGTAGCTCGCCCGGTCGCGCACTCCGGTCTCGGGACCCCGGTACGCCAACAGCTGGAACCCGAAGGCGGCGCGGTAGTAGTGGCTGGCCTGCTTGGCATTGCCGACCCAGAACTCGATGTAGTCGGTGCCGTTGATCGGAAAGGTGTCGCCCGCCGTGGCCGGCGTGGTCAGGGTGTCGGTCTGCATGCGGCCCTCCGTGGGTGTCTACTGTGACACAACGGGAAGATAGCCAACGGCTTAGCCTCCCGCCACGGCGGGGCCCCGCTCGTCTTCCCCGACGTTGGGCGGCTGCCAGAGCGCCGACCCACTCCATAGCGATGCCGGTGGGCACGAGACGTGCAACCGTGAGCCCCGAGTGCATCTCCCGCTGCCCGGGCGTCCGTCCCGGCGTCTGACCCTGGTTGCTAAGTGCATTGCAAGTTGGAGCTTGCGTCATTTCGAAGGCCTCGGGGGTGGACTGCCACCCGGCAGCCCAATAGGATGCGGATCACAGACACTCTGTCTTCCGGCCAGCATCTTTGGCATGCCGGGGACCATTCCATCACCGTCGGGGCGCAATGACGGCCGACCTCGCCCAGCTGTTCGACCAGTACTACGCCTCGCTGGTCCGGATGCTGTACCGCCGGACCGGCGATCGCGACCGGGCCGAGGATCTGGCGCAGGAGACGTTCGCGCGGGCGGTCGCGGCCCCGCCGAACAACCCGCGGCCCTGGCTCTTCGCCGTGGCGCTCAACCTGGTCCGCGAGGATGGCCGGCGAGCCGCCACGAGGGGGCGGCGGCTCGAGCTGCTGCGCGCCGAGCACGACGAGCCGGCGAACGGGCCGGATGCCGAGCTGGAGCGGCGGGAGGCGGAAGATCGGGTCCGCGCCGCCCTGGCCACTCTCAACGAGCGCGATCGCGAGGCGCTCCTGCTCAAGGCCGAGGGGTTCGACTACGAGGAGATCGCGGCCACGCTGGGGCTGGCGAAAGGCGCGATCGGCACGACTCTGGCGCGGGCCCGCCGTCGGCTGGTCGAGGCGTACCGGCTGCAGGAGCGCGGAAAGAACAGGGAGCGGGGGAAGAATGTCGCATCTTGACGAGGGCACACTGCACGCGCTGATGGACGGCGAGCTCGCGACGACCGAGGTGGCGGAGATCCAGGCCCATCTCGGCTCGTGCTCGGCGTGCGGGTTGCGACTTCGTGAGGTCAAGGAGTTCCTGGCCGAGTCCGACCTGCTGATTGCCTCGATGGACCTGGTCGCCGAGCCCAGGGCGTACGCGCCACCCACGGCGCCCACACCAACCGCACCGCCGCCGGTGGCGTCGTGGGTGGAGCCCGCCGTGGCCGCCGCCGCGCCCGAGCAGGCCGAAGTGGAGCCCGAGGCGGAACTCGAGGCGGAGCTGCGGCCGGAGCCGCCGGCCCCTAGGCCGGCGCCTCCGCCTCGTGCGGCGCCTCCGCCTCGTCCGGAGTCTCCGGCTCGTGCAAAGCCGCGGCCCCGGCCCGAGCCCCCGGCCCCGCCGCCGGCCGCCGCACCGGCGAGCCCCGAGCGGTGGAACGAGCCCCCGCCGCCCGTGTTCCTCGTGCCGGACAACGAGTCGGCCGCCGAGCGCCGGATGCGCCTGTGGCGCCGGCTCTCCTGGGCTGCGATGATCGCGGTCGTGATCGGCGCCACCTACCTCTTCCGACGCGGCCACCTGCCGCCGCCGTCGAGCCAGATGGCCGACACCGCCCCCGTCGTGGCGAACGCGGTCGTGAGCCCTGAGGAGACCGCCCGACCGTCTGCCCAGCAGCCGGCTCCAAAGGCTCCGGCCGGGCGGGCCGACAACGTGCCGCAGGCGGCGAAGCCGTCACCGGCGCCCGTGGTGCCGGCGCCCGTGGTGAACGAGAAGGCCATCGCTAAGACCGCCGACGCCGGCGTTGGCAAGAGCGAGGCGGATTCCGCGGTCAGCGAGGATATCGAAACCGTTCGCGCCCGCGGGGCGGAGGCGCTGGCCGAGCTCGATCGCGAGCGGCTTCGCGACCGCGCCGCGGAGGCCACGGCTGCGCTCGACGCCGCCAAGCGCCGCCGCGCGGCGGTGCCACCGGCAGGAGCGGTCGCGGCGCGCGCCCAGCCGGTGCCCGCCCCTGCGCCGGCCGCGCCGGTCGAGCCGCCGACGCGCGAGCAGCGGGCGCAGGTCTACCTCCGGATCGGTCTCGACGAGGCCGCGCGCCAGCTCGGCGGCCCGGCGCACGTGATCGAGGGGATGAGTCCCCTGTTCATGGGGCTGGCGCAGGGAGCCGTGGTGTCCGGCGCGGACGCGGCCCGGCCCGTCGTCCGGGTCGTTTACCAGGACGCGCAGGGGCGGCTGATCATGCTCGACCAGCAGCGGCTCCAGCCGGGGCAGTCCGCGCCGCCGGCCTCGCCGGTGGCGTGGACCCTGGGCCAGACCGCGCTGTGGCTCGACGGCGAGGCGCCACCCGACATCCTCCGCTCCTACCGACCCCGGGTGCGCTGACCGCGTTCGGCTTCCGCACGAAGGCCGTCTTCCGCCCGTTCATCTCCGCTCCACACCGTCTTGCCGTCCGCCAAGGCAGGCGGTATGCTATCCCGACCCGACCACCAGCACGACGCCGTTCGGCCCGGAGCCGCCCGGGCACGCAAGACGCCTCGTGTACCCACCATGCCGTGCGAAAGGGAGCCACGCCTATGCCGGTGCCCAGTCTGCTGCGCTCGACACTCGTCTTCCTCGGCCTGGCGATTGCCACCGTGCCAGCGCGATTGCACGCGCAGGCGCAAGCCACCACCGGCGTCATCCGCGGAACGGTCACGGACGCCGCCGGCAGCGCGCTGGCCGGCGCGTCCGTGACCCTGCGCAACACCGAAACCAACGCCGAGCGTGTCCTCACCACGAACGAGCGCGGTGTGTACGTGGCGACCCTGCTCCGCGTCGGCACCTATGACGTGTCGGCCCGCGCGCTCGGATTCCAGGAATCGAACAAGACCGGCCTGACCCTCCGCCTGGGCGAGACGCTGGACGTGCCGTTCTCGCTGGCGCCGCAGGCGGTGCAGCTGCAGGAGATTACCGTGGCCGCGGCCGAGCCGTTGATCGACGTGACCAGCTCGGAAGGAGCCACCCGGCTCGGCGTGGAGGCGGTCGAGGGGCTGCCGAACAACGGCCGCAACATCTTCAACTTCACCACCCTCACCCCGAACGTGGCCATCGTGCAGGGGCCCGACGGCGACGAGATCAGCATCGGCGGGCAGAAGGGCATCCACAACAACGTCTCGGTGGACGGCGCCGACTTCAACAACCCGTTCTTCGGCGAGCAGCGCGGCGGCCAGCGGCCGGCGTTCACCTTCAACCTCGACGCGGTGCAGGACTTCGTCGTCGTGGCGGACGGAGCCAACGCGGAGTTCGGCCGCTCGAGCGGCGGGTTCATCAACGTCATCACCAAGTCGGGCACCAACCAGTTCCACGGGTCGGCGCACTACTTCGGGAAGTACGACGGGCTCTCGGCCGACTTCAGCCACACCTTCCCCGGCGGGACCACGAGCGGGTTCGTTCCGGACTTCACGCAGCATCAGTTCGGCGCCACGTTCGGCGGGCCGCTGGTCCGCGACAAGGCGTTCTTCTTTCTGGCGTACGACCAGCAGGAGTTCACTGAGACCAAGCAGACCGACCGGCTCGGCTCCATTGATCCGGCGCTGGTCGCGTTCACGGACACGGCCTTCGGCGGCGCGCTCGCGGGCGACTTCGGCCCGATCAGCCGCACCAACGACGCCAACGCCTTCCTGGGCAAGCTGGACTTCCGGCTGAGCCCGAAGCACAACGCGACCCTCAAGTACAACTACACTCGCTCGAGCCAGCAAAACGGCACGTTCGACGTGGATTCCTGGGGGCGGAGCGCCAATGGGTTGGAGAATGACCACTCCCATGCGGTGAACGGAAGCCTGACCTCGCAGTTCAGCTCCTCGCTCTCGAACGAGTTCCGGTTCCAGTGGGCACGCGAGGATCGGCCGCGGCCGTACACCGGCGCGATCAATCCTGCCACGAGCCGTCCGTTCCCGGATACCGACATCGGCTTCTTCGATCCGGGCGCCGGGTTCTCAGGCTACCGGGTCGGGATGCCGTTCTTCCTCCCGGTGGATGCGCACGACTACCGGCTGCAGCTACTCGACAACGTCTCGATCCTGCGGGGCAACCACCTGTTCAAGATCGGCGCGGAGTGGAACCGGACCGGCGTGAGCCAGACCTTCCGCGGCTTCGGCAACGGCCGGATGGCGTTCACGTCGGTCGACGGATTCCTCAACTACGTCGCCAACGGCAACCAGTACGTCGAGTGTTCGGACGACGTGACCAATACGTTCGTCACCGGCAGCACGACCAACAGTTGCCCCGTCGGCACCCACGTGAGCGGCCCGGTTGCCCTGTACCTGCAGCAGGCGGGCGTGGGCGGACTGACGGTGGACGAAGCCGGCACGCAGACGATCATCCAGAACGAGCTGGCGCTGTTTCTCCAGGACAGCTGGAAGCCGCGGTCCAACCTGACGGTCAACTATGGGCTCCGCTGGGAAGCACAGATCGAGCCCAGCCTGATCACGCCGATCGACTCGACGCTCTTCTACTTCCCCTTCATCGGGCAGACCGTCACGAACGCCCGGGGCACTTTCGAGTTTCCAGGAGACGGCACCATCCCGTCCGACTACAGCATGTTTCAGCCACGGCTCGGCGTCGCCTACGACGTGAAGGGCGATGGCAAGCAGGTGGTGCGCGCCAACGCGGGCCTGTACTACGCCCGCATCCCGGGCCTCAACCTCGCCAGCAGCCGGAGCACGGACGGGTCGCGCGGGCAGACACTGGTCCGCATCAGCGGTCTCGACGGGGTCTTCGGCGGGCCGCCGCCCAACTACGGGGAGCTGCTGCCGACGCCCTCCGGCGTCCCGTTCTTCCCCGGGGTGTTCGTCTTCGACAAGGACTTCCAGAATCCGCGCACGTTCACGGCCACCGTCGGCTACGACCGCGAAGTGGCCAACGGACTCGCGGCCGGCCTGAGCTACACCCACGCGCGCACCGACCACCTCACCCGATTCATCAACGCGAACGACACGGTGTTCGGGTCGCCATGGGGTAGCGGGCTCGAGCCCGGCGGCGCCAACGGCATCGGCACGCTGACGGTGGTGCAGAGCAGCGCCAAGAGTCGCTACAACGGGATCACCGCCGAGCTCCGCCGGACCGCGGGCTCGCGACTCCAGTTCCAGCTCAACTACACCCTCTCCTGGGACAAGTCGGACGACGACAACGAGCGCGACCCCTTCACCTTCCGCTACGTGCGGCCGGACAGCCTGGACGCGGAGTACGGTTACAGCGATCGCGACCAGCGGCACCGCTTCAACGCCTGGGTGCTGGCCGTCCTGCCCGGCGACTTCTATCTCAACAATCGGGTCAGCGCGTATTCCGCCCAGCCGGCCTCCGAGAGCTGCGGAGCCGACAACCAGGGCACCGGCACGCGGGTGGCGCCGAGCTCGCTGCTCCGGATCTGCCCCGACGGACACATCCTGCAACGCAACACCACCCGGCGCGACAACGCCTATTTCTCCTGGGACATCCGCCTCTCCCGGCCGTTCAACCTCGGCCGGCAGGGCACGTTCGAGGCGATCTTCGAGGTGTTCAACGTCACCAACGCCGACAACTTCAAGGATCCCTCGTCGGGAGGCACGTTCCTCAACTTCGACGGCACGATCCGGAGCGGCCTGGGCGAGCCGCGGCAGTTCCAGATCGGCGGGCGGTACCTGTTCTGACGTGACGACGGCGGCGTAACCGCCGAGTCACCCTGAGCAAAGCGAAGGGGGCATGCCCAGACGCATGCCCCCTTCACTGCGTTCAGGGTGACTCGCAGGGTGACTCGGGCGGAAGCCCGGCCCCGCTCAGAACGTCAGCGCCAGCATGATCCCGAACGTCCGGTTCCGCACGTCCGAGCCCTTGAGGACCGATCGGAGCCCGGTGTTGTAGCGGGCCTCGAGCGCGAGCGCCGACTGGGGCCAGCGCACTTCGAGCCCGCCGCCCATCACGAGACCGACGTCGAACCCACGGAACGCGGTGAAGTCCACCTGGTCGCAGGGCTTGCGAACCAGGGAGTCGGGCGCGATCCGACGCAGGTCGCAGCCGATCTTGAGCGCCGGCGCGGGACCGCCGAAAATCATCGGGCGGAACCGCCCGCGCGCTACTGTCCCCCGCAGGAGCACCGGCATCTCGAGGTAGGCCAGATCGATGTCGAGCTCTGCCGTGCCGCCGCTCTCGAGCGCGATCTGCGCCCCGCCGCCCTTGAGCGCGAAGAGGATCTCCGGCCGGACGCTCAGCGGCCCGGCGACCGGCACCTGGAGAAAGACGCCCGTGAGCGCGCCCTGCCGACTGCGGAGCTTGGTGGCGTCGGGGCCGCCGACGTTGCTGCGCGAGTAGCCCACCTCGGCACCGACGGCTGGGCGCGGCCCGGCGCGTGGGGACGGCGCCTGGGCAGCGAGGCCGGCCGGCACGAGGCAGAGAAGCAGACCCATGGGGAGGAGCGGGCGCCGCGGCATGGGCCACAATCTAGGGAGTCACCCTGAGCGGAGCGAAGGGGGCATGCCTCAGGTCATGCCCCCTTCACGGAGCCTGCCCTGAGCGACAGCAAAGGGTTCAGGGTGATTCCTCACGACGGCGCGGACCGGCGCCGGAGGACGATCAGCAGCGCCGGGAGGTAGAGCGCCACCAGAACGTAGGGCCAGCCCCGGGCGACGATATCTTCGTAGGGGCCGGGCCCCCAGTCGCGACTCAGCCGCACGAGATAGCCGGCGAGAGAGATCCCGCTCAATGCCGCCGTCTCTCCCCGCGTACGCGCCGCCAGCAGCACCGGGAGTCCGTCCGCGAACGGTGCCGCCTGCGGGATCAGCGCCAGTCCAAGCAGGACGCGCGCGGCGGGGTCACGCCAGCGCACGGCGGCCAGCAGCAGCACCCACCCGAACGGCCGAGCGATCAGGCTGAGGTGGGGGCTGTTCCCCAGAGAAACGACGTAGGCGCCGGGGCCAGCCGGGAAGCACGAGCAGGCTCACCGCGAATGCCGCGGCGACGCCGAGCGCCAGCCGGCGCGCCGTGGCCCGATCGGGGCTGCCGAGCCAGAGGCTGAGCCCCAGATTGGGCTTGCACGCCAACAGCCAGCCGAGTCCCGGCAGCATGCTGCCCGCCGTCACCAGCGGTGACCATTGAGCCACGTTGATGGCGTGGAGGACCGGCCCGCTCGCGAGAACGAGCAGCGGGTACCACGCTCGCTGGCTCAGCGCCAGCGCCAGGAGGGCCACGCTCGCGCCGACGAACACCACGCGCCCGAGCAGGATCGGCAGCGGGGAGAGCGGGAGCGCCACGAAGAGCGCGGGGGGTGGGTAGGCGAGCGGCCAGGGCCAGCCAGGGCTGGTCCATTCCCACGAGTCGAGGTAGGGGTCCGTCCCTCGCACCAGCGACCGCGCGCCCAGGATAACGGGGTCGAGGTCGGAACTGATGTGAGGCCAGACCCGCGGCCAGAGCACGAGCATTGCGCCCGCGGCGACCAGGCCCGCGAGCGCGGCGACGGCGACGCGGAGCGCCCTGGGATCCTCGGGACCGCGCAGGGGCTACTTCTCGACCACGCCGCGCCCCGTACTCCGCAGCCGCGTGCGCGCCGCCTGCCCCACGTCCATCCAGCCTTCGCTCTGGCGGTACGCGGGATTCCTGATCTTGTACCAGAGGGTCGCCGCCCCGTACGGGTCGCTCCGGCGCTTCGCGACGATCCCCTCCAGATCCATCTTCCTCGTCGCCTCGAACAGCGCGCGCCCGTGCTCCTCCAGCGTGAAGACCTTGTAGAGCGGCCCCGTGTCCGACGGGAGCAGCTCCGCGAGATGCCGCTTCCGCTCGCTCAGCGGCGCCGAGCGGAAGTCGCGCCCGTCGAGCCAGAGAAGGTCGAACGCGGCGAACGCCAGAAAGCCGCGTCCCCTGAGCAGCTCACGGAAGAGCGGCTTGCCCTTGGGGTCGAGGGAGACGATCTCGCCGTCCAGGATCACCTCGCGCCGACCGATCACCCCCGCGACCCTGTCGCACAGCTCGGCATAGCCGTCGAACCGGTGGTCCCACGCCGACCGAATGTCGCAGCCCGACGCCGAGGCGTAGAGGAAGCCCCGGAACCCGTCGTACTTGGGCTCGAACATCCACTCGCTGTCATCGAAGGGATGGGCCCGCGGCACGAGGACGACCGGATCGATGGCGGGCAGTGTCGTGGGCATGGCGGCTCCGGGGCCGCGGGACGCGGCCAAGAGCCCTCCCCACGAGGAGGGGATGAACGAGCAGGGGTCCGGACGGCGGCCCCGAGCCGCCCCGGACCCCGGGGTTCCGGGACAGCGATGTTACGCCCGGCGGGCCCGTCCCCGCTAGGGGGTCGGTCGCTCGACGGCCGCGATGACCCGCTGCAACCGGCTCTTCACCTCCGCGGCCAGCGGGGCGATGTCGGCGCGGCCGGTCAGCCGGAGGGCCGCCTCCGGGTCCAGCGCCGCCACGGTGGTCCACCCGGGCCGCTCGCTCGCGTACACCACGACGTTGCAGGGGAGCAGCAGGCCGATGTCGGGCTCCAGCTCGAGGGCCCGATGCGCCAGCGGAGGGTTGCAGGCCCCGAGGATCACGTACGGGCTCCGGTCAACACCGAGCTTCTTCTTGAGCGTCGCCGCGACATCGATCTCGGTCAGGACCCCGAAGCCTTCCGCCGCCAGCGCGTCGCGCGTGCGCTGCACGGCCGCCTCGTACGTGAGCGGCACCATCACCCCGAAGCCGTAGGGCGTCGTGGTGCCGGTCACGCGGCGGCCCCCCCGGCGGCGCTCGGCGCATTCCCCGGACGGCAGCCGAACAACTTGAAGCGCCCGAGGATCCGTTCGAGCGGGCAGAAGCCCGTAAACGACGACTGCACCAGATTGGCCCCGACGAAGGCCGTGAACAGGAACCAGAGCGGGTTCACGAACCAGCCGAGCGCGAGCGACGCGAGAACGAACGTGCCGGCGAAGCGCCGGATGACGAGATCACTGCACATCTGCTTCCCTCCTGAAAGTCTGGTCCACCTCGAGAATCAGCCTGCGCGACGCCGGAGCTCCCAGTAGAGCAGCGGCACCACCACCATCGTGAGCAGGGTCGCCACCACCGCGCCGCTCATCAGCGCGACGGCGAGCCCCTGGAAGAT
>DAIPLK010000108.1:0-10107 GCA_036769285.1 Gemmatimonadales bacterium | reverse complement strand
CGAGCAGCCCGAACAGGGTGGTGAACTTGATGATCGGGTTGAGCGCCACCGACGAGGTGTCCTTGAACGGATCACCCACCGTGTCGCCGACGACCGTCGCGGCGTGCAGATCGGTGCCCTTCGCCTTGAGCTCGGTCTCCACGATCTTCTTCGCGTTGTCCCAGGCGCCGCCGGCGTTGGCCATGAAGATCGCCTGGTACAGGCCGAACAGCGCGATCGAGATCAGGTAGCCGATGAAGTAGTACGGCTCCACGAACGCGAAGGCGAGCGTCACGAAGAAGACCACCAGGAAGATGTTGAACATCCCCTTCTGCGCGTACTTCGTGCAGATCGCGACCACCTTCTTGCTGTCGGACACCGAGGCCTTGGTGGCGCCCTCGAGCTTGATGTTCGCCTTGATGAACTCCACCGCGCGGTAGGCGCCGGTCGTGACCGCCTGGGTCGAGGCGCCGGTGAACCAGTAGATCACCGCGCCGCCGGCGATGAGACCGAGCAGAAACGGCGGGTGCAGGATCGAGAGGTTCGACAGCAGCTCCGGCTGGAGGCCCTTGGTGAGCGCGAGGATGATCGAGAAGATCAGCGTGGTGGCCCCGACGACCGCGGTCCCGATGAGCACCGGCTTGGCCGTGGCCTTGAAGGTGTTCCCCGCTCCGTCGTTCTCCTCGAGGTGCTGCTTGGCGAGCTCGAACTGCGGCGTGAAGCCGAAGTCCCGCTTGATCTCGCCCTCGATGCCGGGGAGCTGCTCGATGGTCGAGAGCTCGTAGACCGACTGGGCGTTGTCGGTCACCGGGCCGTAGGAGTCCACCGCGATGGTGACCGGGCCCATGCCGAGGAAGCCGAAGGCCACCAGGCCGAAGGCGAAGACCGCGGGCGCCAGCATGAGGCTGCTTAGTCCGAGCGTGCTCACGCCGAATGCGATGCCCATCAGAGCGAGGATCGCGAGCCCGATCCAGAAGGCGCTGAAGTTCCCCGCGACGAAGCCGGACAGGATGTTGAGCGAGGCCCCGCCCTCGCGCGAGCTGGTGACGACCTCACGCACGTGCCGCGAATCGACCGAGGTGAAGACCTTGACCAGCTCCGGAATGATCGCGCCGGCCAGGGTGCCGCAGGTGATGACCGTCGAGAGCTTCCACCAGAGCGACGGGTCGCCGCCGACGTCGGGGATGAGGAGGTACGACACCACGTAGGTCAGCACTACCGAGACGATCGAGGTGAGCCACACGAGCGTGGTGAGCGGCGCCTCGTAGTTCATCTTGGCCACGTCCTGATACTTGCCCCGCGCCACCGCCTCGTTGATGAAATACGAGAGCGCCGCAGCGATGACCATCATGATGCGCATGGCGAAGATCCAGACCAGCAGCTGGACCTGCACCGACGGCTCGGTCACCGCGAGCAGGATGAACGTGATGAGCGCGACGCCCGTCACGCCGTAGGTCTCGAAGCCGTCCGCCGAGGGGCCGACCGAGTCACCCGCGTTGTCGCCGGTGCAGTCGGCGATCACCCCGGGGTTCCGCGCGTCGTCTTCCTTGATCTTGAACACGATCTTCATCAGGTCGGCGCCGATGTCGGCGATCTTGGTGAAGATGCCGCCCGCCACGCGGAGCACCGCCGCGCCGAGCGACTCGCCGATGGCGAAGCCGATGAAGCAGGGCCCGGCGTAGTCGCCCGGGATGAAGAGCAGGATGCAGAGCATCAGCAGCAGCTCGACGCTGATGAGCAGCATCCCGATGCTCATGCCCGCCTTGAGCGGGATCTGGTAGCAGGGATACGGCTTGCCCCGGAGGCTCGCGAACGCCGCCCGCGAGTTGGCGAAGGTGTTCACCCGGATGCCGAACCAGGCCACGGCATAGCTCCCCGCCATGCCGATGAGGCTGAACAGCAGGATGATGCCGACCCGGCTCAGCGGGAAGCCGTGCACCTCCGCCCCCGTGGCCGGGTCCACCGTCGTGGCCAGCTTGCCGAAGTACACCGCCACGGCGATGCCGATGAAGACCCACAGGAACAGCAGGAACCGACCCTGCGTCAGCAGGTAGGTCTTGCAGGTCTCGTAGATCAGCTCGGACACCTCGAGCATCGACCGATGCACCTGCATGTTCTTGAGCTGGTTGTAGATCGCGAGGCCGAACCCGAGCCCGAGCACGCAGACCACGAGGCCGGCCAGCAGCAGCGTGCGGCCGTCGATGCCGCCCAGGAAGGTCGCCTGTCCGAGGTCCGGGAGCACCAGCGCCGCCTCACCACCGGCGTGCCGCGCCGGAGCCGCCGGCTCCTGCGCCAGCAACGCCGTGAGCGGCAGGCCGCCGGCGGCGAGGGCCGCGAGCACCGAGAGGACGGAGGGGACGGCACGGCGCAGCGCCGAGCGCAAGAGCATCATCGGGAAGGGCCTCCTGAAGATTTCGGTCAGGCGTGCGGGATCAGTACGCGCCGATCGGCCGGTGCGTCGGGTCTGCCATCGTGTGCACGACGGTCAGGAAGCGCTTGGCCAGCTTGTCGGCCTCGCTCTCCCCGACCTGGTTGCTGTCCACCGTCACCAGGGTGTAGTGCCCGCCCTCGGCCTGCACGGTGACCGCGATCCGGCCGATCGTGCCGCTGAAGCCGCGCCGCCGCGGCAGCTCCTCGACCGGCGTGAGCCGGGCGCCGAAGAAGGCCGTGGCCCGCGCCAGCACCTCCTCCGGCGTGCTGCGAGTGCGGTGGAAGTACTTCATCAGGCGTCCTGGTAGTACTCGATGCCGAGATGGGTGATCTGCTCTTCGCCCATCAGGTAGCGGAGGGTGTTCTTGAGCTTGGTCTGCTGGATGAACAGGTCGTGCTCGGGGTAGAGGCCCGGCGCCACCTGGGGGCTCTTGAAGTAGAAGGAGAGCCACTCCTGGATGCCGCTCAGGCCGGCCCGCTGGGCCAGATCGAAGAACAGCGCCAGGTCGAGCACCAGCGGGGCGGCGAGGATCGAGTCGCGGCAGAGGAAGTCCACCTTGATCTGCATCGGATAGCCCAGCCACCCGAAGATGTCGATGTTGTCCCAGCCTTCCTTGTTGTCGCCGCGCGGCGGATAATAGTTGATCCGCACCTTGTGGTAGATCTCGCCGTAGAGCTCGGGATAGAGCTTCGGCTGCAGGATGTACTCCAGCACGCCGAGCTTCGACTCCTCCTTGGTCTTGAAGCTCTCCGGGTCGTCCAGCACCTCGCCGTCGCGGTTGCCGAGGATGTTGGTGGAGTACCAGCCGGCCACGCCGAGCATGCGGGCCTTGAACATCGGCGCCAGCACGGTCTTGACCATGGTCTGGCCGGTCTTGAAGTCCTTGCCGCCGATCGGCACGCCCTTCGACTTGGCGAGGGCCTCCATCGCCGGGAAGTCGCAGGTCAGGTTGGGGGCCCCGTTGGCGAACGGCACGCCCTCCTGGAGGGCGGCGTAGGCGTACAGCATGGAGGGGGCGACCGTCGGATCGCCGGCATCCATCGCCTTCTCGAACGCCTCGAGGGTCCAGTGGGCCGGGCCGGGACTGATGAAGATCTCGGTCGAGGCGCACCACACCATGACCAGCCGGTCGCAGCCGTGCTTGGCCTTGAAGTCCCGGATGTCCTTCCGGAGCGCCTCCGCCAGCTCGCGCTTGGTCTTCCCGGTCTTGACGTTCTTCCCCTCGAGCCGCTTCACGTAGTACTGGTCGAACACCGCGGGCATCGGCTTGATGCCCTTGAGAAACTCCGCGATCGGCTCGAGGTGCTCATGGCGGTCCAGCACGCCCGCGTGCCGCGCGGCCGTGTAGGCGTCGTCCGGCACGGGGTCCCAGGCGCCGAAGACCAGGTCCTTCAGCTCCGCCAGGGGCACGAACTCCCGGATGAGCGGCGCGCGGCTCTCGGTCCGCTTGCCCAGCCGGATCGTCCCCATCTGGGTGAGCGATCCGATCGGCTTGGCCGCCCCGCGGCGCACGTTCTCGACCCCCGCGATGAACGTCGTCGCGACGGCACCGAGCCCGACGCAGAGCACTCCGAGCTTCCCCTTGGCCGGCGCGATCCGCCGGGCGGTCTGATCAGCCACTGGCTAGCGTCCTTTCGCGAGAGAATCGAGCGGCACGCCGGCGTCCCGCACGCGGGCCGGTTCCTTCACGGCATCGGCATGCCGGTAGACGTAGACGAACCGCTGCACCACCGTGATGACCGAGGCGACCGCCAGCAGCGCCACGATCGCCTCGAGCACCAGTGCGCGGGGCCCGGCGCCCACCAGCAGCGAGAACAGCCCCACCAGCAGGATCCGCTCGGCCCGCTGCGCGATCCCCACCTTGCAGTCGAGCCCGAGCCCCTCGGCCCGCGCGCGTGCGTAGGAGACCAGCAGCGAGCTGAGGATCGCGACCATGCAGGCAATGACCGCCGGCACCCGGTAGGCGACGTCGGCGGCGGTCAGGAAGAAGGCGCCGATCCCGATGAAGGTGGCGCCGTCGCCGACCCGGTCGAGCGTGGAGTCGTAGAAGGCGCCGAACTTCGTGACCATGGCGCCGCCACGCGCCACCTGTCCATCCAGCGTGTCCGTGATGCCGCTCACGAGCAGCAGCAGCCCGCCCAGACGGATCTGACCGGCCGCGAATGCCACCGCGGACACCAGCACGAGGCCGGTGCCGACGGTGGTGATGGTGTTTGGCCGCACGCCGGACCGGATCAGCCGGGCCACCAGCGGATCGACCGTCGCGTAGAACGGCTTCTCCAGCGCACCCAGCAGCTTCACGTCGTCTCGGTCCCCCGAAGCGGATATCTGCGGCCGGTCCCCGACGGGCGGCCGGGGCAAAGAATAACCGTGAGAACCGGTTAGGGCAATCGGAACCGCGCGGCCGGGGAGCGCCAGGGAGTCACCCTGAGCGCAGCAAAGGGGGCATATCCAGAGGCATGCCCCCTTCACTTCGTTCAGGGTGACTCGTGGGACTCCCGAGCCTCATTCGGGGTACAGCAGAAACGGCCGCCGGCGCAGCTTGAATCGCTCGAGGTCCGCATCCCATCCCCCGACGATCTCCGCGGGATCCGCCCCCGCCTCGAGCCGCTCTCGCACCACCGGCCCCCCCGCGAGCCGGTCGAAGTGCTTCGGGATCCAGGTGAACCGGTCCCGGTGCACTGCCCGGACTGCCACGAGCAGGTGGACCGCCGCGGCGGTCGGATCGTAGCTGGCCCGGTCCGTCATCCGGAGCCTGATGCCGGCCAGCAGGGTGTCGGCGTATTTGCCGTCCCCGGGCCGCTCGGGCGTGAACGACGCGCCCGAGAACTCCACTCCCGGCAGCCTTGCCTGCCGCACGCGCTCGAGCACCGCCGCCGTGTCGAGCCACGGCGCTCCGATCTGCTCGAACGGCGCGGCGGATCCCCGGCCCACGCTGAGGTTGGTCCCCTCGAACAGGCACAGCCCGGGATAGTGATAGAGGCTCTCGAGCGACCGGAGGTTCGGGCTCGGCGGGACGAACGCGAGGCCGGTCGAGTCCATCGGCACCGACCGCCGCCAGCCCGACACCGGCACCACGCCGAGATCCGTCGCGAGCCCGAGATCGGCCCGTGCCAGCCGGGCCAGCTCCCCCAGCGTCATCCCGTGGCGCATCGGCACCGCCAGCAGGCCGACCGGAGTGGCATACGCCGGGTCCAGCACGTTCCCCTGCACCGGCGCCCCGATGGGGTCCGGCCGGTCGAGCACGACCACTCGGATCCCGTGCCGAGCCGCCGCACGCATGACCTCCACCGTCGTAAACAGAAAGGTGAAGTAGCGAGCGCCCGCATCCTGCAGGTCGACCAGCAGCAGATCGATCCCCTCGAGCATCGCATCGGTGGGGGCGGTACTTGGACCGTAAAGACTATAGATTGGTAGGCCGGTGGCCGAATCGATCGAGGAGGCGACCGCGGCGCCGGGATCGGCCGCGCCGCGGAAGCCGTGCTCCGGGCTGAACAGCGCCACGAGCCGAATGCCGGCCGCCTGCAGTCGCACCACGTCGCTGATTCCCTGGGCATCCACGCCCGCCCGATTGGTCACCAGACCGACGCGGCGGCCGCGCACCACCGGTAGGCTGTCGGTCAGCAGGACGTCGATGCCCGGGCGCACCCTGCCCGGCGCCGGGGCCTGGGCCGCCGGGCCGGCGGGGCCGCAGCCGAGCGACCATCCGCAGAATCCGAGCACCACGAGAGTTCTGTGCACCCCAAACACCTCGCACCTGTGGTCATCCTGCTGAGCGCCTGCGGGCCCGCGTCGAGACTGGCGACTCCCGCGCCGATACCCACCGCCGCCGCCGTGGGTCCCGCGACCGACGTAGGAACGCTGCTCTCGGCGCTCAGCGTCCGCGACAAGATCGCGCAACTGGTCATGCCGTGGATACCGGGCACCTACGCGGCATACGATGACGACGGCTTCGCGCTGGCGGAGGCGTGGATCGACTCGCTTCACGTCGGCGGCATCATCGTATCGGTCGGCTCGCCGCTCGACATCGCCGCCAAGCTCAACCGGCTCCAGCAGCGCTCACCGCTCCCGCTGCTCGTCGGCTCGGACTTCGAGGGTGGCACCAGTCTCCGGCTCAACGGCGGCACGCTCTTCCCACCCAATATGGGCGTGGGCGCCACCGGGAGCGACAGCGCGGCGTACGACCTCGGCCGCATCACCGCGCTCGAGGGCCGGGCGGTCGGTGTGCACCTCGCCTTCGCGCCGGTGGCCGACGTCAACAACAACCCCGCCAACCCGATCATCAACACCCGCGCGTTCGGCGAGGATCCGGTCGAGGTCGGCCGCCTGGTGGCCGCCGAGGTTCGGGGCCTCCAGGATCACGGGATGCTCGCGACGGCGAAGCACTTCCCCGGCCACGGCGACACCGGCACCGACTCGCACATGGCGCTGCCGGTCATCGGCTCGACCTGGGCGCGGCTCGACTCGGTCGAACTGGTGCCGTTCCGCGCGGCGATCGCCGCGGGCGTGGACGTGGTGATGTCGGCCCACATCGCGCTGCCGGGGATCGACCCGGGCCAGCTGCGGCCCGGCACCGTGGCGCCGAACATTCTCACGGGCATCCTCCGCGACTCGCTCGGCTTCCAGGGGATGATCGTGACCGACGCCCTCAACATGGCGGGCGTCGCCGACGCGTACGGCGCCGAGGCCGGGGTACGGGCGTTTCTCGCCGGCGCCGATCTCCTGCTCCAGCCAGCCGATCCGGCCGCCGCGATCGACGCGATGGCCCGGGCGGTCGATCGCGGCGAGATCAGCCTGGAGCGGCTCGACCAGTCGGTCCGCCGGGTGCTCGAGGCCAAGCACCACCTCGGCCTCTTCGCGCGCCGCACCGTTCCGCTCGACAGCGTCCCGGCGGTGGTCGGCAGTGCCGCCTTCCAGGCCGACGCGGCCGAAATCGCCGCGCGGTCGATCGTGCTGGTCAAGGACTCGGCCGGGGTGATCCACGCCTTGCCGCGGGCTCGTCGCCCACTCACGCTGGTGACCTACGCGGAGGAGGCGAATCGCCTCGTCGGCACCGCGCTCGCGACCGAGTTGTGGACCCAGGGGTTCGCCGTCACCCTGGCCAGGCTCTGGCCCGCCAGCGGCCCCGCGAGCTATGACTCCGCCGCCGCGGCGCTCCGGCGAAACCCCACCGCGGTCTTCGCCACGGCCGACCGGCCGATCGCGGGACGCGGGGCGATCGGCCTGCCGGTCGCGCTCTCGGCGCTCATCGCCCGGACGGCGCGCGAGCGGCCGACGGTGCTTGTCTCGCTCGGCAATCCATACGTCATCGCCGGGCTGCCAGAGGTCGGCTCGTATCTCATCGCATGGCGGTCGAACGCGGTGACCGAGCGGGCGGTCGCCCGCGCGCTCGCCGGCGCCGCGCCCATCACCGGCCGGCTCCCGATCGCACTGCCCCCCGGCTTTCGCCGCGGCTGGGGCGTCCAGCGGCGGGTCCCGTGATCCCCCGCCCTCCCTCCTGACCAGAGACTCCCGATGCATCTCGTCTTCTCGGACTGGCTCATCATCGCGCTGTACTTCGTGGCCTCGGCCGCGATCGGTCTCGCGTACACCCGGAAGGCCGGTCGGTCACTGGCGGACTATTTCGTGTCGGGCCGCTCGCTTCCCTGGTGGCTCGCCGGGACCTCGATGGTGGCGACGACCTTCGCGGCCGACACGCCGCTGGTGGTGGCGGGCCTCGTGGCCAAGTACGGCGTGGCCGGCAACTGGCTCTGGTGGAACGGGGCCTTCTCGGGCGTGCTGACCGTCTTCTTCTTCTCGCGACTGTGGCGCCGGGCGGGCGTGCTCACCGACGTCGAGTTCGCCGAGCTGCGCTACGGCGGGCGCCCGGCGGCGGCGCTGCGCGGATTCCGGGCGCTCTATCTCGCGCTCCCGATCAATCTCATCATCATGGGGTGGGTGACGCGGGCGATGGTCACCATCCTGCAGATCAGCCTCAACATCGATCCCTGGAAGGCCGCGATCTTCCTGTTCGGGCTCACGGCGCTGTACAGCGTGTTCGCCGGGCTCTGGGGCGTGATCGTTACCGACCTCTTCCAGTTCGTCTTCGCCATGGGCGGCTCGATCCTGCTCGCCGTGCTCGCCGTCCAGTCCATGGGCGGGCTCGACGAGCTGACCGCGAAGGTCGCCGCCCACTTCGGCTCGACCCAGGCGGCGTTCGGGGTGATCCCGCCGCTCGATGCCCCCTGGCTCCCGCTCACGACCCTGCTCGTCTGGCTGGGCGTGCAGTGGTGGGCGGCGTGGTATCCCGGCCAGGAGCCGGGCGGCGGCGGGTACATCGTGCAGCGCATTCTCTCCGCCAAGGACGAGCGGCACGGCCTGCTCGCGACGCTCTGGTTCACCATCGCCCACTACGCGCTCCGGCCGTGGCCGTGGATCCTGGTCGGATTCGTCGGCCTGCTCCGCTACCCCGGCCTCGCCAACCCCGAGGAGGGCTACGTCCGGGTGATGGTGGACATCCTCCCGTCGCCGTTCAAGGGATTGTTGCTCGCCGCCTTCGCGGCAGCCTACATGAGCACCATCAGCACCCACCTCAACTGGGGCGCGTCGTACCTGGTGAACGACGTCTACCTCCGGTTCCTCAAGCCGGACGCGAGCCCTCGCGCCCAGGTCATCGCCTCCCGGATGGCGACCGCGGTGCTGATGGTCTCCTCGCTCATCGTCATGGGCTTCCTGAGCAGCGTCGAGCAGGGGTGGAAGATCCTGATCGGCCTCGGCGCGGGGACCGGGCTCGTGTTCATCCTCCGGTGGTACTGGTGGCGGGTGAACGCCTGGTCCGAGATCAGCGCCATGGTGACCTCGTTCGTCACCTCGCTGGCCCTCACCCGCTTCGGCCACTCGATGAGCGACACCGGCACGCCGGATTACGCGTTCACGATGCTCACGACTGTGCTGGTGACGACCGTGGTCTGGCTCACGGTGACCTTCCTCACCGCACCGGAGTCCGCTGAGACGCTCGACCGGTTCTACCGGCGGGTGCGGCCCGGCGGACCCGGCTGGCGCGAGGTGGCCCGACGCCTGGGCCACGGCGACGACCGGATCCCGGGCGGCGCCCTGTCGTGGGTCAACTGGGTGGCCGGGCTGGTGGCGGTCTATGCCGCGGTCTTCGCGGTGGGAGCTTTGGTGACCGGTGCCCCCCTCCGGGGACTGGTCTATTCCGTGGCTGCGATCGGGGCTTTCTCGTTGATTCAGCGTAACTTGCGTGCCGACGCGCAGCTGACCGCCAGCGTTGACAGGGCCCTCGACCCCCGGTTACGTTACGATCCGGGAGAGTGAGGTCCACCAGCGATCGGACGGAAGGAGCGACGGATGAGCATCGACCAGCAGGCCCCGGCCACCGGGTTCAACTTGAGCCTGACCGAACGGGCGGCTGAAGAGGTGCAGAAGTTCATCACCCAGGAGCAGGTTTCGCCGGAGACGGCGGGACTCCGGGTGAGCGTACTGCCGGGCGGCTGCTCAGGCTTCAAGTACAGCCTCAATATCGAGGAGCGCGCGCTCGACGACGACATGGTCCACGCGATCAACGGCGTCCGCGTGTTCGTGGACGGCTTCAGCGCCCAGTACCTCACCGGCGTCACCATCGACTACGTCAGCTCCATGCAAGGCTCGGGGTTCACCTTCAGCAACCCCAACGCCACCGGCGGGTGCGGGTGCGGCAG
>DAIPLK010000107.1:0-10113 GCA_036769285.1 Gemmatimonadales bacterium | reverse complement strand
GCGCGCGATGATCGGTTCGAAACAGGCCCCGGATCGGCGGGGGAGGCAGCATGGGCAAAAGCTAACTATCTTGTGGCCCTATGTCGGAGACCCCCCGCGCGCAGCTGATCCACATCGACGTGGACCGCCGGCTCGGCCACGAGTGGGACGAGTGGGACGGCAGACCGCTCCCGAACCGCGGGAACTACGATTCGTCGCCGACGCTCTTCTTCGCCTGGTCGGCGATCGTCCTGATAGTGGGATTGGGCCTCGCCGCCGCCCTGCTCTTCCTCTTCCATCCCCGCCTCGCCGACCTGCACGCCGCGCTCCCCCGCCTGCTCTGGACGGGGCTCGCCGCCGTGGGGCTGGCCCTCTGGGCCTGGTGGGGCGTCCTCTTCCTCTCTTATGTGACCGGCCGCGCCCTGCTGCCGGAGCGACTGGCGGAGCGCGGCCCGTTTCTTCGGTTGATGCGGCTCACATCGCGGCTGGCCGAGCAATTCGGCCGCCGGGATTGGGTGGAGAACGCGTCGGTGAAGGTGTACAACGCGCTGGCGCTGGTCCGGCGGCGAAAGGTGGGGACGGGCGAGCTGCTGCTGCTCATTCCGCGCTGCCTGTCCAAGGAAACACTCGACGGGGTGCTGGGGATCGCGGGGAAGTACGGCGTGCCGGTGTTCGTGGCCACCCGAGGCCAGTTGGCGCGGCGAGTCATCCGCGAGCGTCGGCCGCGCGCGGTGGTGGCGGTGGCGTGCGAGCGGGATATGGTGAGCGGCCTCCACGACGTGGCCGGCAAGATCCCGGTGCTCGGCCTCACGATGACCCTCCCGTCGGGGCCCTGCAAGGACGCCCTGCTGAACCTGGGACAGCTGGAGGAGTGGGTGCGGGCGTACGTGATCTGAGAGGGATGGGCAACGAATCACCCTGAGCGAAGCGAAGGGGGCATGCGTCAGATCATGCCCCCTTCACTGCGTTCAGGGTGACTCCTGCTCCGGCGGCGGAACCGGCGCCACTTCGGCCTCCGAGGGCGCAGCCGGTGGCGCCGGCGGCCCGCCGTACTGCTTCACCAGATTCTGCAACGCGGCCCGGACTTTGATCGCGACCGGATGGTCGCGCGGCACCTGCCGGTCGAGCTCGCGGTCGGGCACGGATGGATCGGTGAGTGGGTGATACAGGGTTTCGACGGTGACCTTGCTGTTCCCCGGGTTGGTGGCGTCAGCCCAGGCACGAACGCGCACGACGCCAGGCCCGATCGGGCGATCTCCCGTGTGCTGGCCGGTGGCAGGGTCGAACCAGCTGGTCTCGAACCAGGCGTCTTGAAGGTCCACCCGGGTCGTGGGGATCGAATCCGCCTGCAGCGCCTCGGCGAGAAGGCGGGTGGCCTCGCGGGGCGCCAGGCGTACTTCGGTGAACGCGGCCTCCGGCACGGGCGGGTAGGGCGGCCGGGTCGTACCCGGCTGGCACCCGATCAGGCCGACACCCACCAACCATGCCACCAGCACCGCGCGCATCGGGTCAATCCTTGTGCGGAGGCGTACCGGGCGCGTGAGTATGCCCGGCCGTCGCGGTGGAGTCGGTCGTTGCGGAGTCGCCGCCGTGGCCAGCCGCCTCATCCCCCTCGCTTCCATCATGATGATGGCCTTCCGCGCGCGCGTGGATCTCCGCCTGCAGCACTTCAGTGGGGATTCCGGCTGCGTGGTCGAAGATCAGCTTGCCGCCGTACATCCCGGTCGCCACGAGCGTCCCCGTCCCGACCAGGGAGAGCACCAGGGCGGCCGAGCGTTCCGCGCCGCTCATCCGTTTCTCCCGCCAGATCCTCCACAGGGCCACGAAGGCGAAGATCCCCAGGGTGATGAAGGCGAGCTCCTCGTGGGTCTCCATGACGCGGTGCACCGCGTCGCTGTGGGGCGCCAAGTGGTCCTCGGCCTGCAGTCCAGAAAGCACCGCGAGCGCCGCGCCGAGCGCACCCACCACGAGCGTCCAGAACCCGGCCACGCGAAGCGGGGGCCGCCGGGTCAGGGCGCCGGCCAGGTCGAACAGTACCGCCACGAGGAGCAGAGCGGCGGGCAGATCGTTCACGGCGGCGTGCAGCCGGGGCCAGTCGTAGCCGAACATCTGGGCTCCTCAGAGTCCAAGATCGATGGGGGTCGGGGGCTGGGACGCATAATCATAAAACCCCCGGCCCGATTTCCGGCCATGGAGACCGGACGCGACCATGCGGCGCAGGAGCGGCGGCGGCGCGAACCGCGCCTCCCGGTACTCGTCGAACATGATGTCGGCGATCCGGACCGTGGTGTCGAGACCCACGAAGTCGAGCAGGGTCAGGGGGCCCATCGGATGGCCGCATCCGAGCTGCATCCCCCGGTCGAGGTCGCCGGCCGACGCCACACCCTGCTCCAACGCGCGCACCGCGTCGAGGAGGTAGGGCACCAGGAGGCGGTTCACCACGAAGCCCGAGCGGTCGCGCGCGACGATCGGCTCCTTCCCGAGGCGCCGGGCGAACGTCATCGTGTGCTCGAACACCTCCCGCGAGGTGGTGACCGCCCGCACCACCTCGACCAGTGGCATCAAGGGGACCGGATTGAAGAAGTGGAGGCCGATGAAACGGTCGGGCCGCGCAGTGGCCGCCGCCATGTCGCCGATGGATAGGCTGGACGTATTCGAGGCGAAGATGGTCGGGGAGGCACAGGCCGCGTCGAGGGTACGCCAGAGCTCGTTCTTGAGCCGGAGATCCTCGGTGACTGCCTCGACGATCAGGTCGCACCCGGCGAGGGCACCGAGCTCGGTGGTGAAGGTGAGGCACTCCAATGCGCTCTCGCGGGCGGCCGGATCCAGCTTGGCCTTTTCGACCAGCTTGTCGAGCGATTTGCGGATCGCGCTCTGGCCTTTGGAGAGCGGGCCTGCGTCAACGTCCCGTACGACGGTGGGAAAGCCGGCGGTCGCGGCCGTCTGCGCGATGCCGCTGCCCATGAGGCCGCAGCCGAGGACGCCGACGCGGGAGATTTCGGACATGAACTCTTCTCTCGGTTGGCGTGAGTCACTGAGTGCTGGCGTCACACCGAGTATGGCGAAGGGGGCATGACCCAGCGTTTGGCCTCTTCGCTTCGCTCAGGGTGACTCGAACGGGATCTGCCCCGAAGCCTCCCCACTACCGCAGCGACCGCCGGATCTCCTCCGCCAGCATCCCGAGCAGCCCGGCCGACCGTCCCGGCAGCAGCTGCGTGGCTTGCGCGCCCCCGTGCTCGAGCTGGTCCAGCGCGCGCTCCAGGCCGAGCTGAACGCGGGCCAGCGCCGGGCGGTACTGGCGGGCGACGCCGTAACCCAGGCCGACCGCCAGCGGGAGCGGGATGAGTGCGACGGGAAGCAGGGCGCCGAGCACTATCATCACGCCGGCGCTGAGCATCCCGGCCCCCGCCAATGCGGCCCCGCCTCCGACGAACTCGGCGCGGGCCCGCCGCGCCTCCGCCGTGAGGGTCACGTGGCACCAGCCCGGCTCGAGGGGAAAAACTGTGGCGGAGACCGTGTCCGCCCGCGCGAGCGTCATTGCCGAGCTTCCGCGGCGGAACGCCGCCGTCGATCGGCGCACCGCGGCCGCGACCCCGCCAAGCGGCTCCCACGTCACCCGGCCCGGCTGCCGCCGCTGTACGCAAAAGAACTCCTTGTCCTCCATCCACTCCACGAGCGCCGACTCGATTGCCGGGACTTCGCCGGGCACGGCGCGCTGTGCCACCACATGCGCCGGCCCGGCGATTTGCTCCCAGGCTCCCGCCGCCGGGACCGTGACGAGACGGGTCCGCTCCTCGAGCAACGCCTGCTGCAGGTGCCGCTCGGGGATCCCGACCTCCCGGCCGAGCGAGAGAACCTGCTCGGGCGTGAGCCCGTCGGCGATGTCGCGATCGGCGGTCTGCAGCTCGGCGGCTCGCTGGATGATCCGCTCGAGCGCGGCCCGGTCGATCCGGGCCGGCGTACCCTCGCCCATGCTATTCCTGAGCCGGCGTCCGGGCCGCGCCGAGGCGGAGCTGGGACATCAGGGTGGAGAGGTCGCCGGCGGAGAGCGCGGCGCCCTGCGGCTCCGCGACGTCGGCCGGGGGCGGCACCGGGCGCGGCGCCTGTGCCTGGAGGAACGGCTTGAACAGCTCGATCGGAATGGGGAAGATCGTGGTCGAGTTGTTCTCCGCCGCGATCTCGGTGACCGTCTGCAGATAGCGGAGCTGGATGGCGCTCGGCTCTGTGGCGAGGGTCCGGGCAGCCTCCGCCAGCGTCTTCGACGCCTGCAGCTCACCCTGGGCCGCGATCACCTTGGCCCGCCGCTCGCGCTCGGCCTCGGCCTGGCGTGCCATCGCCCGCTTCATCTGGTCGGGGAGGTCCACGTCCTTCACCTCGACTGCGGAGACCTCGATCCCCCACGGGTCGGTCCGCTCGTCGATGATCTTCTTCAGCACGGCGTTGATCTTCTCGCGGTCGGACAGGAGCTCGTCGAGTTCCACCTCGCCCAGCACCGATCGCAGGGTGGTCTGGGCCAGCTGACTCGTGGCATAGCGGTAGTCCTCGATCTCGATGATCGCCTTCGCCGGGTCGCTGACCCGCATGTAGAGCACGGCGTTGACCTTGACCGAGACGTTGTCGCGGGTGATGACGTCCTGCGGCGGGATGTCGAGCGCCACGATGCGGAGCGACACCCGCTTCTGCGAGGCGAAGCCCGCGGGCAGGAAGATGAGCCCGGGCCCCTTGGTGCCCCAGTACCGGCCGAGAAAGAACGCCACCCCCCGCTCGTACTGGCGAATCACGCGCAGGCTCACGAACGAGTAGACGACCGCGGCGAGCAGGAGCGGCAACAGGAGATCCATAGGGAGGTTCCTCAGGCGGGCAAGGCTTCCACCACGACCGCGGCCCCCTGCCCACCGCCGATGCAAGCAGCGCCCAGGCCGTACCGCCCGCCACGGCGGCGCAGGGCATGAAGCAGGTGCAGGGTAATGCGCGCGCCGCTGGCCCCGAGCGGGTGGCCGAGCGCCACCGCGCCTCCGTCGACGTTGGTGCGCTCGCGGTCGAGCCCGAGCTCCTGCTCCACGGCGAGATACTGCGCGGCGAACGCCTCGTTGATTTCGACCAGGTCCATGTCGGCGAGCGTGAGCCCCGCGGCGGCGAGCGCGCGGCGGGAGGCGGGCACTGGCCCGATTCCCATGACGCTCGGGTCCACTCCCGCCACCCCCCATGCGACCAGCCGGCCGATCGGCCGGAGTCCGCGCTCGCGGGCGAACGCTTCGCCGGCCACGACCAGTGCGGCCGCGCCGTCGCAGATTCCCGACGCGTTCCCTGCGGTGACGACGCCGTCCTGCTTGAAGTAGGGAGGGAGCTTGGCCAGCGCCTCAGCCGTCGTGCCCGGGCGCATGTGCTCGTCCGCCGCCCAGGCCACGTCCTGCCGGGTCTTCCGGTCCTTGAGCGTGACCGGGACCACTTCGTCCGCGAAGACGCCCGCGTCCCATGCGGCCCGGGCGCACGCCTGGCTCCGCGCGGCATAGGAGTCCACCGCCTCCCGGCCGATCCGGTACTGCCCGGCGAGCTTCTCCGCGGTCTCCGCCATGGAGAGTCCGCAGCCGCTGTCGCGGAGCGCCTCCCAGAGGGTGTCCTCGAGCGGGGGCGACGGCCCCAGGCGGAGCCCCCACCGGGCCCCCCGGACCGCGTGCGGCGCCTGGCTCATGGACTCGGTGCCGCCGGCCAGCACGGCCCGGGACTCGCCGAGCAGGATCTGGCGGGCTCCCTCGATCACGGCTTCGAACCCCGACCCGCAGAGCCGGTTCACCGTGAGCGCGGGCGTCTCGACGGGCAGGCCCGCGCGCAAGCCGATGTGGCGGGCCAGGTAGAGAGCGTCGGCGGAGGTCTGGAGGACATTGCCGAACACCACGTGGCCGATGGCGGCGGGCTCGACGCCCGCCCGGTCCAGGGCTGCCCGCGATGCGATGGTTCCGAGCTCGATGGCGGACAGCTCCTTCAGCGCACCGCCGAACGCGCCGAAGCCGGTGCGCACGCCGGAGAGGAAGACCACACCGGTCTCGCGTGGAGGGGACATCATTGCCGGAATATACGTCAGATCACGGTGCCGCTCATGATCACCGCATTCTTCGGGATGATCACGATCCCGTCGCGGATGTAGAAGTTCGGGCCGTCGAGGAAGTCGGGCTTGCCGTCTGGGGTGATGCGGACGTCGTCGCCGATGCGGGCGTTCTTGTCCACGATCGTGCGCTCGATCCAGGCAGCGTGTCCGATGCCCATCGCCGGGGCGCCGGGGATCGGCACCCGGTCCGGGCTGTCGTAGTAGTCCTGTCCCATCACCAGCGCGTCGCGGATGGTGGCGCCCGCCTGGATCCGGCTCCGCACGCCGATCAGCGAGTGCTCGATCAGGGCGTCGTTGATGATGCAGCCATCGGCGATGACCGACCGTTCGACCTGGCTCTTGATGATCTTCGTCGCCGGCAGGTAGCGCGCGTGGGTGAAGATCGGCGCGCTGGCGTCGTAGAAGTTGAACTGCGGCAGCGGCTCGCACAGGTCCAGATTGGCATCGTAGAACGCGCGGATCGTGCCGATATCCTCCCAGTAACCCTCGTGCTGGAAGGCGTGCACCCGGCGGGTCTCGATGAGCCTGGGGATGATGTGCTTGCCGAAGTCGTGTTCACTCCCTATGAGGGCGTCGTCCAGCACCTCCCGGTCGAAGACGTAGATGCCCATCGAGGCGGGTAACCGATCCGGGTAGCCGCGGAGGCTGGCCTGGATCGCCGGATCGGTCGGCTTCTCCACGAACCGGGTGATCCGGCCGCCCTCCGCCACCTCCATGATCCCGAACCCGCCGGCCACGTCGGCCCGCACCGGGGTGGTGGCGACGGTGACCTCCGCGCCGCTCGACACGTGCTGTTCGAGGAGGGTCCGGTAGTTCATGCGGTACAACTGGTCGCCCGAAAGAATGAGCACCAGCCGGTGGGCATACGAGTTGATGTGCATCAGGTTCTGCCGGACGGCGTCGGCGGTGCCCTGGTACCAGTCGGTGCGGTCCGGGCGCTGCTCGGCGGCGAGGATCTCGACGAAGCCAGGCGAGAAGCTGTCGAAGCGATAGCTCTCCTGGATGTGCCGGTGCAGCGAGCTGCTGTTGAACTGGGTGAGGAGAAAGATCCGCCGCAGATCGGCGTTGAGACAGTTGCTGATGGGGATGTCCACCAGGCGGTACTTGCCGGCCAGCGGGACGGCGGGCTTGGCGCGGTCCTTCGTCAGCGGAAAGAGGCGCGTGCCGGCGCCGCCGCCCATGATGACCGCGACGACGTCCTGCGGGCGAACGGCGGTACTCCAGAGCATGGTTACACCTCGCCAAACCTGATGACCGGCACGGGGGACGCAAGGCTCGCGTCAGTGATCGGTCAATGTAGTCCCGCAGCTCACGCAATGCCGCCAGCCCGGGTCCACTTCGCTGTGGCACTGAGGGCACTCCGGCGGCGTCTGACGCTGCCCGCAGTGCGGGCAGAACCGGACCGGCCGGTCGCCGGGCAGGGCACCACCGCAGAAGAGGCAGTGCGGGCCGCCCGGACCGAGGTCCTCGTCCAGCTCGGGCTCGACGTCCGACTCCGGCTGGGGGAGGGCCTCGACCTCGTCGAGTGGGTCGAGCGCCAGCAGGTCGAGGCCGGCCACCGGCGGCGGGACCGGGGCCGGTAGTGCGTACGGCAGATCGGGCTCCGGACCGAGCGCCCGGGCGAGTGACTCGGACTGCAGGGAAACCAGCACGTTCTCGAACCGGCGCAGGACGCGCAGGTCGGGGTTGGGGCTGCGGATCTCCTCGGCGAACCGCGCCCGCGCCTCCTCCGGCTCGGTGCGCACCAGCCCGCCCTCGCCGGCGCAGAGCCGGAGCAGCACCATCTCGTAGTCCTCGCTGCTCTCGAGCTGCAGCGCCCGGCGATTGGATCGATAGGGCATGATCGACCCGTGGATGTCTTCGAGCGGCAGCGGACGGTGCAGGCGTGACGGATCGCTCGCCGCCAGGTTGGCGACGAGCCGCCGGAAGAAGCGCTCGAGATCGGTCACGCGGGCCTCGCGGAATGACGGTCGGTGTCGCAGGTTAGAGGTCGTCTCCGACAGTGTCAAGGAAGGAGCCCGCATGCGACACGTCGTCCTCGCCGCCGCCGCGCTGCTCGCCGCCGAAGTGCCGGCTGCGGGGGCCCAGCAGCGTCTCTGCACCCCCACGTCAGATTCCCACGAGGCGCAGCTGTTCGCGGCGCTGGCGGCGCCCATCGCCTATGCCACCGCCGAAGCGCCCGCCCCGATGGCGCCGGGAGCGGTGCGGCTGGCGCTCGAGGGCACCTACCTCCCGAACATCGACGAGACCATCCGCACCCCCACCCAGTGCCGGCCGGGGAAGGGCCCCGAGCACACCGATCTCCTTTCCGCCTTTCCCAGGCCGCGGGCGACGATCGGCCTTCCTGCCGGGGTGGTCGCGGAGGCGAGCTGGATCCCTCCCATCCGGCTGAATGGGGTGAAGTCCAACCTGGTGGGGCTCTCGGTGGCGCGCGGATTCTCGTTGGGTGATGGGGGAACGGTGCTCACGCTCCGCGCCCACGGCACGTTCGGGCTCATCCGGGCGGCGATCACCTGTCCGGAGGAGGAGCTCCAGAATCCGTCGAGCGAGTGCTTCCAGGGCACGCCCTCCGACGACCGCTACCATCCCACGACGATCGGGCTGGAGGGCGTCTTCGGCTGGCCGCTCGGAGGGGGCCGGGTGCGGCCATTCGTGGGTGCGGGCCTCAACCTGCTCCGGCCGCGCTTCCAGGTGAACTTCACCAACCAGTTCGGCGAGCTCGACGACACGAAGATCCGGGTGAATCTCACCCGCGGCGCGCTGTTCGGCGGCGCCACCTGGGCGGCGGCGCGCGGGCTTGGGCTGAGCGGCGAGATCTACGGTGCGCCCGGCGACGCAGTGACGGGACGGGTGATGGCGAGCTACGCGGTGCGCTGAGGGCCTGCTGGCCCGGGAGGGCGCCGGGCCGTATCGTTAGTGCACAACCCGCTGTCAGGACGGCAGATGTCCGACCTTCTCGCCCGATTGCAGAGCGCGCTCGGCGGCGCCTACCACCTCGAGCGTGAGCTCGGTGGGGGTGGGATGAGCCGCGTCTTCGTGGCCAAGGAGATCGCGCTCGGCCGAAGCGTCGTGCTCAAGGTCCTGCCGCCCGAGCTGGGCGCGGGACTCAGCGTGGACCGCTTCCGCCGCGAGATCCAGCTCGCCGCCAGCCTCCACCACCCAAACATCGTTCCGCTCCTCACCGCCGGCGAGGCGGACGGGCTGCTGTACTACACCATGCCGCTCATCGAGGGCGACTCGCTGCGCACCCGGCTGGCCCGGGAGGGCGAGCTGCCGGTGGGCGAGGTGGTGCGGTTGCTCCGCGACGTCGTGGACGCGCTCGCCTGCGCGCACGAGCGGGGCGTGGTGCACCGCGACATCAAGCCCGACAACGTGCTGCTCTCGCGCAATCACGCCCTGGTCACCGACTTCGGTGTGGCCAAGGCGCTGAGCGAGGCCACCGGTCGGAGCTCGCTCACCTCCGTCGGCGTGGCGCTGGGCACCCCGGCCTACATGGCGCCCGAGCAAGCGACCGCCGACCCCCACGTGGACCACCGGGCCGACATCTACGCCGTCGGCGCCCTCGCCTACGAGATGCTCGCGGGGCGGCCGCCCTTCGTGGCGCCCACGCCGCAGGCGGTGCTGGCCGCGCACGTGACCCAGGCTGCGGAGCCGGTGACCCGGTTCCGCCCGTCGGTGCCGCCGGTGCTCGCTGCGCTGGTGATGCGCTGCCTGGAGAAGCGGCCGGCCGATCGGTGGCAGAGTGCCGACGAGCTGCTCCACCAGCTCGAGGCGATGGCCACGCCGAGCGGCGGAATGGCACCGACGGCAGCCGTGGCGGCGGTGTCGGGCGGGACGGCTCCGACGGCCGTGACGTCGGCCGCACCGGCAAGGCGGTCGCATCGGGCCGGCTACCTGGTGCTTGGCCTGGCCGTCGCGCTCGCGGTGGCGTGGGGCGTGTCGCGCTATCGCGGCGCGCGACCGGAGCCGGCGAGTGCGGCCGGGCCCCAGACGGTCGCCGTGCTCCCCTTCGAGAACCTCGGGCGCCC
>DAIPLK010000106.1:0-10114 GCA_036769285.1 Gemmatimonadales bacterium | reverse complement strand
GCCTTGTCGCGGACGATCTTGGCGTGGAACTCGAGGTTGGCCGCGGTGGGGACCGCGTCCACCAGTTCGGCGAGGTACTCGAGGCCACCCGCCGTCTCCAGGTCGCCCCGGCGGAGGAGCTCGTCGCGGAGCGTGATGTGGTCGATGACCACCCGGTGCTCGGTGAGCGCGAGCATCGCCCGGAAGAGGCGGCGGTGCGCCTCCCGGTAGAACATGGTGTCGTCGACCAGCTCCGCGGCCCTGAGTGCCGCGTCCTGGTCCAACAGCATCGCCGCCAGCACCGCCTGCTCGGCCTCCGGGCTCCACGGAGCCGAGCGGCCGACGTACGGATCAGCGATCGAGAAGTTGTCGGGCGATACGGACGTCATCCCAGGTCGGCTTCTTCCAGTTGGGGTTGCGCAGCAGCGCCGCGGGATGGTACGTCACGATCAGCGGAATGCCGTTGTACGTGTGCACCTTGCCGCGGAGTTCGCCCAGACTCTTCCGGACACCGAGCAGCGCCTCGCCGGCGGTGCCCCCCATCGCGAGGATCACCTTCGGGCGAATGAGCTCGAGCTGGCGGTGGAGATAGGGGATGCAGGCCGCGATCTCATCGGGCAACGGCTTCCGGTTCTGTGGCGGACGGCACTTGATGACGTTCGTGATGTACACCGAACTCCGCGGAACTTCAATAGCGGCGAGAATCGAGTCGAGCAGCTGTCCGGCCTGGCCCACGAACGGCCGGCCGGTCGCGTCCTCGGTGGCCCCGGGACCCTCGCCGACCAGGACCAGCCGGGCATGCGGATCCCCCTCCCCTGGAACGGCGTGGGTGCGGGGGGGACACAGATCGCAGCAATAGGTGGTGCGGATCCGCTCGGCGACAGCCTCCATGGAGTCGAGCAGGCCGAGGTCGTTCCCCAGCAGAACCGGCGTGGGCGACAGCACGGCGAGGCCAGGGCCGGGGACGGATGGGGCGCCCCGCTTCCACTTGGCTTCGGTGGGCGGGTCGGCTTCGGTGGCCATGCTTCGATCCTGCATCTCCCCGCGGGGGCGCCCGAGGATGATCTCGGCACCGCCAAGCTCGGCCTGCTGGGCAAGATACCGCCGACGGTCATCGGCCAAGGGAGCGCTCCACCGCGTCCAGGATCGCCTCGGCCACCTCGCGCTTCGACTGGAGGGGCAGGATGCGTGCGGCCCCTTCCCGGCCAAGCAGTGCGACACGGTTGGTCTCCACCTCGAAGCCGGCACCCGGATCGAGCGCGTCGTTCACCACGATGAGATCCAGATCCTTCCGCTCCAGCTTCGCGCGTCCCTTCGCGAGGGCGTCCCCGGTCTCGAGCGCGAAGCCGACCGTGACGCTGCCGGGCTTCCGCGCGCCGCGTGTGGCGCTCAAGATGTCGTCCGTCGGTTCCATCGGTATGGCGAGCGCCCCGTCCGTGCGCGCCCGCTTGCGGTCGCTGGGATCGCTGGGACGGAAGTCCGCGGGGGCGGCGGCCATGACGAGCACATCGGTCCGGGGGAGCTCCTCCCGCACGGCGGCCTCGAGTTCCTTCGTGGTCTCGACCCGACGCACGTGCACACCCACGGGTGCCACCAGCGCCACGGGGCCCGAGATCAGTACCACCTCCGCCCCCCGCTCCCAGGCCACTTCGGCCACCCGATACCCCATCTTGCCGCTGGACCGGTTGGTGACCACCCTGACGGGGTCGATCGACTCGCGCGTCGGGCCGGCCGTCACCACGACCCGGCGGCCCGCCAGCCGGCCGTGCCCCCGGAGGAACCGGGCGGCGTGGGCGAGGATCGTCTCAGGCTCGCTCATCCGGCCCGGACGTTCTGCTGGGCCTTCCGCGAGCGCACCCACCTCGGGCCCCACGAACCCCACGCCGCGGGCGCGGAGCCGCTCCAGGTTGGCGCGGGTCTGCGGATGCGCGAACATCTCGTCGTTCATGGCGGGGGCCAGGAGGACCGGCGCGGTAGTGGCGAGCAGCATCGTCGTGAGAAGATCGTCCGCCAGCCCCTGGGCCATGCGGGCGATCAGATGGGCCGTGGCCGGCGCCACCAGCACGAGATCGGCCTGCTGGCCGAGCCGGACGTGCGAGAGCGCCCCGCCCGGCTCCCACAGGGAGGCGAGGACGGGACGCCCGGTCAGGGCCTCGAAGGTGAGCGGCCGGACAAACTCCGCCGCGGCCGGGGTGAGGATGACGTCCACCTGCGCGCCTGCCTCGGTCAGCCGGCGAGCGAGCGTACAGCTCTTATAGCAGGCGATCCCGCCCGACACGCCGAGGACGACGCGGCGGCCGGTCCACACGGTCACGCCTCGGAGCGACGGCGGCGGACGAGCTTGTAGTTGAGATCGCCGTCGACCAGCGACTGCAGCGCCTGCGTCGTGAGCTTCTCCCCGCTGGCGGCCAGTTGGTCCTTGGGAAACTCGTTGAGGTAGCGGGCGAACTTGGCCGCGACGAGCACGCCAAGGTACTTGTTGCCAGCCTGCCTGGCGACTTCGAACGGGGTGGTGATGCGCATCGTCTCTCCCTCAGGGTTGCGTCAATCGGCTGCAATCCGCGACGCTGCGGCGATCACGTCGCGCCGCAGCCGCTCGATGAACGGGATCAGCCCCTCCTGCCGGGCCACCCGCCGCGCCTCGGCATCGAGGATCGCGGCGACCTGCGCGACCGCGAGGGCGAGGTCCTCGTTGAAGATCGCGTAGTCGTATTCCGCCACGGCGGCCAGCTCGTCCGCCGCGCGGGTGACCCGCTCCCGGAGCACTGCCGACGGCTCCGTCTTTCGGCCGGTCAGCCGTCCCACCAGCACATCCGCCGACGGCGGCAGCACGAACACGTGGAGCGAGTTCGGGAAGGAGGCGCGGATCTGCCGCGCCCCCTCGATTTCCAGGTCCAGCACCGCCGTGCGGCCCCGGGCGAAGATCCGGTCGATCTCGCTCCGAAGCGTGCCGTACAGGTTTCCGGCGTAGGTGGCCCACTCGAGGAACTCGCCCGCGTCCACCCGCCGGAGGAACTCGTCCCGCGTGAGGAAGTGGTAGTCGGTGCCGTCCTGCTCGCCCTCGCGCCGCGGGCGCGTGGTGGCCGAGACCGAATAGCCCAGATCGTCGCGCTCCCGCAGCAGACTCCGGGCGATGGTGGTCTTCCCGCCGCCCGACGGCGACGACAGGACCAGCAGAAACGGCTTCACTCGAGATTCTCGAGCTGTTCCCGGAACTTCTCGAGCTCGCCTTTCATCGCGATGACCTGCTGGGCGATCTCGGCGTCGTTGGCCTTGGACCCCATCGTGTTCACTTCGCGACCGAGCTCCTGCGCCAGGAAACCGAGCTGCTTGCCGGCCGGCCGGTCGGCGTCCAGCGCCTCGCGCACGGCGGCGAGGTGGGCACGGAACCGCACCAGCTCCTCGGTGATGTCGAGGCGGTCGGCCTGGAAGGCGATCTCCTGCGCCACCCGCGCGTCGTCCACCTGCCGCCCC
The DNA here is from genome assembly GCA_036769285.1 of Gemmatimonadales bacterium. GTDB lineage: Bacteria > Gemmatimonadota > Gemmatimonadetes > Gemmatimonadales > GWC2-71-9 > CAVVWJ01. The sequence continues at coordinate 6,661 of DAIPLK010000106.1, read as the reverse complement.
TCCAGCAGCTCCGCGACCGCGTTGCGCAGCCGGTCGCGCTCGCGTACCAGCCGCTCGGGGGCCCGATGCGCGATGGTCCCGGCCGACAGCTCCAGCAGCTCGAGGCGGTGCCGGAGCTCCGCGGCGAGCGCCTCGCCTTCGCGGGCCCGCATGGCCCGGCAGTCCGCAGCGGCCTGGGCGACGATTGGCTCGACCTCCGCCCACGGCACCTCCCCCGCCGCCTCGCTCGCCGTCGAGACCACGTCGGGCTGCCGAGCCACCAGCTCCAGCGTGACGTCACCGGCGAGTCCCAGGGCGGATTGCAGCTCGCGGAGCCGCGCGGCCACCAGCCGGGCCTTGTCGAGATCCACGGCGAATCCACCGGCGCGATCAGGATACTCGGTCCAGCGCACCTGCACCGCCACGTGCCCGCGATCGAACTCCCGCCTCAGGCGCTCTCGCAGGTCGCCTTCCAGTCCGCTCAAGTCACCCGGGAGCTTCGGGGCGAGATTGAAGTAGCGATGGTTGACCGTCCGGATCTCCACCCGGAGCCGGCCCCCGGCCACGGGGCCTTCCGCTGCGCCGAACCCCGTCATGCTGTTGGGCAACGAGCCTCCGTGATGCCGGGATAGCCAGGAAATTTACTTGGGATCGCGGGTGGTTGGAAGGTCAGCGTCACCGGCCAGCGAGCACGCCGATGCGCGGAGTCACCCTGAGCGAAGCGAAGGGAACATGATTGAGGTCAGGTCCCCTTCACTCCGTTTAGCGTGACTCCTTGTTGCAGTAGAGCATTTCACAACAATCGCTTACGGGTACTAATCTCACCTAGTTTAGGAACTCCCATCTCACCCCGAAATTGCTCCCATACGCCGGCACCCTGAATCCCGGGACGTAGGTCAGCTTCGTCGCCGTGAGATTGCCCCGATCCCAGTAGACGGTGAAGCCCTGCAGCTGGAACTCCACCAGGCTCTTGAAGAACGTGGCGCCACGCAGGTTGATCGGCCCGCCAGCAGCATCACGACCGATCGTACCCCGCCCCCAGGCCTCCATGCCGAGTTGGAGCTTCAGATCGAAGATGCCGCTCGGGAATTTCCGCAGGAACTTGGACCGGATCGTGGCGGTCGTGAGCGAGTGCGTCGGCGGCACCCCGTCCACCGAGCCCTTGCGCGGATCGCTGTACCAGCCCTGGAGCGTGAGCCACCGTAGCGGGGCGAGGCGCGCGCTCACGGTCAGCCAGTCCACCTTGGGCGCCGGCGCGAGGGCGGGAACCCGGATGAATTCGGCGTATCCAAACGGATTGAACGCCGAGGTGCGCGTGTAGCCCAGCTGCAGCCCGAGGCGTTCGCGATCCCATCCCAGTTGCACCTCGAAGTCACGGATCCGCTGCGCGGTGTCCGCCGCGATGGACGGCGCCGCGACGACCTCGCCCAGGCGCGCGGTGCCGGTGAGCGCGAGGCCGCGCGCGGGACGGACGCCGGCGGCGAGCGACACGAACTTGCTGGTGCGTCCCCCGAAATGGTGCTGGAGCACCCCCTCCGCGCTCGCCGCGAACGCCGTGATCGGCGTCCAGCCGATCGTGCCCCGGGCGTCGAGCGGGGTCCAGCGGGTACGATGGAATCCGGAGGCGCCGAGCGTAAACGTGGGCAGCCGCAACGAGGCGTAGCCCCCGATCTGGTTGGTCTGCTGGTCGAGCCCCGCGCCGTCCCAGGCGGAGCGGGCGTAGATGACATCCAGGCCGGGGCCGGTGCCGTCATCGTGCGAGCGGAGCGAGAGCCGGAATTGCGCGTCGGTGCGGGTCGCGCTGTAGCCGAGGCCGATCGTGTCGCTCGCCGTGACGCCGAAGATCGTATAGGCGCGGCGCTTGGGCCGGGACCGGAGGATCTGGTATTGGAGCCCGAACTTGTGCGAGGGGACATATCCTCCTTGCCCCCATACCTGCGTATTCGAGTATCCGCTGCTACTGCCGCTCGCGGTGGGGGAGCTCAGGTAGTCGGCGCCGAGGGCGAAGCCGATCCCGGACGAGAAGCGGCGCTCGAGGTCACCCTCGTACCGCGCGAAGTTGCGGTCGCCTCGGGCGATGGCGATGCGGGAGCGCGGGGCGAGCCGGTCCTGGCGGCGGGTGAACAGGTGTACCCGCAGCAGCCCCGGCCACCGCTCCACCTCGACCCGATCCAGGAAACTGATCGAGAACAGCGACGGATCCACGGCGAGGCTGTCCACCCCCTGGGCCACGTACGGTACCCCGTCGAGATAGTACTCGGCGGAGGTGGCGCCGCGTCCCTGGAAGTTGACCGGCTCCGGACGGCCGGTGTAGCCGCCGCGCCAGAGATAGACGCCGGGCACCTGGGCCAGCAGGTCGCCCACCGTGGCGCCGCTCATCCATTCGATCGAATCGCGAGTGAAGACGAGGCGGGTGAGCGCCGGCCGCGGGCCGGGCGCCGCGAGCCTGGGGAGCGCGGGCACCCTGACTTCCTCCTGCTCCTGCACCCGCAGGAAGCGGGCAGTGTAGTCCACCGTGTCGGCGGGCAGCGAATCGGCGGTGAGGGTGTCCTCCAGAACCTGGGCGCGTGCCGTCCGTGGCGGGAGCCCGAGCGCGAGAGCCAGCATGAAGAGAGTCACCCTGAGCGGAGCGATGGGGCCATGGCGAGGCATGGTCCCCTTCGCTTCGCTCAGGGTGACTCCCGCGCGGCAGGCGGCCCGACGCGCGTCGCCGCTCAGCGTGCCCCCGACCCCTGCCGACTCAGCACGAACTCACTGAACAGGCGGACGCCGACGCCCGTCGGCCCTTTGACCCGCGTCGCCTCTTCGCGGTCGGTGTAGGCCGTGCCGGCGATGTCGAGGTGCGCCCACGGGAAGCCGTCCACGAACTCGCGCAGGAACCAGCCCGCCGAGATGCTGCCCGCCGGCCGGCCGCCAGCGTTCTTCACGTCGGCGATGTCCGACTTCATGAGGTCGCGGTACTCGTCCCAGAGCGGCAGCGGCCAGACCCGCTCGTCCGCCCGCTCGCCCGCGCCGCGCACGTCCTCGATCAGGCGGTCGTCCGTCCCCATCACGCCCGTGGCCGTGTGTCCCAGCGCCACCACGACGGCGCCGGTGAGCGTGGCGATGTCGAGCACGCACGCGGGCTGATACCGCCGCGCGTACGTCAGCGCGTCGCACAGGATGAGGCGCCCCTCGGCGTCGGTGTTGATCACCTCGATCGTCTTGCCCGAGAGGCTGGTGATGACGTCGCCCGGCTTCATGGCGGTGCCCGACGGCATGTTTTCCGTGCTCGGAATCAGCCCCACGACGTGCACCGCCGGCTTGAGCCGGCCGAGCATCTCGAAGGTTCCGAGCACGGCGGCGGCCCCGGACATGTCGTACTTCATGTCCTCCATGTTCTGCGCCGGCTTGATCGAGATCCCGCCGGTATCGAACGTGACGCCCTTGCCCACCAGCACCACCGGCGCGCCTTCGGCGCCCTTGTACTCGAGGACGATGAACCGCGGCTCCTCGGCGCTGCCCTGCGCCACGGCCAGGAGGGCGCCCATCCCTTCGCGGACGATCGCCGCCTTGTCGAGCACGGTCACCCCGAACCCGTGCCGCTTCGCGATCTCCTCCGCGGTGCGCGCCACGTAGGACGGCGTGCAAACGTTGCCGGGCAGCACCTGGATGCCGCGGGCCACCGTCTGCCCCGCGCCGATGGCGGCGCCGATCCGGTGGCCGCTCGCCACCGCCTCGGTGCCGGCCGGCGCGAGGATGTCCATCCGCTCGAGCGCGGGCTTGTTCTCCTCGGGCGGCCGCTTCATCTCGCTGTACTGCCAGGCGCCCTGCGCCAACCCCTCCGCGATCGCCTGCCCCGCCTCCGCCGGCGTCACGGCGCCGTGCGCCTCGGCCGCCAAGTGGAACGCGGCCCGCGGCACGCCCACCGACCGGGCCCGCTTGGCCGCCGCCGAGGCGGCGCGGCGAATGGCCGCACGGGAGAGCTCGTCGGGCTTGCCGAGGCCGACCAGCAGCACGCGCGCCGCCGCTCCCGGCGGGTAGATCAGCGCCATCTCGTCCTTCTTCCCGCTGAAGTCTCCGGCGGAGAAGAGCCGGGCGAGCGCTCCACCGGTGGCCTGGTCGAGGGCGGCGAGCGAGGGCGGCAACCCGCCCCGGGTCACGGCGATCGCGAGCAGCGGCGTGTCGTAGCCGGCCGGAGCGGCAGGAAGAACGGCGGTCTCGAGCGGCATAAGCCCTGAAACGGGAGTGTGATGGGATGGCCGCCGCGGCCCGCGGCGCGGACGGGAAGCTAGTCGGGACGGGCGGGTGGCGGCAACGGTGGGGAGAGCCGCGGAACGAGTCACCCTGAGCGAAGCGAAGGGGACATGATTCAGGTCATGCCCCCTTCACTGCGTTCAGGGCGGCTCCGAATTCAGGCCCGCGCCCGGACCCCGCCTACTCCGCCCGCGCCCGCGCTGCGCTCGGCACCCCATCCCCGCGGACTGCCGGCACCACCCGCCGGAATCGCGCAAGCAATCCATGCCGGATCTCGTCGAGGATCTCGTACACCGTCGGGATCACCAGCAGGGTGAGCAGCGTCGAGGTGATCGTGCCGCCGATGACGGCGACGCCGAGCGGCTGACGGAACTGGGCACCTTCCCCGCGGCCCAGCGCCACCGGGATCATGCCAGCGATGAGCGCGAATGTCGTCATCAGGATCGGCCGGAGCCGGATGGCCCCGGCCTGGATGAGCGCTTCCCGGAGCGAGAGCCCGTCGGCCTCGCGCGCCCACTTGGCGAAGTCGATGAGCAGGATGGCGTTCTTCGCCACGATCCCCGCCAGCAGGATCACGCCGATGAGACTCATGATGTTCACCGTGAGCCCCGTGAAGGCGAGCCCCAGCATGACCCCGATGAGCGAGAGGGGCAGCGACATCAGGATCGCGAGCGGATCCACGAACGAGCCGAACTGCATCACCAGGATCAGGTACATCAGCATGACCGCCACGCCGAGCGCCACGAAGATGTTGCCGAAGACCTCGGCCTGCTGTTCCGCATCGCCCCCGTAGGAGTAGGTGACCCCGGCCGGCAGCTGGAGCGCGGCCACGCCCGCCTCCACGTCGGCCATGACTTCGCCGGTGCTCCGGCCGCTCACGTTCCACTCGACGTTGACGACCAGGTCGCGGTTGAGGTGATTGATGACCGCGGGGCCGACGCTCTGGTCGATCCGCGCCACCTGGCCGAGCGGGAGCGTCCGCGTCCGGCCATCAGGACCGGCCACGACCAGCGGGAGCTGGCGGAGGTCTTCCGCCCGCCGGCGTGCCTCGGGCGCCAGCCGCACCTCGACGTCCCGCGTCTCGCCCGATGGGTCCACCCAGTCGCCCGCGTCAATGCCCGCAAACGCCGGCCGGAGCGACTGCGCGACCTGCCCGACCGTCACCCCGAGGGAGCCGGCGAGGCCGCGGTCGAGCGCCACGTTCAGCTCCGGCTTCTGGCCCTTGCTCGAGAGCGAGATGTCCACTGCGTTCGGCACGGCCTCGACCGTGCGGCGCACCATCTCCGCCGCCTCGTTGATCGAGGCCAGGTCGGGGCCCTTGATCTGAAGCAGCAGCTGCTTGCGGCCGCCGCCGAAGTCGCTGGTGAACACCGCCATCTTGGCGCCGGCGATCCGGGTGACCTCGCTCCGCACGCCCGCCGCGAACGATTCGGCGTCCACCGACCGCTCGTGCTTGGGCGCCATGCGCACGTAGATGTTGCCGACGTCCACCGCCTCCGACGTGCCACCGCCGAGCGTGGTGTAGGTGTAGCGGACTTCCGGGTGGGCCCGCACCATCCGCGCGGCCTCCTCGGCCTTGGCGTGCGTGTACGGGAGGTTCGACCCCGGCGGCGTCTCGATCTGGATGGTGAACTCGGACCGGTCGTCGAGCGGGAAGAAGCTGACGCCGACCTTGCCCATGGTCGGCACCATCTGGAGCAGGCCGAAGGCGACGGCCACGCCGGCCCCCACACCGAGCAGCTTGACGTACCAGGGCCGGTCGGTATGCCGCAGCACGAGCAGCATGACGCCGATGCCAGCCAGCACCGACAGCAGCCCGGTGATCCCCTTCCCCAGCAGCGTGAACGAGCCGATGAACGTCCCGATGGCCACCAGCACCATCGCGAGCCGGTGATCGAGCGCCCAGCCGATGACTTCCTTGTACCCCTCGGCCAGCCGGTTGAACCACGCGTTGAACTTGTCGAGCTGCCGCGTCAGCCAGCCGCGCTGCTCGGGCGGCTTGTGCGGGTCGGGCCAGTAGGCCGAGAGCATCGGGTCGAGCGAGAAGGACACGAACAGCGAGACCGCCACCGCGCACGCGATGGTGAGGGCGAACGGCTTGAACCACTGTCCGCCCACGCCCGACATGAACGCGATCGGCACGAACACGGCCAGGATGGAGAAGGTGGTCGCCGCCACCGCGAGTCCGATCTCGTCGGTGCCCTCGTGCGCCGCCTTGAAGTGGTCCTTCCCCATCTCCACGTGCCGCACGATGTTCTCGCGCACTACAATCGCGTCGTCGATCAGGATGCCGATCGCGAGGCTCAGCCCCAACAGCGACATCGTATTCAGCGTGAAGCCGAAGGCCCACACCGCGATGAACGACGCAAGCACGGAGACCGGTAGCGCCAAGCCGGTGATGACCGTCGAGCGCCACGAGTTGAGGAACAGGAACACCACCAGCACC
>DAIPLK010000105.1:0-10115 GCA_036769285.1 Gemmatimonadales bacterium | reverse complement strand
CGGGTCCGGAAGATGAAGTTGCCGGGCGTGATCTCGTTGCGGAACGCCTTCCCGATCTGGGCGATGCCGAACGGAATCCGCTGGCGCGAGCTTTGGAGAACGTTGAGGTAGTTGACGTAGATCCCCTGCGCCGTCTCGGGCCGCAGGTAGACCACCGCCGCCTGCTCCTCGACCGGCCCCATGAAGGTCTTGAACATGAGGTTGAACATTCGCGGCTCGGTGAGCGTGCCCCTGCTCCCGCACACCGGGCACTGGGCATCCGGCTGGCCCGGAATGCCCTTGATCCGCGCATCGTCGGCGCGGAAGCGGTTCTTGCACTGGCGACAGTCCACCAGGGGATCGGTGAACCCGGAGACGTGGCCGGATGCCTCCCACACCCGCGGATGCATCAGGATGGCGGCGTCGAGCCCCTCAATGTCGTCGCGCGCGTGGACCATGGCGCGCCACCACCGGTCCTTGACGTTCTTCTTGAGCTCGACGCCGAGCGGACCGTAGTCCCACACGGAGCCGAGGCCGCCATAGATCTCGGACGACTGGAAGACGAAGCCTCGGCGCTTGCAGAGGGAGACGAGCTTGTCCATCAGGGTGGTATCGGCCATGAGGGGCGTGGACGTCGGTGGTGAGGGGTGGGGCCGTCGGGAGGGAGGAAAATAGGCCTGGAGGAGGCGGCAAGGAAGCGCCAGGCGGTCTCTTGCGCCCCCGAGTCTCTATGAATAGGTTTGTGATGTGCAAAAGTCCCCCCGCTCGGCCCATTACCCGCGTGCCCGGCCTGATCTGACTTTTCGGCCGGTCGAAGGGCATTTCGCCCTCACCGACCGCGCCGGCGCCCAGGCGGAGCGGCTCAACCTCGTGGCCGCCCTGGTCTGGACCTACTGCGACGGACGCCACGCCCCCGACGCCATCGCCGAGGCGGTCGCCCGCGCGTTCCCGGACGCAGGCAACGACGTGCGGGCCCACGTCACGGCGCTCCTGGCCCGATTCGCCCAGCAGGGCATCGTCAGCTAAGCACTGGCCCGATCGTCGGATACCTCGAGCCCTCTCCGCCCAGCGGGGAGGGCTGTTCCGGTTGCCGAATCCCCCGAGTCCCGGCAGATGGCCCGCCCGCCGGCTGAACCAGGCGATCACTCACATTCAATATGGAATTGCCGCAATGACTTAGCACCATGACACCAGTGGCGGGAATCTTGCTTCACTGACCGGCCGACCGCTACCGGCCGACTCCCATGGGCTCGACACCGGAGGGACCCCGCTCCCTCACCCAAAACCCCAGCGCGCGCTCCGTGGCGACGCTCTCCCGGCGCTTGGCGGACTTCCTCGTCGAGTTCTCGATCGTGCTGCACAAGCGCACGATGTACCCCCCCGGACACCCCCACCTGCAGGACTCTACCGAGCGGTTCGTCTCCCGGCTGGAGGCGCTCCTGGCGCTGCGCGAGTCGCTCGCCATTGGGGTGGCCCGCCACCAGATCCTCATCGCTGGCATCGCCACCGATCCCCGGAATGCCCTGCTCCGGGACCTGGCTCGGCGACTGCACCGACACCGGATCGCCACGCTGCGCTTCGACCGCGGCGTGACCCTGGGGGAGATCGACGAACTGCTGGCCACCCTCTCGGAGGACCCGCGGCACGAGGCTGGGCCATGCGGGCTTAGGCCCGATGTCGGGGCCGCCTGGACCCATCTCCGCATCCAGCCGCCCGAGCTCAGCAAGGTGTTCCTGCAGGACGACGACGAGGACCCGGAAGCGGTCCAGACCCCCGCCGGGGCGCTCTGGCTGGGACTGGCCCAACTGGCGCTCACCGCCGGCGGCAGCGACGTGGAGGATGCCGACGACCCCCTGCTGGTGGCGCGCGCGATCGACTCCCAAGCCGACGACGTGGCCTACGACCGGGTGATCCTCGACTATCTCAGCCAGATCAGCGACCAGATGTCGGGCCGGGAGGCCACCTGGGAGCCCCGCGTCCGCGAGCGAGTCTCGCGGCTGGTGACGTCGCTCAAGCCCGAGACCCTCCGCCGTATCCTCACGGCTGGCGGCGATCACACCGAGCGCCGGCGGTTCGCCCACACCGCCGCACAGGTGCTCGCCATGGACGCGGTGCTCGAGGTCGTCGAGGCGGCCGCCGTGACTACCGGGCACCAGATCTCCCACCAGCTCCTCCGCCTGCTCCACAAATTCGCCCACCATGCCGAACGGGGTCCGGAGCCGAGCCGCGCCGAGGCGGAGTCGGCGCTGCGGTGGCAGGTCGCGCAGCTCCTCAGCGACTGGAGCCTCGAGGACCCGAACCCCGGCAGCTACACGGCCGTGCTCGACGGCATGGTGCGCCGGTCGCCCAAGCTGCCGACCGCGGTCGACGACTGGCTCGAGTGCGCGCCCGAGACGGTGCTGCAAATCGCGATCGAGACCGACTGCGACGGCGCCCGCGTCTTCGCCGTGCTCGACCGCATGCTGACCGACCGGGGGATGCCGGCAGCGCTTGATCTGCTGCGCGGTGCTCCCTCCGGGTCGCATATCACCAATGCGCTGTGGCGCCATGTCGCCACCCCGGACCGTTTGCGCGACGCGCTTTCGGCGGAGCGCCCCGACTTCGAGATGATCGAGAGCCTCGCAGCCCACCTGGGTCCGTCGGCCACCGAGCCGCTGCTGGACCTGCTCGACCGGGCAGTCGACCGCTCGACTCGCGCCCGGACTCTGCGGATGCTGGAATCGATCGGTCCGGCCGTCGCCTCGGCCGCTGCCGCGCGCCTGGCAGACGCCCCCTGGTACGTGCAGCGGAACCTGCTCGTCCTGCTGCGTTCGCTCCGCGAATGGCCCCCGGGGTTCTCGGCCTTGACGTACGCGCAGCATCCCGATCTGCGAATCCGGCGCGAAGCGTACAAGTTTCTGTTCGAGTTTCCCGAGGACCGCGCCTCGGCCATTGCGCGGGGGCTGGAGGACGCCAGCCCCGAAATCGTGACCCTGGTGCTGCGGGGCGCGATCGACGCCTGCCCGCCCGAGGCACTGCGCACCGTCGAAGAGTTCAGCGAGGACTGGCGCCACCCCGCCGAGCTTCGGGCGCTGGCCGTCCAGGTGGTCGCGCGCCACAGCGGGCCGCAGGCGCTCGGACGGCTGCTCCAGCTCTCGGGCGCCCAGCGGAAGATCTTCGGCTGGCGGCTGGCGACGAAGTCGCCGGTCATGCTGGCCGCCGTCTCCGCGCTGGCGCGCTACTGGGGAGCGGATCCGCAGGTCCAGCGCATGCTCGCCGCCGCGCGGGACCACGACGACCCCGAGATCCGCCTCGCCGCCAAGATGCGCTACGCATGAGCGAGCCGGTCCACTTCCTTACCGCGCTCTCGCACGCCCTCTCGACGCTCGGTCTGTACGGCGAGGGCCATCCCGCCGTCCGCCGCGCCGCCGACGCCGCGTACCGCCAGCTCTGCGACCTCCAGCAGGAGCGGCCGTCGCTGGCCTTCACTTTCCTGCCCGACGAAGTCCTGTTCGGGCGTGATCTGGTGCCGGAGCTGGAGCGGTGGGAGTGGAGTGCGCGCTTCGCCGAGCGAGGCATCGAGCGGCTCGAGGTCACTGGGACCGTGACCGAGCCCCAATTCGAGCGCTTCCTGGCCCACGCGGCCGCGGTCCTCGGCCTGGTCGGTGACGCCCGCGCCGACCTGTGGCAGGACGGCCCAGAGGGCATCCGGTTCGGCCGGATCCGGATCGACGCCGCCGACAGCCCCGCGGTCTGCGCCGAGCCGCTGCCGGTGGCCAGGCTGAGCTACTCGCTACACGAGGAGCGCGGGGCCGTGGGTTGGGTGCACGAAGAGGTGAGCGCCGGCAAGTCGATCCCGCTGCTCGAGGCCTTCGGCGTCGTGCGCTCGCTGTCGCTCGCGATGCACGGCGGCCAGGCGATGGTGCTGCCGCTCCTCCAACTCAAGGAGTTCGATCAGTACACCACGACCCATTCGATCAACGTTTCGGTCCTGGCGATGGCGCTCGGCGAGTTCCTCGGCATGGCCCCAACCGCGGTCCGGGCGTTCGGGTTGGCCGGGCTGCTGCACGACTTGGGGAAGGTGCGGATTCCGCGGGAGATCCTGTCGAAGCCGGGGAAGCTCACGCCCGAGGAGCGCACGGTGGTCGAGGCCCATCCAGCGGATGGCGCCCGGATGATCCTCGAGGGGAACGCGCCGCTCGATCTCGCAGCGGTGGTGGCGTACGAGCACCACCGCTGCCACGATGGCGGCGGCTATCCCCGGGTGCACTACCCCCGCCAGGCACATCAGGCCAGCTGCCTGGTCCACGTGTGCGACGTCTACGACGCGCTTCGAACCCGCCGGCCCTACCGCGAAGCCTGGACCTCCGCCGAGGCGCTGGAGTACATCCGCGGGCGCTCGGGCGCCGAATTCGACCCGGCGATGGTGGCAGCCTTCAGCGAGATGATGCGACAGTGGGATGACCGGATTTCGCTGCAGCAGATCGCCTGACTTGCCGGGCGCAGTAGGATGGGATTGTCGTTCCTGCGTGTCCTTCGCGGCTAGCCCGTCGCCTTCCGTCCCGGCCGCGCTGCCGCCGCCCGCCGCCGCGCCAGGATGTTGCGGACGATGAGCTCGCCGTGCCCACGTGAGTTCTCAATGAACAGCCGGTTGGCGTCGTTGCCGCTGGCGATGACCCCCGCGAGATAGATCCCCTCGACCGGTGTGCCCATGGTGGCCTCGTCGTGGGCCGGGACGCCGGTCACGTCGTCCACCGGCACGCCGAGCCGCCGGAGCAGCGTCGTGTCGGCATGGTAGCCGGTCATGGCGAGCACCGCGTCGGCGGCGAGCCGGTCGACGGCGCCGGTCAGGTCGGAGACGACCTCCACGTCCGTCGGCGTGATGGCCCGCACCCGCGAGTGCCAGCGCACGGCGATGCTCCCCTCCTTCACCCGGTTCGCGATGTCCGGCAGCACCCAAGCCTTGACCGTCCGATCGAAGCCCTCCCCGAAGTGCACCAGCGTCACCGTCGCCCCTGCGCGCCAGCATTCGAGCGCCGCATCCACGCTGCTGTTTCCCGCTCCGATCACGATGACGCGGCGGTGCCAGTAGGGATGGCCTTCGAGAAAGTAGTGCGTGACGTGCGGCAGCTCCTCGCCCTGCACGTGGAGAAAGTTGGGATTGTCGTAGTACCCGGTCGCAAACACGACGTTGGCGGCGCGGTAGTGCTTCGCGTCGTGGGCGCGCGCCGCCTTCACGGTGAAGGTCCCGTCCGCCTCGCGCGCCACGTCCGCCACGTCCTCGCCGGGCCGGATGTCGAGCTGGAAATGCTCCGCCACTCGGCGGTAGTAGATGAGCCCGTCGGCGCGGGTCGGCTTTTCGTGGCTCGCAATGAACGGGATCCCGCCGATTTCGATGCGCTCGGGGGTCGAGAAGAACGTCATCTGGAGCGGGTAGCGCTCGATGGTGGACACGATCGTGCGCCGGTCGAGCACGACGCAGGACAGCCCCGCCTGCCTGGCGGCGATGGCGGCGGCGAGCCCGCAGGGCCCCGCGCCGATGATCAGGACGTCGGTCGTCTCGCTCATACCTCGATGATCTGGTCCCGTCGCGTCCCGACGCTCACGTACCGCACGCGCGCACCCGAGAGCGCTTCCAATCGGTCCAGGTACGCACGGGCCGCGTTCGGGAGATCGGCCAGCGTGCGGGCGCCGCCAGTCGGCTGCCTCCATCCCTCGTGGACCTCGTAGACCGGCTCCACGCGCCCGAGCGCCTCGACCTCGGCCGGAATCTCCTCGCACGTCCCGCCGTCCAGGCGATACGCCGTACACACCGGAATCTCCGTGAAGGAATCGAGCACGTCCAGCTTGGTGACGGCGAGGCCGGTGAGCCCGTTCACACGCACCGCGTAGCGCAGCACCGTGGCGTCGAACCAGCCGCAGCGCCGCGGCCGCCCGGTCACCGCCCCGAACTCGCCTCCCAGCTGGCGCAGGCGCTCGCCGAAGGGGCTCACGGCCTCCGTGGGGAGCGGGCCGTTGCCGACGCGGGTGGTGTACGCCTTGACCACGCCCAGGACGCCGTCGATGGCGGTCGGGCCGATGCCCGCGCCGACGGCTGCGCCCCCAGCCGTGGTGTTGGACGAGGTGACGAAGGGATAAGTGCCATGGTCCACGTCCAGCAGCGCGCCCTGAGCGCCCTCGAGCAGCACTCGCTTCCCGCCGCGCAGCGCGCGGTTCACCAGGAGCCCGGTGTCCGCCGCGAGCGGGAGGAGCCGCGGGGCCAGCCGCTCGAGCAGCGCGGCGTGCTCCTCGAACCGGGCACGCTCGGGGCTCCCCATCAGCTCGAGCATGCGATTGGCCCGCTCCACCCGGTCGGTCAGCAGCGCGCGAGCGCACGCCAGGTGCCGCAGGTCGGTGACGCGGATGCCGCGGCGGCCATACTTGTCCTCGTAGGCGGGACCGATGCCGCGCCCGGTGGTGCCGAGCTTCTGGCTCTTCTCGCTGGCGGCGTCGAGCAGCTTGTGGTACGGCAGGACGAGATGGGCCCGGTCGGAGACGAAGATCCGGCCGGTGGTGTCGATCCCCCGGCCGGTCAGCTGGTCCAGCTCGCCGAAGAAGGTCTCGGGCTCGAGGACGACGCCGTTCCCGACGATGCAGGTGACATTGGCGTGCAGGATGCCCGACGGGATCTGGCGCAGGATGAAGTGCGAGTCGCCGATGACCACGGTGTGGCCCGCGTTCGCGCCCCCTTGGTAGCGGACGACGAAGTCGGCCTGTTCGGCCAGCACGTCGACCAGCTTGCCTTTGCCTTCGTCTCCCCACTGCGCCCCGACGACCACCACGCAGGCGGTCTTCGCGTCGAACATGTCGGCTCCCCGGCTTCCGCAACGAAAAGAGCCCCTCACGGGGCTCCAGAATCCTCGGGGAAAACTATGCGCGCGCGAGCCAACAGTCAATTCGCGGCGAGCGCCCGTCCCACCCGCGTCGCGGTCTCGAGCGAAAGCCGGTCCGGGGTGTCAAGCGGGGTGTGGATGGTGCGGAGGGTGCGCCAGGTGAGTCGACCGATCGTGATCGCCGGCACCCCCGCCCGCGCGAAGGGCAGGCTGTCGGTCAGGATGCCCACCGGCAGCCGCCGGAGGCGCGGCCCGAGCCCGGCGGCCGTGAGGCGCGGCGCCTCCCGGCGCGCCAGGGCGGAGCCGCGGCCGTCGTGACTCACTAGGGCAAGCTCCCCCTCCTGGTCGATGGTGTCCAGGTTCACCACGACCGCGTCCCGCAGCCGCTCGGGGTCGTGTGCCGCGAACACCCGCGCGCCGACCAGCCCGAACTCTTCGGCGCCAGTGATCAGGATCGCCGTGCCCTCGTCGTCGAGCCGCTCGGCCGCTGCGAGCGCCGCCGCGACGCCGGTCCCGTTGTCACGTGCGCCGGGCGAGGTGCCGCGGAGACGGGCGCGCCCCGCCAGCGCGCCGGCCGCGACCGCAAGCGCTGCCCCGCTTCCCGCCAGCGGGACCGGCACCGGGCCCCGGAGCCGCACGACCGCCAGCGCGAGGAGACCGGCGACCGCGAGCCCGATCACCCAGACCGCCACCAGCCGGCCGGCCATCGATTGGGCCTGTGCCTTGGTATCGAGATGCGCGACGATCCACCGGCGGACCGTTGCCCCGCCCCGGGTCGCGATCAGATTGGCGTCCTCCCGTGCCGGGCCGCCGAGTGACAACCACCCGAAACCGATCCCGAGTGCGGTCGCGGCGAGCGCGCCGAGCCCGCCGGCGGCCACCAGCATGGCCGCCCAGCCGGGGGCGCGTGCACTGGTCAGCAGCGGGAGCAGCAGCAGCGCCAGGCCGCCGAGACCCGCGCCGAAGACGGGAAAGCTCTTGAGGCTCGATGGCGAGAACGAGAAGCGCTGGCGCTCCACCCGGTAGCCCAGCGCTTCCAGATGCGCGGCCACCAGGTCGCGGGCCGCCGCGGCGGCCGGAGTCCCCGCCTCCCGTGGGAGGGCGAGCACGCGGCCCATGGTCTGCTCGAGGGTCGGCATCGAATGCCGCGTCAGGAGGACGCGGCCTGCTTGGAGCCCCGCTTGGGGGTGGGTCCCGGAGCGATGAGCGAGAGCGCTGCCTTGGCGGTCTCGGCGGTGATCAGGCCCGCCGAGACCAGTTCGTTGACGTGCTGCTCGAACGTCTGGGTGCCGAGCTGCTTCCGGCCGTCGGCCATGAGACGGCGGAGCTCACCGCTGCGGGAGGCGTCCTTCAGGCAATGGCGCACGGCCGGCGTGGTGACGAGCACCTCCACAGCCGCGACGCGGCCCTTGTCGCCCTTCTGGGGCAGCAGCTGCTGCGAGATGATCGCCCGGAGCGCCTCCGACAGACGCATGCGGCCGATCTCGCGCTCCTCGCGCGGGAGCGCCGTGAGGAGCCGTTCGATGGTGGTCACCGCGTCGGGAGCTGGCATGGTGGCGATGACGAGGCGGCCGGTCTCGGCGCCCTTGATCGCGGTGTCGATGGTATCCGCGTCGGCGATCTCGCCCAGCACCACCACGTCGGGGTCCTGCCGCAGGGCTGCGCGGAGGCCAATCGCGAGGCTGTCCGTGTCCACCCCGACCTCGCGCTGCGTGATGGAGCAGTTCAGGTCCCGGTGCAGAAACTCGATCGGGTTCTCGATCGTCACCACGTGCTTGTGCTGGGTGCGGTTGATCTGTTGCACCATCGCGGCCACCGTGGAGCTCTTCCCGCTCCCGCTCACGCCCGTCACCAGCACCAATCCCCGCTCCGCCTCCGCCACCTGAGCCAGCACCGCGGGCAGCCCGAGTGACTCGATGGTGGGGACGGTGAACGGGATCACCCGCATCACGATCATGAACGACGAACGCTGCCGCAACACGTTCACCCGGAATCGGCCGACGCCCGGCATTCCCCACGAGCAGTCGAAGTCACGCAGGCGGTCGATCTTGGCCCGGTCCTCGTCGCTGCTGATCAGCTTCAGCGCGATCGCGCGGGTCTGGTCCGGCGTCAGCCGCTGCTTGGTGAGCGGCACGAGCTTCCCGTTGATCCGCGCCCGGAAGACGTCGCCGGCCTTGATGTGCAGGTCAGACGCCCCGCGCTCGACGGCCGCCTTGATGATCTTTTCCATGCTCATCCTCATACGGAAACTCGGGAGGAATCACCCTGAGCCTCGTCGCTCCGTTCAGGGAGACTCACAACGTCATCCTAACGCCGTCTTCGCCGACGCCGGCAGCAACCCCATCAGTCCCCGCACCTCCCGCATCGTCTCGCCCGCGATGCGCCGCGCCGCGGCGGCCCCGTCGCCCAGGATCTCATCCACCCGGCCCGGCTGCGCCTGCAGCTCGAGGGCGCGCGCTCGGATGGGGGCGAGTGTCGCGATCATGTTATCGGCCAGCACCCGCTTGCAGTCGAGGCAGCCCCACTTCGCCCCGCGGCAGTTCTCCGCCACGACAGCGACCGTCTCCGGCGGCGAGAAGTACCGGTGCAGGTGGTAGAGGTTGCAGATCTCCGGCGTGCCGGGATCCTTCTTGGTGACGCGCGCCGGATCGGTCACCGCGGGACGAAGCTTCTGCCAGATCTCCTCCGGCGTGTCCAGCAGCCCGATCGTGTTGCCCAGGCTCTTCGACATCTTGGCCTGGCCGTCGAGTCCCATGATCCGCTTGGCCTCGGTGAGGAGCGGCTTGGGCTCGGGGAAATAGTCTTCGCCGCCGCCGAACTCCGCGTTCCACTTCCGGGCGATGTCGCGGGTCAGCTCGAGGTGCTGGGTCTGATCCTCGCCCACCGGCACGAGGTCGGCCCGGTAGAGCAGGATGTCCGCGGCCATGAGCACGGGATAGTTGAGCAGCCCGGCCGGGACACTTTCGAAGCGCTGCGACTTATCTTTGAACTGTGTCATCCGCTCCAGCTCGCCGATCGGCGTGATCGTGTTGAGCAGCCACTGAAGCTCCGAGTGCTCGGGTACGTGCGACTGCACGAACAGGACTGCGCGCCCCGGATCGATGCCCGACGCCAGCAGGCCGATCGCCATGTCACGGGTGCGCTGCGCGAGAGTCCCCTGCTCGTACTTGCCGGTGATCGCGTGCAGATCCACGACGCAATAGATGCAGTCGTAGCTCTGCTGGAGGGTGACCCAGTTCTGCACCGCGCCAAGCCAGTTGCCGATGTGCAGCTCGCCGGACGGCT
>DAIPLK010000104.1:0-10139 GCA_036769285.1 Gemmatimonadales bacterium | reverse complement strand
CGGATCTTCGAGGCGGTGCCGGTGCCATGACCCCCGAGGAAGTCACGCGCGAGGTCCGGCGGATCGAGATCACCACCCGCCACCTCGTACGGGACATCGTCGCGGGCGAGTACTCGAGCGCGTTCCGCGGCCGCGGAGTCGAGTTCGCCGAGGTGCGCGAGTACCAGCCGGGCGACGACATCCGCACGATCGACTGGAACGTCACCGCCCGACTCGGCGCCGCCTACGTGAAGCGCTACCTCGAGGAACGGGAGCTTTCCGTCATCTTCGTGGTGGACTTCAGCGCGTCGGGCGGGTTCGGCAGCCGGCTCCGCACCAAGGGCGAGCTGGGCACCGAGGTCGCGGCAGTGCTGGCGCTGGCGGCGGCGCGGAACAACGACCGGATCGGCGCGATCTTCTTCACCGACCGGATCGAGTACCATCTCACGCCCGCCAAGGGCCGCCGGCACGTCCTCCGGCTCATCAGCGATCTGCTCGCGTTCCGCCCGGAGGGCACCGCTACCGACCTGGGCGCCACGCTCACCGAGCTGGAGCCAACGCTGCGGCGGCGCGCCGTGATCTTCATCCTCTCCGACTTCATGGCCACGGGGTACGAGGCGGTGCTCGCCCGCCTGTCGCGGCGGCACGACGTGGTCGGGCTCCAGCTGGTGGACCCGCGCGAGCGCGAGCTGCCCGCGACCGGGATTGTTACGCTCTGGGACCCGGAGACGGACGCATGGCGGCGGATCGATACGGGAGACGAAGGCGTACGGGCATACTTCGCCCGGCGCAGCGCCGAGTTCGACCGCGCGCTCGAGCGCGGGCTGCGGGAGCAGGGCGCGGACCTCCTGCGGCTGGAGACCGGGCGCTCGTACGCGGAGCCGCTGCTGGCGTTCTTCCGGCAGCGGGAGCGGATGCTGTGGCGATGAGGGGTCGCGACGCTGGGAGGGGCGGACGAGTCACCCTGAACGCAGTGAAGAGGGCCATGCCTGGTGATGGCTCCTTCGCTTCGCTCAGGATGACTCGGGGTGAGGCTTGCATCGCGCTCCTTGCCGTCCTCGCCGGCCTGCCGTCCCGCCCGCTCGCCGCCCAGGTCCACGGCCAGCATTGGGAGGTCACTCCTCAAGCCGGCCGTGCGACGGTGGGCGACCCGGTCACGATCCGCTTCCGGGTCCGGCTCGACGAGCGCGATCTCCTGTTCGACACCATGCCCCGGCCGGCGCTCACGCCACCCGACTGGGTCCGCATTCTCTCCGTTGAGAAGCTCCAGCGACAGCCCGACCGGATCTTCACCGGCCACGCGCGCATCGCATTCTACCGGCCGGGCCGGCAGCCGGTGCCGATCTTTCAGCTGCCGTTCATGCGGTCGGTGAAGGGGCTCTCGCGCGGCACGCTCTTCAGCGACAGCGCCACGGTCGAGATCGCCCCGGTGCTCCAGGTCGCCTCCTCGGGCACGCTGCGCGACATCAAGGAGCCGGTGCGGCCGCCCGGCCCGGATCCGCTCGAGCTGGCGCTCGGCCTCGGCGTGCTGGCCGCGGCGGGGTGGCTCGCCCGGCGCGCGCGGCACCGGACTTCGCCCGCCGTTCCGGTGCATGCCAGCGTCCCGAGCGCTGCTCCGCCACCGCCGCTGGATCCGTACGGGATCGCCCTCGACCGGCTGGGCGCCATCGAGGCCGAGCGCTGGGCGGAGCGGGAGGTGGCGTGCCACTATGAGCGGATCACCGATGCGCTGCGTGACTACCTGGAAGCGTACGGCGTACCGGCCCGCGAGCGTACGACGTCGGAGCTGCGCTGGATGATGCCGCCCGGACTGCTCGTCGGCAGCGTGCGCCGCCGATACGAGGACGTGTTCGAGGAGGCCGACCTGGTGAAGTTCGCGCACTGGCGGCCGGGGGCGGAGGAAGCCGCCGAGTTCCTCCACGCGGCTAGGGACCTGCTGGGGTGGTGGAGAGCCACGCAGATGGGGATACTCGCGGCGCCAGTAGAGCCGGTGGGGGAGGGCTGGCGGTGAGGCTGGGCGGTGTCGGCAAGGCCCCGGGAGTCACCCTGAGCAGAGCGAAGGGGGCATGCTCCTGCATGGGCTCCTTCGCTTTGCTCAGGATGACTCGGTCCGCGCTCAGGATGACTCGCCTGTCCGTCGGCGTGACCGCTGCCGCGCTGTTCGCTTGCCTGCTCGCCGCCCCCGTCCGAGCCCAGACGTTCGAGGTGCTCACCGACTCCGGCCGTATCACCGTCGGCGATCCGGTGACGTTGCGGCTGGTGCTGCGCCAGCACGAGGGTGACGCGCTGCTTGAGCAAGTGGCCCACCCGGAGGCCGTGCTGGCAGGTGGCGTGCGGCTCCTGTCGGTGGACTCGATGCGCCCGGTGGCGAACCTCGTGCTCGAGGCGCATGCCCGGATCGCCTTCTACCGGCCGGGCCGCCAGACCATTCCCGGCTTCGTAATCGATTTCCGGCGCGGCGCCGTGATCCTCCACGGCACGATGCGGAGCGAGCCCGTGCCGATCGAGATCCTCCCCGTCCTCAGCGCTGGCGGCGGCCCGACCCTGCGCGACATCAGGGAGATCGTCGAGGTGCCGGGCCCCGATCCCCGGCTGGTGGCCGGTGTGGCTCTGGCCCTCGCGCTGGCGCTATGGGCGTTCCGGCGGCGCCGGCGCGGGATGCTCGTGCCGGCCCCGGCCCTCGCCACGTTCGACGTGGGGCCGCCGGCCGCGGCGCCCGATCCGTTCGCCGTCGCGGTTGGCCGGCTCGCCGAGATCGAGGGCGCGGGGTGGGGCGCAGGCGCCGACGTGGCGTGGCATTACCAGGCGGTTGCCGACGCGCTCCGGGACTACCTCGAAGCGGCGGAAGGGATCCCGGCGCGGGAGCGGACCACCACAGAACTCCGGTCGTCGCTTCCGGCGTGGCTGCTCGACGCAAGCCTCCGCCAACGGTACGACTCGGTATTCGACGAGGCGGATCTGGTGAAGTTCGCGCGCCGGCGACCGGACGCCGCGGCGGCCTCCGCGTTTCTGGGCCACGCCCGCGATCTCCTCGCGCGCTGGCGCGAGACCACTCCCGCCGGGGAGGCGCTCCATGCGGTTCGCTGACCCGGCGTACCTGCTCCTGCTGCTCGTGCCGGCCGGCTGGGCCTGGTCGCGCTGGCGCCGCCGCCGCCGGCCGCCGGTGGAGCGGATCGGCTTTCCGGGCCTTGGCTTCCTTGCCGGCGCGCCGGTGACGCGCCGGAGCCGCTGGCCCTGGCTGCCCGAGGCCTTGCGGTTGCTCGGCCTTGTGCTGCTGATCATGGCGCTGGCGCGCCCGCAGCTGCCGCACGAGTTGCGGCAGATCCGGAGCAAGTCGCGCAACATCATGCTTGCGCTCGACATCTCGAGCAGCATGAAGGCGGGCGACTTCAAGCCCGGCAACCGCCTGATGGTCGCGCGGAAGGTGCTCGGCGACTTCACCCGAGATCGCCAGGGCGATCTCCTCGGCCTGGTCATCTTCGCTGGCCGCGCGTTCCTGCAGGCGCCGCTCACCCCGGACACCGACCTCCTCGAACGCATGCTCGGCCGGATCGACATCGGGATGCTGCCGGACGGGACGGCGATCGGCACCGCGCTCACGATGTGTCTTACCCAGCTCAAGGATCTCCCGTCGAAGGCCAGCGTCATCGTGCTGATCACCGACGGTGCCAACAACACCGGCAAGCCCTCGCCGCTGGTCGCAGCGGAGGCGGCGCGCGCGATCGGCGTCCGGATCCACACGATTGGCGTGAGCGCGGCCGACACGACCGGCCCCGACAAGCAGTTCATCTGGCGCTCGGGCGGGCGCGTGCCGGACCGCCTCACCACCGGGGACGAGGCCATCCTCAAGCGGATCTCCGATCGGAGCGGCGGGAAGTACTTCCGCGCCACCGACCCGGAGACACTCGAGCAGATCCTCCAGGCGATCGACCCCATCGAGCGGCAGGAGGTCAAGATCAGCGAGACGCGCGACTACCGCGAGCTGTACGTCTACGCCCTCGCGCCGGGGCTCGTCCTCCTGGCCGCCGGCCTGGTGCTGGGCGCCACCCGGTTCCGGAGCCTGCCGTGAGCTTCGTCTGGCCGCTCGTCCTGCTGGTCGCGCTCGTGGCGGTGCCGCTCGCCGCGCGGGCGGTATTCCGGGGCGTGCGCCGGCGCGAGGCGGAGCTGCGGGAATTCGGCGAGCCGGCGGTGCTGGCGCGCAGCTCGACCCTCGGCGACACGCGGGTCGCGGGACGCCGCGCCTGGCTGCAGCTCGCCGCGCTGGCCCTCGGCCTGGTCGCTCTGGCGCGGCCGCAACTCGGCGAGCGGCAGGCGGAGCTGGCGCGCACCGGACGCGACGTGCTCCTGGTGCTCGACCTCTCCCGCTCGATGACGGTGACCGACGTGTCGCCGAGCCGCCTCGCGGCCGCGAAGGTCGCGGCGTGGGAGACGATATCCGCCTCTCCGGGTGACCGCGTGGGGCTCATCGTCTTCGGCGGCAGCGCGTTCCTCCAGCTGCCGCTCACGTCGGACCACGCGGCGCTCAGGCTGTTCCTGGACGCCGCGAGCCCCGATGACCTCGGTGATCCCGCGACGGACATCGGCACCGCGCTCGCGACGGCGGGAAAGGTGTTCGAGCACGAGGGCGACCGCGGGCACCGGGCCGTTCTCCTCGTCAGCGACGGCGAGACGGGGGAGGGCGACCTCGAGACGGCAACGGCGAGCCTTCGGGCCGAAGGGATCCCCGTCTTCGCGCTGGGCGTGGGAACGACGGGCGGCGGCCCCGTGCCGGCGGACAGCTCCGAGGCGCCGGAGAAATTCCACCGGGACCACATCGGCCGCATCGCGATCTCCCGGCTGGAGGAGAACGATCTGCGGCAGGTGGCCAAGCTGACCGCCGGCGCCTACGCGCGCGCCGACCGCGCGGAGGACCGCAAGAGCCTCGGGGCGGCGCTCTCGAAGGTCCGCTCCCGCACGCTGTCGGCGCTGAAGTCGGGGGAGCGCGCCGATCGCTTTCAGTGGCCGCTCGCGCTGGCAGTGGCGGCCTTGCTGGCCGACGGAGCGCTCGCGGCGCTCGCCACCCGACGACGTCGTGTCGAGACGCCGCCGGCGGTCAGGGCGCGTGCGGTGGCCGCCGCGACCCTGCCCCTGCTGCTGCTCCTGGGATCGGGCTGCTCGCGCGGCTCGCTGGATGCGCGGAAGGGCGAGCGACTCTACGCGTCGGGTGACTTCGCCGCGTCGGCGCAGGCGCTCGACCTGGCGCTCGCCGCGGACAGCACGCCGGTCCGGGCGTACAACGCGGGCAACGCGTACTACCGCATGCGGCGCTACGAGGATGCGGCGGCCCGCTACCGCCTCGCGGCGGCGAGGTCGGTGACGCTTCGCCAGCCGAGCGTGTTCAACCTGGGGAACGCGCTCGTGCGCGCGGCGGAGGAAGCGCCGGAGCGGAGCCAGCTCCTGCTCGACGCGGTCGCCGCCTACGAGGAAGCGCTACGGCTCGATCCGGCCGACCAGGACGCCAAGTGGAACCTGGAGATCGCGCTGCAGCGGCTGGAGGAGGACCGGATGGCGGGCGGATCCTCGGGCCGCG
The DNA here is from genome assembly GCA_036769285.1 of Gemmatimonadales bacterium. Classification (GTDB taxonomy): domain Bacteria; phylum Gemmatimonadota; class Gemmatimonadetes; order Gemmatimonadales; family GWC2-71-9; genus CAVVWJ01. The sequence continues at coordinate 4,591 of DAIPLK010000104.1, read as the reverse complement.
GGCGAGCGGCCGACTACGGCCGCGGCAACATGAACGTGCCCGGGTACGAGGGGAACCCGGACGCCGCGTCGGGCGCGATGGCCGGAGGCGGCTACGGGGCGGGGGAGGGGGAGTCCGTCGAGGAGCTCGACGCCGACCAGGCACGCCAGCTGCTGGAGGCGGTGCAGCGCGAGCAACTGGCCAGCCACGAGGGGCGGCGGAGCGAGAAGGGAGCGACGGGAGATCGGGACTGGTGACCCGGGGCGGTCTGGTGCCGGCGCGGGGCGCACGTCAGTACTGCTCGATCAGGATCTTGGCCATCGCCTCGAGCGCGCGCTGCCACACCGGCCGCCGCCGCCACTGCTCCAGCGTGACCTCGCGCGACCGCGCGAAATCCGCCTCGAGGCCGTCCGCGATGGCGCGGGCGAGTCCCTCGTCGGCGATGCCCACCACGTTTTCCTCGTTCAACTCCATGCTGCGCTCATCCAGATTCGCCGAGCCGATGACCGACCAGCGATCATCCACCACCAGCGTCTTGGCGTGCATCATGGCCGGCTGATACTCGAAGATCCTCACTCCCGCCGCCAGCAGCTCGTCGTAGAACGACCGGCCCGCCAACTGCACCGGGATCGCGTCGGTGTGGTTGCCCGGAACCAGGATGCGCACGTCCACACCACGCCGTGCGCGGTCGATCACCGCCTTCCGGAGGCGCGGGTCGGGGATGAAGTAGGAGTTGCAGAGCCAGAGCCGGCGCCTCGCGTTGGCGAAACTCAGCCAGAAGAGGTGGCGGATTGGCTGCTGGGCCTCGGACGGCGAGCTCACGACCGAGACGCCGCGCGGGCCCGGCCCCGGCGCCATTGACGGAAAGAATCGGTCGCCGGCGAGCACCTCGCCGGTGCAGTACACCCAGCTCTCGACGAACGCCGCCTGGATGCCGGCGGCGAGCGGGCCCGTCACCCGGGTCATGCTGTCGCGCCACTCGTGCGGGGTGCGCACGTCGCCGATCCACTTCTTCGAGACGGCGGCGCCGCCGGTGAAGGCCACCCGCCCGTCTACGACGATGGCGCGGCGGTGGGTCCGGCGATACATGCGCACGAAGTTCCTCAGGTTGAAGGGCCGAAACAGCTCCACCCGCACGCCGGCCCGCGCGAGCTCCGTCCGATGCGCCGCCTTGAGCGCGAGCGAGCCGAACCAGTCCAGCAGCAGCCGGACCTCGACCCCCGCGCGGGCGCGCTCGATGAACGCCTCCATGAACTGCCGGCCGATCTCGTCGGGCGCGAAGATGTACACCTCGAAGTTGACCGTCGCGCGCGCGGCGCGGATCGCCCCGAGCATGGCGGGATAGAACGCGTCGCCGTTTTGCAGCAGCTCGACCTCGCCGCCCCGGCACACGGGGTTGTTCAGGAATGCACCCGCGGCCTCGACGAACGCGTCGGACCCCGGCTCCGCGTCCACGCCGAGCGTGTAGTCGGGCTCCTCCCAGTCGGGCAGGAAGAGCGCGCCGATGACGGAAACGAGCGCGACGACGCCGATGGCCATCAGCGCCCAGGCCCACCAGGGGAGGTCGAGGCCGAGCCACTCGATCATGGGCGATCCCCGGCATGGGGGTGGAAGTCGAGGCGGGCGAGGAGCGGGTGGTGGTCGGAGCCGAACACCGTCGGACCGCGGTCCCGCTCGTGCTCGTCCATGCGCTCGACGCGGGCGTGCGCCACCCGGCCGGTCCGGTCGCGGAGCAGGATGTAGTCCAGCGTCAGGCGGGGCGTGGCGTGGAAGGTATGGGTCCAGTGCGGCACGACCGGCGGCACGCCGGTGACGAACTCCGCCTCGTGCAGCAGGCGCCAGCTGCGCTCGCGCCGGCCGCGGCCGAGATTGAGGTCGGCGCCGAGGACGGCCAGGTCGCCGCCGAGTTGCTCGACGAGGTACTCGGTCTGCCGCGCGCGGCCCGCCACGCCGAGCCAGGCTGCGCCCGGCGGGCCGCGCGGATCGAGGTGCGCGGTCACCAGGTGCAGCGGCCCGCCAGGCAGGAGGATCGTGGCCTCGATCGGCACCCGCCGCTGGAGCACGAGCGGCAGCTCGAATGCCCAGGTCTCCCCGAAGGGGAGATCGGAGAGGATGGCGTTGCCGCGATCGCTGGGGCCGGTGCCGTTCCTCATGGACGGGACGTACCGGAGGTTGAGGGACAGGGCGCGCGCGGCCTCGACGATGTCACGGCGGGGACGGGCCCGCGAGCGGAACCCGCCCGCCGCCCGCCGGTCGGCGCGCCGCGCGGCTCGAGTGGGAAGGGTCTCATCCGACCGGTAGGCCTCCTGCACCAGCGCCACCAGCGGGGCGTCCGTCGTCTCCCGGATGCGGCGGACCACCGCCTCGAGCCGTCCATGCCCGATCCACAGATTCCAGCTCAGCACGGCCAGGCTGGTGAGCGGCGCCAGCGGCTCGGCGCGCACAAGGTCGAGCGCCACCGGGGCGCCGACGTTGTTCCGCCAGGATGCGAGCCGGTCCCGGCGCTCGACCCCGCGCCACGGCACCAGCCGGATGGCCGGATGGGAATGGGATGGCACCGTCTCACCAGCCATGGGGAGCCTCGCTTGCGGGGCCGGCTGGAGGTTCGCCCGCCTCCGTGTACATTCCACGTCCGCGGTGCCCACCCCCGAGCATCCGCCGGCTGACCGTTCTCCGGAGCAGCAGACCGATGAAGGCAAGCGACATCCGCCGCGGCCACGTTCTCATGATCGACGGACAGCCGTGCCGCGTCATGGATTTCCAGCACCGCACTCCGGGCAACCTGCGCGCCTTCGTGCAGGTGCGTCTCAGGAACCTCACCAGCGGGAACACCTTCGACACCCGGCTGAGCGCCACCGAATTCGTGGAGGACGCGCGGCTCGACACGAAGGACATGCAGGTGATGTATCGGGACGCCAATGGAGTCCACGTGATGGACTCGGAGAGCTACGAACAGTATACGCTCGACGACGAGGTCGTGGGCGACCAGGCCCAGTGGCTCGAGTCGGGGATGAACTTTCAGGCCGAGTGGCTGAACGGCCGCCCGATCGCGATCCTGCTGCCCTCCACCGCCGAGCTCGAGGTGGTGGAGACGGCGCCGATCATGAAGACCGCGACCAAGACCGCGAGCACCAAGCCGGCCAAGCTGAGCAACGGGGTGACCATCCAGGTCCCCGAGTTCATCAGCGAGGGCGAGCGGGTGCGGGTGAACCCCCGCGACGGGGTCTACCTGGAGCGCGCGAAGTAGGCGGCGACTTCCCCCGCGGCCGCGCGGTGCGGCTCGCGGCGCTCGCCGAGGGCGGGCTGGTCGTGGCGGCGCTGGCGCTGGGCGCCTGGGTGGGCGCTCCGCCGTTCGCGGCGCTCGCGTGGAGCTGGAGGGGCCTGGCCTGGGGATTCGCGGCCACGGCCCCTCTGTTGTTGGGGCTCGGCTGGTGCCTCCGCACGCGGTTCCCGCCGGTCGTGCGGATGGTGCGCCTGGTCGAGGAGCGGATGGCCCCGCTCTTCGCCGGCAGCACGGCCGCGGAGCTCGCGCTGGTCGCGGCACTCGCCGGGCTGGGCGAGGAGGCGCTGTTCCGGGGCGTCGTCCAGACGGCGCTCGCCGTGCGGCTGCCGGCCTGGGCCGCGGTCGCCATCACGGCCGCGGGCTTCGGTCTCGCGCACTGGCTCACTCCCGCCTATGCCGTCCTCGCCGGGATCGTGGGCGCCTACCTCGGGTGGGCGTTCCTCGCCAGCGGCAATCTGCTGGTGCCGATCGTCGCCCATGCGCTGTACGATTTCATCGCCCTCGCGATCCTCCTCGCCATGAAACCCGATCCAACGGCATCCGTCCGGTAACTGGAGGCCCGCGGCCCCCGATCTCTCTCCCACCGCGACGCACAGCCCCAGGAGGTATCGCATGCCCGTGATCGATTCCTACGCGCCGGGGACGTTCTGCTGGGCCGACCTCGGCACACCCGCCGCCGCCGCCGCCAAGCGCTTCTATACGTCGCTCTTCGGGTGGATCGCCGAGGACCGGCCGATGGGCCCGGATGCGGTCTACACGATGCTCAACCTCGAGGGGCGCGCCGTGGCCGCGCTCTATCAGCAGGACCCCGCCCAGCAGGGCGCGCCACCGCACTGGCTCTCGTACATCTCCGTCGGGCATGTCAACGACGTCGCCCGGCGCGCGAAGGAGCTGGGCGGCACCGTGCTGATGGATCCGTTCGATGTGCTGGACGTGGGCCGGATGGCGATGGTGCAGGATCCGACGGGGGCGGTGGTCGCGCTGTGGGAGCCGCGACGCCATGCGGGTGCCGGAATCGCCGGGGAGCCGGGGTCGATCTGCTGGAACGAGCTCGCCACGACGGATGTCGCCCGAGCGGGCGCCTTCTACATGTCGCTGCTGGGCTGGAGTGCCGAGACCCGGCCCATGGGCGCCACCAGCTACACGATGTTTGCCTACGAGGGCGCGCCGCGGGGCGGGATGATGGCAATTGCCCCGGAGTGGGGCGCGGTCCCGCCGAACTGGCTGGTCTACTTCGCGGTCAGCGACTGCGGGGGGCAGACGGCGCTGGCCCAGTCGCTGGGCGGCTCGGTCCGGGTGCCGCCGACCGACGTGGCCGGCGTCGGCCGG
>DAIPLK010000103.1:6727-10268 GCA_036769285.1 Gemmatimonadales bacterium | reverse complement strand
CGTCTACCTCGACAACGCCGCCACCAGCCAGAAGCCCCGCTCCGTCATCGAGGCCATCACCCGCTTCTACTCGGCCGAAAACGCCAATATCCATCGCGGCGTGTACTATCTGAGCGACCGCGCCACCGTGGCCTACGAGGCTGCCCGCGAGCGGGTCGCCGGGTTCCTCAACGCCGCTTCTCCCCGCGAGATCGTGTTCACCCGAGGCACCACCGAGGCGATCAACCTGGTCGCGCAGAGCTGGGGCCGGAGCGAGCTGCGCGCGGGTGACGAAATCCTGATCACCGGCTTGGAGCACCACTCCAACATCGTGCCCTGGCAGCTGCTCGCCGCGCAGACGGGGGCGACGGTGCGGGCGGTCCCGATCACCGATGCCGGTGAGCTCGACCTCGACGCCTTCGACCGGCTGCTGGGCGAGCGCACCCGGTTGCTGGCGGTCGCGCATCTCTCCAACGCACTCGGGACGATCAACCCGGTGCGGGAGCTGGTGGCCCGGGCGCACGCGCTGGGTGTGGTGACGCTGGTGGATGGGGCCCAGTCGGCGCCACACCTGCCGGTGGACGTGCAGGCGCTCGGCTGCGACTTCTTCGCCTTCTCGGGGCACAAGCTCTTTGGTCCGACCGGTGTCGGCGCGCTGTACGGGCGCGCGGCGCTGCTCGAGCGGATGCCGCCCTGGCAGGGCGGCGGCGACATGATTGAGACCGTCAGCCTCGAGCGCAGCACGTTCGCCGAGCCGCCCGCCAGGTTTGAGGCCGGCACGCCGATGATCGCCGAAGTCATCGGTCTCGCGGCGGCGCTCGACTATGTCGAGTCCGTGGGACGCCAGGCCATCGCCGCGTGGGAAGAGGAGCTGCTGGCCTGCGCCACCGAGCGGGTGCGCGAGATCGACGGCATCCGCCTCATCGGGACCGCGCGGCAGAAGGCGAGTGTCCTCTCGTTCGTGGTGGAGGGCGTGCATCCACACGACGTGGGCGCCGTCCTGGACGACGACGGGATCGCCATCCGCACCGGCCACCACTGCGCGCAGCCGGTGATGCAGCACTTCGGCGTGCCGGCCACCGCCCGGGCCTCGTTCGCCTTCTACAATACCCGGGACGAGATCGACGCCCTCGCACGCGGCCTCCGCCGGGCCCGGACGCTGTTCGCCTGATGGCGAGCCTGAGCGAGCTGTACCAGAACGTCATCCTGGAGCACAATCGCTCCCCCCGGAACTACCGGGCGATGGACGACGACGCCCGCCACGCCGAGGGGCACAACCCGCTCTGCGGCGATCACCTCACAGTCTGGGTGCGCATGGACGGCGAGGTGATCGGCGACGTGAGCTTCCAGGGAGCCGGCTGCGCCATCTCGAAGGCGTCGGCGTCGCTCATGACCGGGGCCGTGAAAGGAAAGACCCGGCAGGAGGCGGAGGCCCTGTTCCAGCGGTTTCACAAGCTCGTGACCGGGAGGCTCCCCGCTGGGGAATCGGAAACTCTGGGCAAGCTCGCCGTGTTCTCCGGCGTGTCGGAGTTCCCGGTACGCGTGAAGTGCGCCAGCCTCTCGTGGCACACACTGAAGGCGGCGCTGGAAGGCGGGCAGTCGGACAAACCTGACCACCCGTCCGCTTGAGCGCCAAACCCCCTATCTCAAGGAGTCGGTGGAATGCCGTACAATCCCGCCCTCGTCGCGCCGATGCGCGAAGAGATGACCCGCATGGGTGCCCGCGAGCTCACCACAGCGGCCGAGGTGGATGCCGCGATCGGTGACCATAGGGGCACCATGCTCGTCTTCGTGAACTCCGTGTGCGGCTGCGCCGCGGGGAATGCGCGGCCAGCGCTGCGCCTCGCGCTGCAGCACGGGGTGCGCCCCCAACAGCTGGTCACGGTCTTCGCGGGGCAGGACGTGGACGCGACCGCCCGGGCGCGCCAGTATTTCGCCGAGTTCCAGCCCAGCAGCCCGTCCATGGCACTGCTGCGCGACGGCGAGGTTGTGCACTTCGTTCACCGCCACCAGATCGAGGGGCGCTCGCCTCAGTCGATCGCGGCGGACCTCACGGCCGTGTTCGACCGCCATTGCGCGGCGACGGTCTGAGCGGGGCGCCGGTGGCGGGACACGTCTTCCATCCGGGTCATCAGGAGCTGCACGGCATCACCGTCGTGCTCGAGACCCACGGGCCCAGGACCTACGTCGGGCGGTTCGACAGTCAGGATGAGCGCGGGGTGCACCTGCACGACGTCGGCGTGCACGATGAGAAGTCGGCGGGCGCCTCGAAGGAAGAATTCCTGCGTCGCTGCGACAAGTTCGGGATCCGGCCCGAGCACCGGGATCTACTAGTGCCCGCTGGTGAGGTGGCGAGCATCCACCGGCTCGTCGACTTTCTCCGATAGACCAGAGAGCAGGCGTGGCCCAGCTACTGGGGCCACACCTGCTCTTCGAACTCATCGATCAGGGTGATGGCGTCCACGGGGCAGGCACGTGCCGCGTCGAGGATCATCTCGTCGTCGCTCCCCTCGGGGTCGATGACGTTCGACATGTTGTCGTCCCCGAGCTGGAACACCTCGGGCGCGATGCCGACACACTCGGCGTAGCCCGTGCAGAGGCCGCGGTCGATCTTGATCCGATAGGGCATAGGCGCTGAGGGAGGGGGCGACGGCGCTAAGATAGGATTCGGCGCCCAACCGTGCCAGAGGTTGTCGTCATGAGCGACCGCTACGACGTCATCGTCATCGGAGGGGGGCATGCGGGAACCGAGGCGGCGGCACTGGCCGCGCGGGCCGGCGCCCGCACGCTGCTGCTCACGCAGAACCTCGAAACGATCGGCCAGATGTCATGCAATCCGGCGATCGGCGGCATCGCCAAGGGGACCGTAGTGCGCGAGGTGGACGCGCTCGGTGGCGTAATGGGTCGCGCCACCGACCTGGCGCGGATCCAATTCCGAATGCTGAACCGGTCCAAGGGGCCGGCAGTGTGGTCGCCCCGGGCGCAGTGCGACCGAGGTCTGTATCGGCGCGCGATACGTTGCATATTAGAACGTCTAGTTCGACTCGACTTCGCTCAGGGCACGGCCGCGAGCCTGCTCGCGGAGGGTCGGTCGGTGCGGGGCGTGGTTACTCTCGATGGCCGGCGCTTCCGCGCTCCGGCCATCGTCCTCACGGCCGGCACCTTCCTCAGGGGGCGGATCCACCTGGGCCTCGACACCCAGCTTCCTGCTGGACGAGCGGGTGAGAGTCCGTCGGTGGAAATTATGCAAGCTATTGAGGAACTTGGTCTTAAAGTGTCACGCTTCAAGACCGGGACTCCTCCGAGGATCGACGGTAGGTCGGTGGACCTCACCGGGCTCGAGCGTCAGAACGGAGACGCCCAGCCTTATTGGTTCTCCTTCCACGTGCGTGCTCGGCACCCGGCCCAGTTGCCTTGCTACGCCACCCGGTCGGATGAGCGGCTCCGCGACATCGTCCTGAGGCATCTCCAGGAGTCGGCGCTGTACGGGGGCGCCATCAGCGGGCGCGGGCCACGCTACTGCCCGTCGATCGAGGACAAGATCGTCAGATTTCCCGACGCG
>DAIPLK010000103.1:0-6627 GCA_036769285.1 Gemmatimonadales bacterium | reverse complement strand
TTTCTGGCCGGCCAGGTGAACGGTACGACCGGCTACGAGGAGGCCGCGGGCCAGGGGGCTCTCGCGGGAATCAACGCCGCCGCCCGGGCCCTGGACCGGGAGTCGCTGACGCTGTCCAGGGACACCGCCTTCATCGGGGTGCTCACGGATGACCTGGTCCACCGGGGTGTAGACGAGCCATACCGACTCTTCACCTCGCGCTCGGAATTCCGCCTGCTGCTTCGGCAGGACAATGCGCTCCGCCGACTCCTGCCCGTGGCAGAGCGGAACGGACTCCTGGACGCGGCCGAGCTGCGGGCCGCGGAGGCGCGCCTGCGGCGAGAGGAAGAGGTGCTGGCGCTGGCGGACTGCACCTCCCTCGAGCCGGAGTCGGCGAATGGCGTCTTGGAAGCGGCCGGCTCCAACTCTGTCAGCGAGCGCCAGCGCGTCGCGGACCTGGGCCGCCGTCCGAACGTTCCAGCCGCAGCGCTGCTACGGGCCGCCGGGGTGAATGTCGAAGATGAGGTTGCCGAATGGGCCGACATCGAGCTGAAGTACCGGGGATACCTCGCCCGGGAGCGGACCGCCGCCAGTCGCCTGGCGCGGATGGAGCAGTTCGCGCTCCCTGGCGAAATCGAGTACCGTTCGCTCAATACCCTCTCCTTCGAGGCTAGGGAGAAGCTCGATTCGGCTCGGCCCACGTCCCTCGGCGAAGCCGGACGGATCCCCGGAGTCTCTCCGAGCGATCTCCAGAGCCTCGTGATGGAAGTTCTTAAACTCCGGCAATTGTGAGCCGAGTTTCACGTGAAACGTGCGCCAGATTGTTTCACGTGAAACGGCAAGCACTTGGCTACCTGGCCGGCTTCTTCCTATATTGAACGGGTCGCCTCAGCCGCCGAGCTCCCACCAGGCTCGCGACGCGTCATTCTTGTAAGTTCTTATATAACAATAACTTAAGTCTGTCATGGCCCATATCCTCGCTATCGCCAACCAGAAGGGCGGCGTCGGCAAGACCACGACCGCCGTCAACCTCGCGGCATCGCTCGCCGTTGCGGAGCGGCGCACCCTTCTGGTTGACGCGGACCCGCAGGGAAACGCTACCAGCGGCGTCGGGATTGTAAAGCACGAGGTGCAGCTCTCGCTCTACGACTCCATGGTCGAGGGGCTGTCGCCGCGCCAGGTGATCCTTCCGGTACCGGGCCTCCCCCACCTCTCGGTGCTGCCCGCCACGCAGGACCTCGTAGGCGCCGAGTTGCAGCTCGTCGATCGCGAGAATCGGGAGGCCGCACTCCGCAGCGTGATCGACGCGATCGAAGGCGACTACGACTACATCGTGGTGGACTGCCCGCCTTCCCTCGGCCTGCTCACGCTGAACGTCCTCGCGGCGGCTAACACGGTTCTGATCCCCATCCAGTGCGAGTATTACGGTCTCGAGGGGATCTCGCAGCTGCTCAATACCGTGCGGCTGGTGCAGCAGAACTTCAATCCGGGGCTCGCGATCAGCGGCGTGCTGCTCACGATGTACGACGCCCGCCTCAACCTCTGCCGACAGGTGGCCGAAGACGCGAAGGAGTACTTCGGCGCCAAGGTGTTCGTCACCCCGATCCCGCGGAACGTGCGACTCGCCGAAGCGCCGAGCTTCGGGAAGCCGATCCTCCTCTACGATGTGCAGTCGGTGGGAGCAAAGAGCTATCTCGCCGTGGCGCAGGAGCTGATGCACCGAGTGGAGAACGTGGTCGCGAGCGAGGCGCCTGAGTCGCAGCCGGAGGTGGCCACATGAGCGAGACGAGGCGGCTGGGTCGTGGGCTCGAGGCGCTGCTCGGACCCGTATCGCGCGAGCAGGCGGAGGCGTCTGGCGCCCTGCGCGAGCTGCCGATGGCCAGCGTCAAGCCCAATCCCTACCAACCCCGGACCCGGATGGACGAGGGACCGCTGGATGAGCTCGTCGCCTCGATTCAGGCCTCGGGGCTGCTGCAGCCCGTGCTGGTCCGTCCCCGGGACGGCGGCTACGAGCTGATCGCGGGCGAGCGTCGCTGGCGGGCTGCCGGCCGGCTTGGCTGGACCAGGATTCCCGCAGTCGTGAAGGACGTGGACGACCAGACGTTGCTCACACTCGCGCTCATCGAGAACCTGCAGCGTGACGACCTCTCGCCGATCGACGAGGCCGCCGGATACCAGCGGCTGGCGGCGGAGTTCAAGCTGCCACAGGGCGAGATCGCACGCCTCGTGGGCCGGAACCGGGCCACGATCGCGAATCTTCTGCGCTTGCTCCAGCTTCCGGCCGAGGTCCAGGCAATGGTGCATGAGCGGGCGCTGTCGGAGGGCCATGCGAGGGCGCTGCTCGCGCTTGCCGAACCCGAGGCGATGATCGCGCTCGCGCATCAGGCGGTGGAGCAGGGCTGGTCGGTGCGCGAGATGGAGGCGCGGGTGCGGGGTGAGGGGCCGGCCTCTTCTGCCGCCGAACCGCAGCAGGCACCACGCCGGGCACGTTCCGCCGTTCGGACCGTGACCGCGGACGTCCGTCGGGTAGAAGACGCCCTGCGCAAGCACCTCGGCACCGACGTGCGACTGACCACCAGGCGCCGCGGCCGCGGTTTCCTCACCCTCAGCTACTACTCGAACGACGATCTCGCCCGCCTGCTCGAGCTGATCCTCGGTCGGCCGTTCCAGGGATGACCCGCGCCTCCCGCGCGGTGACGATCGTCATCCAGCCGGACGGTGCCACCAAGTCTCAGACCTACCGGGTACCGGTGTGGGTGCTCAGGATGGGCACCGCCTTCATGGCCGCCGCCGCGGTCGCGGCGGTCATCCTCGGCGCACTCTACGGTCCCCTCCTCCGCGCGGCCGCCCGGGTGCCGGGGCTGGAGCACCAAGTCACCAGGCTCGAGGCGGACAACGCGAAGGTGCGCCAGCTCAGCGCAGCGCTTGATAGCGTCGAATCACGCTATGCGCAGGTGCGTCAAATGATCGGCGGCGACATCGTCCGCGACCCGCTGACGGTCGGGACCGCGCTGCCGGTGGCGCCCGCGGTCCTTGCCCGGTTGGCAGATGCTCCTCGCGGGCCTGCGGTCGGTCTCACGATCCCGCGACGCTGGCCGCTCGACGAGCCGGGGTATGTCACCCGCGGGCAAGTGGGAACCGGCACCAGTGACGAAGCGCATCCCGGAATCGACATCGCGGTGGCCTTGGGCAGCATCGTCCGGGCGGCGGGTGGAGGGACGGTGCACCAGCTGGGTGAGGACCCTGAGTATGGCTTTTTCGTCCTGCTGAACCATCCCGACGAGTACCAGACGATGTACGGCCACCTTTCCCGCATCTTGGTGGAGCCGGGTGCCTCGGTGGCGCCGGGGCAGGTGATCGGTCTCTCCGGCAACAGCGGGCGCTCCACGGCGCCGCACCTGCATTTCGAGATTCGTCAGAAGGGCGTCTCGCTCGATCCGCGAACCATGGTCAAGGAGGGAAGCTGATGGGGATCTTTAGCAGCCCGGCGCGGGACGAGCAGGGCAACGAGCTTCGGCGCCGGCGCACCGACCAGATACCCTTCTCGATCATCGCCAGCGACATGACGGTGATCGGCGACCTCGAGACCGAGGGCGTCGTTCGGGTTGAGGGTAGAGTCCGCGGCACCGTTCGGGTCGGCTCCCAGGTGCTCGTGGCGGTTGGTGCGGTCATCGAGGGTGATCTCCATACCCAGGAGGCAGTCGTCGCCGGTCAGGTGAGCGGGACTATCGTCGCCCGCGACCGGGTCGAGCTGCAGGCCACCGCCGTGGTTGCGGGCGACATCCACACTCCCCGCATCGCCATCGTCGAGGGGGCGAAGGTCAGTGGGGAGGTCAAGATGGACGTCAGCACGGTGCCGGAGGGGGAAGGAATTCCCACACGAGTTGATAAACCGATCTAAGTTGTGGAAAATCAGGACTTTGTATCGAAATACGCCGCCTGGAGATCTTTAGTGGGCCTTAAGTGTCGCCATGCTGTCGTTCTGCTGTCGTTAGTTGGTTGCTCGCGTCCGGCCCCAGCGTTGGGCATCCGAGTCGGCCTGATCACGCCGGGCAGCATCGCCGATGCGGCCTGGAACTCGGGCGCCTACGCGGGGCTCCAGCAGATCCATGACTCGCTCGGTCTGGCCACGAGCCACATCGAGGCGCGAACGCCAGCCGAGCAGGACGAGGCGCTCCGGACCTATGCCGCGCAGGGGTACGACCTGGTCTTCGCCCACGGGTTCGAATTCCAGGGGGCGGCGGAGCGGGTCTCCGCGGAGTACCCGAAAACGGCGTTCGTGGTGACGTCGGGGTCGCGGGTGCAGGGCAATGTTGCCCCGCTGATCTTCCGGCTGGAGGAGGCGAGCTATCTGGCCGGGATGGTGGCGGGGGGCCTCACTCGCACCGGTATCCTCGGCTTTGTCGGGGGGATCGAGTTGCCGCCGATCAAGGCCGCGTACCAGGGCTGGGTCAATGGCGCGAAGGCGGTCAATCCGAAGGTCCAGAGCCGGGAGATCTACCTCAACAGCTTCGACGACGCGGCGGCGGGCCGAGAGGCGGCCATCGCCCTCATCCGGGTCGGCGCCGACATGTTCCATCACAACGCCGACGCCGCGGCGCTCGGTCTCTTTCAGGCCGCCAAGGAGTCCGCCGGGGTGTATGTATTCGGCGCGAACGCCGACCAGTCCTCGCTCGCGCCCGACCGGGTGGTGGGTAGCGCGATCATCGATCTGCCTCGGGCGTTCCTGCTGATGGCGCGGGAGGTGAAAGGCGGCACCTTCAAACCCCAGGTCGAGGCGTTCGGCCTCTCAAGCGGCGTGGTGCGCTACCAGCCGAACCCCGCGCTCGACAGCTTGGTGCCGGCCGCCCTCAAGGCGCGGGTGCGGGCGGCCGCGGACTCCATCGCCGCCGGCACCCTGCTCGCCGCCCCGCGGCCGGAGTCCATGCAGGCGTTCGGAGGGCGTGGAGCCTCGGGCGGGAATACCCATGAGCTTGCCAGGGTCGCGGTGACGTGAGCTCGGTCCCGCTGGCCGAGATCGTCAGGTATCTCGACGAGTATCTGCGCGCGCGCGACATCCCTGATGAGCGCAACGCCGTGAACGGCCTCCAGGTCGAGAATCGCGGCCTGGTCGGCGGGATCGTCGCGGCCGTTGACGCATCCCAGGCGACGATCGACAGGGTCATCGCCGAGGTCGGCGGCGGGGACGCGCCGCCGCTGCTGCTGGTGCATCACGGCCTCCTCTGGGACGGCAATGTCCCATTCACCGGCCGGCGCTATCGCCGGGTGGCGGCGCTGCTGGAGCACGACATCCCGCTCTATTCCGCGCACATCCCGCTCGACCTGCATCCGACCGTGGGCAACAACGTCGTGCTGGCCGAGCGCCTGGGGCTGGCCGTGGAGGGCTGGTTCGGCGACTACAGGGGCGTGCCCATCGGTGTCTGGGGCCATGCACCGCCGCGGCTCACGCCGCGTGACGCGCTCCTGGCCGACGTCAATCACGCGCTCGGCACGTCGGAGCCGGGAGCCAGGCTCATCGCCGGCGGGCCCGAACGGGTAGCGCGGGTCGGCATCATCACCGGCGGCGCCGGAAACATGATCGGGGCGGCGCACGCCGCCGGGCTCGACACGTTCATCACGGGCGAGGGGGCGCACTACACCTACTTCGACGCGATGGAGTGGGGGCTCAACGTGATCTTCGCGGGTCATTACGCCACCGAGACGCTCGGCGTGCAAGCGCTCGCCTCGCACCTCGCGGAGCGGTTCGACCTCGAGTGGGAATTCCACGACCACCCGACCGGCCTATGAGTGGACCGCCAGCCCTGGCCCTCCGGGGCATCCGGAAACACTACGGCTCCGTGCAGGCCCTGCGCGGGGCCGATTTCACGCTGATGCCCGGCGAGCTACACGCGCTGCTCGGCCAGAACGGCGCCGGCAAGACCACGCTCATGCACGTGGCCTACGGGCTGGTGCGCCCGGATGCCGGCGAGATCGCGATTGAGGGGGCTGTTGGCGCCATCCCGTCACCCCGGGTCGCGCGACGGCTCGGGATCGGGATGGTGCATCAGCACTTCACCTCGGTGCCGTCGCTGAGCGTGGCCGAGAACGTCGCGCTCGCAGCCGGATGGCCCGTGCGGCCGAGTCTGCTTGCTGCGCGGGTGCGCGAGCTCGCCGAGCGGGTGGGTCTCCCGCTCGACCCGACCGCGAGAGCGGGCGATCTGTCCGTGGCGCTCAAGCAGCGGCTTGAGATCGTGAAGGCGCTGGCGACCGACGCGAGGATCCTGCTGCTTGATGAGCCGACAGCCGTGCTGGCTCCCGGGGAAGCCGACGACCTGCTCCGTGTCGTGCGGGCGTTCACGGCGCAAGGCGGCGCAGCAGTGCTCATCACCCACAAGCTGGACGAAGCGCTCGCGGCGGCGGACCGGGTGACGGTGCTGCGGGAGGGGGCGGTCGTCTTCCACGGGGCCGTCGCGGGGCAAACGGCGGTGGCACTGGCGGGGGCGATGATAGGCGAGGGGGAGCAGGGGGACCGTCGGCCACTTTCGGTGCGCTCAGGGCCGGCTCTTCGCGGAGCCAGCCCTGAGCGTAACGAACGGGCTCAGGATAATGCGGGGGCTCACGGCGATCGGCCGGTACTCGTGCGGCTTGAGGAGCTCGAGATCCCGCGCG
>DAIPLK010000210.1:1160-3120 GCA_036769285.1 Gemmatimonadales bacterium | reverse complement strand
CCGGACAGGCGGAGTCCTTTTCCTCGGTCCCATACAGGCAGAGGACCCGCAGGCCGCGCAGCTTCTCGATCTCGGGGCCGACGGGCTGCAGCCCGCTCTCGGCCGGTCTACCCAGCCAATCCGTAACGTGGAACTCAAAATCGGTGGCCCGGCCCGGCCCGAGCAGCGCGACGAGACGGATCCGCTGCCGCAGCTCCGGCGGAAGCCGGCTCACCATGAAGGGCAGCACATCCGCGCCGCGAGAGTATCCCACGAGCAGCACGTCGCGGGCATGCCAGGCCTCGAGGTAGTGACCCACGATCCGGGCGAGATCGCGGCCGATCTCGTCCGGCGTCCTGGCCTTCCAGAAGTACTGGAGCGAGTTGAATCCCACCACCGGAATCCCCTGGGCCGAGAACGTCTCGCCGATCTGACGATCGAGGCTCGCCCACCCGCCGTCACCCGACACGATGACGGCCAGCACGTCGCTAGGCGGTGGACTCCCGAGCTCGACCAGCGGCAGGTCCCGCACCGCGGGCGCCGCGGGTGCGGGTACCTGGACGCGGCTGAGGCGCTCCAGTGCTTGGCGGAACTGCGGTAGCCAGCGCGATTCGACGCCGAAGCCATGCCCTACGGCCGGGAGAGTGACGAGCTCGGCTCCTCGGATGCGCCGAACGAATGCGGCAGCCTGGACGACGGCGCAGGTCGAGTCCTGCTCGCCCTGCAGCACGATCCAGGGGACCGGCACGCTATCAGCCGGGAGGAAGCGCAGACCGCGTCCCCTCGGGCCGGGCGTCGCGGCCAGGCCGCCGTTCCGGCAGAATGGCCGGTCGAGGTCAAGCGCGGGGCAGAAGCCAAGACTCAGCCCTCCCCGGAACGTGCTGGGCGGCGCCTGGACGAGCGTGGCGTAGACGAGCGTGGCGCCGGATGAGTAGCCGACCAGCACCGGCGGCGAGTAAGACGGGAAGCGCAGCGTGCGCTGCACCCACTGGCTCAGCGCCTCGAAGTCGGCGGCGGCATAGGTGCAGGCCCCGCCCCCCTTCCGGAGACCGGCGAGATAGCGACGAACGTCGATGCCGACCACGAGCGCGTCCAGCAACGCCACCTGCCGCGCCATGCCGACGACACCGAGATTCCAGCCACCGTCCCCCGACACGAAGAGCACCACGCGGGAGGGATGCTCCCGCGCCCGGTACACCACGACCCGGCCAAACGGGCGGAACACCAGTGTGTCGCTCCGTAGCGAATCCGGACCGCGTGCCGCCGCCCATACCGGGAGGGGGGCCGGGGCAGCGGGCGACGTCTGGCCCAGGCACGCGCCGGAGGACGACGCAAGCAGCAGGGCCCCGAAAAGCAACGTCACTTCGCCACCACTCCGCTGATGCCGCCACTGATGAGGGTGGCGATATTCGCGAGGACACGCGGCAGGGCCAGCCCACCAGGCGAGGCGAGGTACCTCGGCTCCCAGACCGGATCGAACTTTTCCTTGTATTCCCGGAGACCCTGGAAGTTGTAGAAGTGCTCCCCGTGCCGGTACATGAATGCGCCCAGCCTCGACCAGAGCGGCGCCAGCATCCGCCTCTCCAGGCCGGAGAGCGGGGCCATCCCGAGTCGGAAGTACTCGTACTGGTGCGCCTTACCCCAGAGCATCATTTCGGCGAAGATAAACTGCATGACGCCGCCGGGAGCGTCCGGCAGGTAGCGCATCAGGTCCACCGAGAGCTCGGCCTTCGTCGCGGTGCCCCACACGTTGGCGAACGCGACGATCGCCCCTCCCCGCCGTGCGACGGCGATCGGGAAGCGCGAGATGTAGGCCTCGTCGAAACGGCCGAGCGAGAAGCCCTTCTCGCGGGTTCGCTTCTCCTGGAGCCAGGCGTCCGAAACTGCTCGCAGCTCCGGGAGCAGCGGCCCGACGGCGCTCGCCGGGATGACCTCGAAGGTCACGCCGTCGCGTTGCATCTGGCGCTGGGTGCGCCGGAGG
>DAIPLK010000210.1:0-1060 GCA_036769285.1 Gemmatimonadales bacterium | reverse complement strand
GCGTCCGGCCAGGTGTCGATCAGCGCCGCCGCCCGGGCCAGCTCCGTGGGGCCCGGGAGCTCCACCTCGGCCGGCGCGTGGCGCAACAGGCGCATGAGTCCGACCACCAGCAGCGCGGCGACCACGCCGACGGTGGCGCGGAGGAAGCGCGGCGCGTCGGCCTCGAGGGCGAAACGCCACCAGATCTCGCTGGTGTACTGGGCGTGCTTGTGCACAAAGATGCCGAGCCACACCGACGCACCCACCACCATCAGGATAGCCAGCACCCAAGTGCCCTCGAGCGGCGCGGCGCGGATGGCCGACCTGCGGTAGAAGTACCGGCGCGCCGGAAGCACGGCCGAGAGCACGATCGCCAGGACGGTCGCTTCCTCCCAGTCCGCCCCCTTGAGCAGCGATGCGACGATGCCGATCCCGAGAAGGGTGACGGTGAAGCCGTACGCCGCGTCGAGCCGGTGCCAGAGCGCCCATGCCAGCACGAGCAGGCCGGCACCCGCCAGGCTCCCCACGAAGTGGCTCAGCTCGACGAGCCCCAACGGGAGAATGTCACGCAGCCAGGCAAGCCGTTCGGGCACGCCGGGCGTGGCGCCCGAGATCAGCAGGATGGCTCCGGTGAGGAACACCGCTCCCGAGAGCACCTGGGGAACCAGTCGCGGGACCCATTCGCCGACGCTGCGCGCCGCACCCAACGCCCGAGGCGCGTACGGCAGGGCCTCGTGCACCCCGATCATGATGACCGCTGCGCCGAACGGCAGCAGGTAGTAGACGACGCGGTAGGCGATCAGTGCCCCGAGGAGGTCCGGGGTGCTGATGTACGACTTGAGCAGGAGCACCATGATCGTCTCGACGACGCCGAGACCACCCGGCACGTGACTCACGAGACCGGTGAACTGCGCCAGGAGAAAGACGCCGAGGAACGTGAGAAAGGTGAGCCCGTGCCCGGGCGGGAGCAGGACGTAGAGCACCGCCGCCGCCAGGGTCCAGTCGAGGGCCGGGACGAGTAGCTGGGCGCTGACGATGGCTGGACGCGGAATGGGCAGCTGCCAGGCGCCGATCCGGATGC
>DAIPLK010000012.1:0-33478 GCA_036769285.1 Gemmatimonadales bacterium | reverse complement strand
TCACCCCGGGCGAGGACAACAAGCTCCTCGACTACCTCCCCGACACCCAGAACCCGGGTCCCGATTCCGAGACGTTCGAGCACGCCCTCACCGAGTCGATCGAGGAGGTGCTGTCGACGCTCAAGGAGCGTGAGGCGAAGATCCTCCGCCTCTACTTCGGTCTGGACGGGCCCGAGCCGATGACGCTGGAGGAGATCGGCAGCCTGCTCGGCATCACCCGCGAGCGGGTACGCCAGATCAAGGAGAAGGCGCTGAGCCGGCTCCGCCACGTGAGCCGAGCCCGCGCCCTCGAGAGCTTCCTCGCCTGAGCCGGGGCGCCAGCCCCGGCGGATCTCCCTCCGACAACCGACCATGACCCTCCGACTCCGGGCTTAACGCCCGGCGCCTTCCGTCGTCCGCCCCCGCGGTCCCTCAGTCCCACCGAGCGATGCGGCGGACGCCGCGGGAGGATGCGATGATCGGCATGCGATGCCTGTTCACTCTGATGGCCGCCGGGCTCCTCGCTGGCCCACCCCGGGTGGCCGCCCAGGCGGACGCCCCCAACCCCTTCAACCTGCCGCGGCCTGAAGCGGATCGGGAGACCAGGCCGCTGCGGCAACATGGCCGCGGGATGGAACTCCGGGCGGAGCGGATGGAGCGGCGGGGTGAGCGGTTCGAGCGGCGAGGAGTGCGGCTGGAGATGCGCGGCCATCCACACCGCGGGCGGATGTGGCAGCGGCACGGCGAGCGACTGGAGCGACGCGGTGAGCGCCTGGACCGGCGCCGTCATTGTGGTCACCGCCGGGACGGCCGGGACGGCCGGGACGGCCGGATCTAGCGCTCGCGCAGGATCTCCTCGACCTGGTCCCACTCGATGAGGAAGGCGTCGTGCCCGGTGGGAGAGGTGATCTCCCGGTACCGCGCGTCCGCTCCGGCCGCGCGGTAGGCCTCGGTCCAGGCGCGGACCTCGCCCGGGGCATACAGCAGGTCGGAATCTACGCCCACGCCCACCACCACCCGCACGCGCTCCGCCGTCTCTCGTCCCGCGACGGCCAGGTCACCCACGTCGTGCAGGTCCATCGCCCGCATCAGCGCCACGTAGCTGGCCGCGTCGAAACGCGCCACCAGCTTGTCACCCTGTCGCCGCAGGTAGTGCTCCACGTCGAACAGGCCGGGTGTGCGGGAAGAAGCCCGGCCGAAGCGGGCGTCGAACTCGATCCCCGAGCGATAGGTGATCATGGCCAGGGCGCGCGCGGCGGCGAGCCCCGCGACCGGGCCCTGACCGGGAGGATACCGGCCGGCCTGCCACGCGGGATCCGCTTCGATGGCCATCCGCTGCACGGTATTCCACCCGATGGCTTGCGCCGAGGTGGCGGCCGGTGCGGCGAAGACGACCAGCCGGTCCACGGGGACGTTCGAGCGCCGGCCCCATTCGAGCGTGACCATCCCCCCAAGCGATCCGCCCGTGACGAGGGCGAGCCGCTCCACGCCGAGATGCTCCAGCAGCGGGATGTGCGACGCGGCGAGATCGGCCGGTGTCAGCTCGGGCCAGGAATCGTCGCGCTCGGCCGCCCACTCCTGCGGGCCGGTGGAGCCGTAGCAGCTCCCCAGCAGATTGGCGACCACCACCGCGTGACGCGACGTGTCCAGCGCTCTCCCCGGCCCCACCAACGGCCCCCACCACCGCTCGACGTCGGCGCTGCCCGTGAGCGCGTGAAACAGCAGAATCCACCCGTTGTCCCGCGCCGCCTGCGTGTTCCCGAAGACCCGGTATCGCAGGCGGAGCCCGCTGAGCGAGCGCCCGCCGGTCGTGACGAGCGTGCGGAGGGGCAGCTCGCGGGCGGAGGGGTCGCCCCCGACCAGCGCCGTCACGACGTGGGGGCCGGTGTCTCGACGGGGACCTCACGCAGCCGCCCGTCGCGCACGTCGTAGACGAATCCCCGGATCAGCGTGTCCGGGTTGAGCAGCTGGGTGGCGAGCAGAAACTCCACGTCCTCCCGGACGCTTTCGTCCAGGTCCTGGAACGGCAGGAAGTCGAACTCGCCGGTGTCCTGGCCGAGATCTTCCCGGACCTTCTCCCGCAGGTCCCGGTTGTTGAACGTCAGCATCCCGCAGTCGGTGTGATGGATGACCACCACTTCGCGCGTGCCCAGCAGCCGCTGAGAGATCACCAGCGAGCGGAGCGCGTCGCGGGCGCGGCCGCCGGCGTTCCGGATGACGTGGGCGTCGCCCTCCTCGAGGCCGAGCGCGCGTGAGGGAATGATGCGGGCGTCCATGCACGTCAGAATCGCGACCCGACGGCCTGGAGGGAGCGGCAGGTGCCCGCGATCGAAGGTGCGGGCATACGCTTCGTTGGCTTGGATGAGTTCATCTATGACCGGCATACATCCTCCGTTCGGTCCCGAGGGTTGCATGAAGGGTCGGCGGCGGCGCGTGGCCGTCCGTGTTGCCGCCGACCGTCGCGAGAAGAGGTACCATCACCGCGCGGTCCCCGCCGTCGCGGCGCGGCGCTCCTCCGATGTCGCCGCCGTCTCGCCCAGCGCCTGATCCAGGTCGGCGATGAGGTCACGCACATCCTCGAGTCCCAGGGACAGCCGCACCAGCTCGGGCGTCACGCCGGTGGCACGCTGCTGCTCGGCCGTGAGCTGTTCGTGAGTCGTGGACGCCGGGTGGATGATGAGCGACTTGGCGTCGCCCACGTTGGCGAGCAGGGAGAAGAGCTTCACTCGGTCGATGAGCGCCTTGGCTGCTGCGTGGCCGCCCTTCACACCGAAGGTCAGCACCCCGCCGAACCCGCCCGTCAGGTACTTTGCGGCATTGCGGTACTCGGGATGCGTCTCGAGGCCGGGGTAGGAGACCCACTCCACACGCGAATCGTTGGCCAGCCAGCGCGCGACGGCAAGCGCGTTCTCCGAGTGGCGCTGGATCCGGAGCGGCAGGGTCTCGAGCCCCTGCAGGAAGAGAAAGGAATTGAACGGCGAGAGGGCGGGGCCGAGATCGCGGAGGAGCTGCACGCGCAGCTTGATGATGAATGCCGCCGGGCCGAACGCCTCGGTGTAGACCAGGCCGTGGTAGCTCGGATCGGGGGAGCTGAACTCGGGGAAGCGAGCCCGCGCCTTGTCGCTCGTCCAGTCGAACTTGCCGGCGTCGATCACCACGCCGCCGATGGCCGTCCCGTGCCCGCCGATCCACTTCGTCGCCGAATGGACCACGATGTCGGCGCCGTGCTCGATGGGACGACTGAGCGTGGCCGCGCCGAAAGTGTTGTCGACCACCAGCGGGATCCCGGCTGCGTGGGCGATGTCGGCCAGCGCCTCGAAGTCCGGGACGTCGAGCCGCGGGTTGCCGATCGTCTCGACGTACAGCAGCCGGGTGCCCGCGTCGATCGCCGCGCGGACCTGATCGAGGTTGTGGATGTCCACGAATCTGGTCGTGATCCCCCACTTGGGCAGGGTGTAGGCGAAGAGATTGTAGGTGCCGCCGTACAGCGTCTGCGAGGAGACGAGGTTGTCCCCGGCGCGTGCCAGATTGAGCACGGTCAGTGTCTCCGCCGCCTGTCCGCTGGCGACGGCCAGCGCCGCGATGCCGCCTTCCAGCGCGGCCATCCGCTTCTCGAAGACGTCGCTCGTCGGGTTCATGATGCGGGTATAGATGTTGCCGAACACCCGGAGCCCGAAGAGATCGGCGGCGTGCTGCGTATCGTTGAACACGTAGCTCGTGGTGGCGTAGATCGGCACGGCCCGCGCGTTGGTGGCCGGGTCGGGGGATTGCCCGGCATGGATCGCCAGGGTGTCGGGCTGATAGGACATGCTCTGCTCCTCGAGTGTGGGGAAAGGTAGAGGCCCGGACCGCTCCATCGAGTGGTCCGGGCCTCGGGTGCCGGGTGGCGGGGGTTACGCTCCGCCGCTTCCGCGAGCACGTGCCGACGACGCCGTCCACCCCAGGCGGGGCGAACAGGGAATCATTCGACAGCACATCGCTCGGCGGCATGACATCGTGACGATCCGGTTACGGGGCAACCGGGGAGGGCCGAAACGGCACGCCCCCCGGCGTGGTGCGCTCGGAGGGCGTTCGTCCGGCGCTTTAGCTCGTTGGTTTGACCGCCGGACCAGCCCGGCGGCGCCGGCGGGAGCAAGTGGCCTTAAATGGACCGCCGTGCCAGGGAGACTAGCGGTCGGACGAAGGGTTGTCAAGCGCGGGGGGCGGTGTAATCCTTCCCGCATCCGCCGCCACTGAGCCGTTGTCCACCCTCTCGCAGCCGTCCCATGGCCAGCAATCCCTCGTTCGATGTGTCCACCGGCGCCGATCTACAGGAGGTCGACAACGCCGTCAATCAGGCGCTGAAGGAGATCGCGCAGCGCTACGATTTCAAGGGCACCCACTGCACCATCGAGTTCGACCGTCCCAAGGCCGAGATCCGTCTGGCCGCCGACGACGAATTCCGGATGGAAGCGCTGGTCGACGTGCTCCAGACACGCATGATCAAGCGCGGCGTCCCGGTGAAGAATCTGGACGTCGGCGAGCTCGTCCCGGCCACCGGACAGTCGGTCAGGCGGACGGTCAAACTCACCCAGGGCATCACCCAGGACGCCGGGAAGAAGATCATCCGGGCGATCAAGGACGGCGGTTTCAAGAAGGCCCAGGCGACGATCCAGGGGGACGAGATCCGGGTGACGAGCCCGTCACGGGACGAGCTGCAGTCGGTCATCGCCTTCCTCAAAGGCCAGGATTTCGGCATCGAGCTCAAGTTTGGCAACTACCGCGGCTGAGACCGGCTCGCGCCGGTGTCTGCTCGTCCGGTGGGGAGGTCTGGCTATCTCGGTGGCCGCCGCGGTCGCCGTGGTGGTGGCCAGCTGCACCCCGACGACGCCACCAGCGGGCCCGATCCCACTGCCGGGGCCGGCTCCGGGGGCCGAGGGAACGGCGGAGCCGACCATCCGGGTAGGCCTCGTGGTGGGTGCGGCGGCCGCCACGGTCGGGGGCTCCGCGGGTCTGAGCGTCAGCGATCCCTCGGGCGCCCGCCTGGCGGAGATACCGCAAGGCGAGGTGTGGCGGGTGGCGGTGGGCAGCACCGGGGTCGTGGCCCGCTCGCCCGGTGGCGCGGGCACGGCGCCCTCCGAGGTGCTCGAGATCACCTCGCCGGACCCCGACGCCCTGGTGCAGGTCAATGGTCGTCCCTATCGCGGCACGATCTCGGCGCTGCGCGACCCAGCCGGTGTGACGGTGGTGGATCGTCTCCCGATGGAGGCGTACCTGGTCGGCGTGGTCTCGGCCGAGATGGGTCGGCGCAGTCCCGCGGACCAGGAGGCGCTCCGGGCCCAGGCGATCGTCTCCCGGACCTTCGCGCTGCGGAACCTCCGTCGCTGGCAGACGCTGGGGTTCGACCTCTACGCCACCGTGGCCGATCAGGTGTACGGCGGAGCCGCGTCGGAGACGCCGGAAGGGCGGGAGGCGGTCGAAGCCACGCGCGGCCGTATTCTGACCCAGGGGGGCGTGCCGATCGATGCGTTCTTCTACTCCACCTGCGGTGGCCGGACCGCCAACGGCACGGAGGTGTTCCGCGCCGCGGACCGGCCCTATCTCCGGTCGGTGCTCGACGTCGCCGAGGACGGCACGGCCTACTGCAGCATTTCGCCACGGTTCCGCTGGCACGAGGAGTGGACCGGTGAGGCGCTGCGGGCCACGCTCCAGCGAACGCTTCCCGGCATCGCGGGTGGGGCGAGCGGCTCGAGCATCACCGCCACCGATGTTGGCGAGGTGCGCGATGTGCGGGTGACGTACCGGACGCCGTCCGGGCGGGTCGGGCAGCTCACCGTCGGGCTCCGCCGGGGTGAGGTGCAGGTGGAGGGCCCCACCGTGCGGCAGGTGCTCCGGCCGGTCTCGGGTGAGATACTGCGGAGCAGCACCTTCACGTTGAGCGTGTCGCGTAGCGGGCGCCGGGTGACCCGGCTGGCCGCGGACGGTGCCGGGGCAGGGCACGGAGTCGGCTTCTGCCAGTGGGGTGCCGTCGGACGCTCCCGCGCAGGCCAGGATCACGAGCGCATTCTGGCCGAGTACTACCCTGGCACGGTGCTCGAACGACTCTACTGAGGGAGGAACTGGAATGACCGCCAGCCGGGCCACGAGCGAGCGTCTGCGGGTGGGGATCGTCGGCGGGGGGGCGATCGCCCAGGTCGCCCATCTGCCCGTGCTCAAGAAGCTCAAGTCCATCGAGGTGCAGGGTATCTGCGACACCGATCTGCCCAAGGCGCGTGCCCTCGCCGATCGCTTCGGCATCAAGGACGCGCTCGACGACATCGAAGATCTCCTGCGCTACGACGAGCTGGACGCGGTCGTGATCTGCTCGCCGAACCACCTGCACGAATCCCATCTCCTCGCGGCGCTCTCGGCCAATCTCCACGTCCTCGTCGAGAAGCCGCTCACCATGTCGGCCGCCAGCGTCCAGCGCATCCTCCGAGCGGCGGAGAAGCGTGATCGCGTCGTCATGGTGGGGATGAACCACCGGTACCGGCCCGACGTCCAGATCGTCCGCAGCTTCGTCCAGAGCGGTGAGCTGGGCCGCATCGAGAGCGTCCGCGGGAGCTGGCACGCCTTCCGACCGAGCCGGAACCAGCTTGGCTGGCGGCAGCGGCGGGACCAGGCCGGCGGCG
This sequence comes from Gemmatimonadales bacterium, assembly GCA_036769285.1. GTDB lineage: Bacteria > Gemmatimonadota > Gemmatimonadetes > Gemmatimonadales > GWC2-71-9 > CAVVWJ01. The sequence continues at coordinate 26,849 of DAIPLK010000012.1, read as the reverse complement.
GCGCGATGCTCGACCTCGGTCTCTCGATTCTCGACCTCGGCCTCTGGCTCGGCGGCACGCCGGCACCCGTGCGGGTGAGCGCCTGCCTCGACAGCGTGGGCCGCGATCGGGCCGTGGAGCAGAGCGGCAGCGCCTTCGTGGTCTGCGAGAACGGGATGTCGCTCTTCGTGGACGTGACCTGGCACCACCTGGGTGAGGGTGAGCGGTTCGGCGTGGGGCTGCGCGGGAGCAAGGGGACGGCGGCCATCAACCCGCTCACCGTGTGGAAGGAGATGCACGGCATGGCGGTGGACGTATCGCCCACGTCCGCCGGCAGCCGTGAGAACGCCTTCACCGCTTCCTATCGCGCCGAGTGGGCCCATTTCGAGGCTGCGATCGCCGGCCAGGCCAAGGTCGCCCCGCTGCAGGAGCACCTCGTGCTCCACAGGATCATCGATGCGGTCTACAAGTCGGCAGACGATGGCCGCGATGTGATGTTGTGAGGGCGGAGCGGTCGCCCGGTGTGACGCGCCCGGTCGTGCGGTCCTCGCTCAACGCGGCGGTGTTGCTCGCCTTGGTCTGTCTCGTGCCCCGGTCGAGCCTGGCGGGACAGAATGCCGGCCCACCCGCTCCGCCGTCTCCGCCCTCGGCGCTCACCGTCTACCTCATGACCTTCGGCCCCGGCCGCCACGTCTGGGAGCGATTCGGGCACAACGCGATCTGGATCCACGACCCGGTGCACGGGACCGATGAGGCGTACAACTACGGCCTCTTCGACTTCGCGCAGGAGAACTTCATTCTCCGCTTCGTCCGTGGCCAGATGTGGTACTGGATGGCGGGGTTTCCAGCCCCGAGATACGTGGCCCAATACGAGCGGGACAACCGATCGATCTGGGTCCAGGAGCTGGAGCTGTCCCCCCGGGCCAGTGAGGAATTGCAGGGATTCCTGAGGTGGAACGCCGAGCCCGAGCACCGGTTCTACCATTACGACTACTACCGCGACAACTGCTCGACCCGGGTGCGGGACGCGATCGATCGGGTGCTGAACGGGGCGTTTCGCGAGCAGACCAAGGACGTGCCGACCGGGACCACCTATCGGTTTCACACCCAGCGGCTGACCGCGAACGATCCGCCGATCTTCACCGGACTGCTGCTCGCCCTCGGCGAAGGCGTGGACCGTCCGATCTCGGCGTGGGAGGAGATGTTCCTCCCGCTCAAGATGCGCGAGCACATCCGTCGTGTGACGGTTCCCGGGCCCGATGGCGGCCCGATTCCCCTGGTCCGATCGGAGCGGACGCTGTTCGAGTCGTCAGCGCCGCCGCCGCCGGACGCACCACCGTTCTGGTTGCCGTGGTATCTCGCCCTGGGGGCGGCGATCGGCGGGGCCGCGCTGGTCCTCGCCTGGCGGGCAAAGGCCGATGCACCGGCGCGCGTCGGATTCCTGGTTCTGACCGGCGGTTGGGCAGCCGTGGCGGGGCTCGCGGGACTGGTGCTGGCTGGGCTCTGGGGGCTCACCGACCACGTGATGGCCTACCGGAACGAGAACTTGCTGCAGCTCAACCCGCTCGCGCTCCTGCTTCTGCCCGCTATTGGCGGGGTGATGCGCGGGTCGCCGACGGCGCGGTGGGCCTGGCCCGTGGCCGGATCGCTGGTGGGGCTGTCCCTGCTCGGGCTGATACTGAAGCTCCTGCCCGGCTTCGATCAGGTGAACGGACCGGTCATCGCTCTGGCGCTGCCGGCGCAACTGGGCATCGCGGCGGGAATCCGCCGTCTGGTCTAGGCGCCCCCCACGCGCTGGAGACCCGCACGTGCCTCCGGAAAGTCCGGGTACGCGGTCAGCGCGCGCTGATAGGCGGCAGCCGCCTTCGCCTTGTCCCCTTGGCCCTCGAACATCAACCCGCGACTGTACGCGATCAGCGCCTCCGTCGGCATTGCTCGCTGGCGTGCGGCGGTCTCGGCCGGGTAGGGAGGCAACCCGGCAGCCGCCACGATCCGCTCGCTCACGAGCTGCAGGATTGCCGCGAGCTGGGCGCGGTCCTGCAGCTTGGGGTCGTCGTTCGAGACGACCTTCCGGATCTCGCCCGACTGGGCATCCACCACGCGCGCGTTGATGCGGAACTTGCCGTAGAAGTCCGCAAAGCTCCCGGTGACGGCGTACCGCGCACCCGCGGCCTTGGCCACCTCGGTGGCAGAGGCCGCGTCGATCCGCCGGGCGGCGCCGAGCTGCCGGCGATCCATCGCCTCGCGCACGCTCCCGCGGTCCACTGCCCTCAGGCCGGGATGCGCGGCGAGCATGGCGGAGAGAATCGCCGGGAGGCCTGCCTCGAGCGCGTCAAATGTCTCCTTGTCCTGCCCATAGGAGCCGGTGTTCTCGAACGGCAACACGGCGATGGCCGGCCGCACGTCCTGAGCCTGCAGCGGCCAGGCCAGCGTCACCGCCGCCAACGCACCGGCCCACGGAATAAGCCGAGCCATTGCCGCTCCTCTCACAAGGTGAACCCGCCGCCTTCCACCGCGGCTTCGACGACCAGCTTCGGCGCCACCCGCCGGGCATGCGCGCGAGCCTCGACGACCAGGCGGTCGATCGCGTCGTCGTCGTGCTCCGGCTCATGGTGGAACAGGATGAGCCGCGCGCATCCCGCCTCGGCGGCGAGGTCCACCGCCTGCCGAGGGGTCGAGTGTCCCCATCCCGCCCGCAGCCGGATGAAGTGATCCGCGTACATCGCATCGTGAATCAACGTGTCCGTGCCGGCCAGGAATTGCACTAGCTGCTCACGCCAGTCATCGGATACAGGATACGTGCCACCGGGTCCGAGCTCGTTGTCCGTGAGGTAGGCGATGTCCCGGCCGCCGCCGGCAGGTGCCAGCCGGAAACCGAGCGTCGTGCCCGGGTGCCGCAGCCGGAAGGCGCGCACCCTGAAGTCCCTCAGCCGGACCTCCCCCTCGACGATTTCCTGCACTTCGATCTTCGCGGCCAGGGCCTCGAGCGGCACCGGGAAGACCATGGGATCCATCTGCCGGCGGAGGATCTCCTGCAACGGCACACCCTCCTGGGCTGCGCCATACACGCAGAAGCGGTTGCCGCGCGCGCTCAGCGGCTTGAAGAAGGGCAGTCCCTGGATGTGATCCCAATGGGTGTGGGAGAGCAGGATCTCGGCGACGAGGGTCTCTCCTCGCCGGCTCATGAGCTCGTGGCCGAGCGGGCGCAGCCCGCTGCCAGCATCGATGATGGTGAGGCGGCCGTTCGAGCCCGTGAGACTCACGCAGGCGGTGTTGCCGCCATACCGCGTCGTCCGCGGACCGGGTGTCGGGATCGAGCCGCGCGTGCCCCAGAAAGTCAAACGGTGCGGCACACTGACTCCGCGACTGATGAAGAGAACACTCTCGAAGCTCTCCCCGACCACCCCCCACGAGCCGCGTCCGCCGTCACAGCGGACCTGTGACTGGGTTCACGACCGTCGCGCGGCCAGCATGAGGGGCCGGCGGTCGAGCAGGGTGATCTCCTTGCGCGTCACCTGGATGACCCCGCGCTCCACCAGGTTTCGCATCGTCCGCGAGACCGTTTCGCGGCTCGAGCCGATCATCTGGGCGATGGTATGATGGGTGAGCTTCTTGGTGATGCGATCGCCACCCTCGTCGTCGGCCATCCGGAGGAGCAGGTGCGCCACGCGGCCGTTGACGTCCAGCAAGACGAGGCTGCCGATCTTCTCATCTGCGCGCCGGAGCCGGCGGGAGAGCTCCCGCAGGAGCGAGATGGCCACTTCCGGGGAGGATCTCAGGCGCGCGTAGAAGTCCTCGCGCCGGAGGACGAGCACGCTCGAGCTCTCCATCGCGATCACGTGGGCGGACCGCGGCTCGTCATCGATGACGGCCATCTCGCCGAAGAAGCTGCCCTCACCCAGCACCGAGAGGATGACCTCCCGGCCGTCCTCCGCGATGATTACGACCTTCACCTGACCGGCGGCGACCAGATACAGCGCGTCTCCCGGGTCGTCCTCGAACACGATGACGCTGCCCTTGGGGTAGTTGCGCTCCCGCGTCAGTTCGGCAAACGCCGCCAGATCGCTCTCGGCCACCCCGGAGAAGAGGGGGACCCTGCGCAGGACTTCGAGGGAGGAGAGCGGCACGCGGGTCTCTCATGGTTCGGAAGTAGTTGGGGGTACCATACTTGCGACGGGGTGGGACTGTCAATCAGGCGGGGGCGAGGACGCTCCATCGCTGGCGCGAGTCCGTGAGCCCATCTTCTGTGCTCCGGGCGAACGCCGCGACCGAGTCACGCCCCCACGGGTGCCCTTTTCTCGTGGCCCGAAGCACGTGCGGACACTCGTGGCCAGCCTCCTGACCTTCCATTAACCCCTCTGTGCGGATATACTTATCGGCTTAGCATCAACCTCAGGAGTCGTCCAGTGAAGCCCGATCTGCACCCGGCCTACCGCAAGCTCACGGCGGTCTGCGCCTGCGGAAACTCGTTCGAGACCCGGTCGACCTCCGCGTCAATCCACGTGGAAGTCTGTGCGCAGTGCCACCCCTATTTCACCGGCAAGCAGCGCCTGGTGGATACGGCTGGACGGGTGGACCGGTTCCGCCGGAAGTATCAGACCGAGCCGGCTGCCGCCCCCAAGGCATAAGACATGGAGGCTCGACTCCGCCAGGCGCTGCAGCGGGCGGAGGAGGTTGGCCTGGCTCTCGCCAATCCGGCGGTGACTCGGGACCCGGCGCAACTGCAATCCCTTGGTCGAGAGCACACCCGCCTCGCGCCGGTGGTTCGCCTGGCCGAGCGGCTCGCGCGGCTGGAACGGGACCTCGAACAGGCTCGGGAACTCGCCACCGAGGCGGATCCCGAGCTTGTTGCGTTGGCGCGTGCCGACCTGTCCCGCCTGCCGGCCGAAATCGCCGCGGCTTCCGAGGAGCTGCACGCGCTCTTGACCCCGCGTGACCCGCACGACGATCGCGACGCCATCCTGGAGATCCGCGCCGGCACCGGCGGGGACGAGGCGGCGCTGTTCGCGGCCGACCTCTACCGCATGTATCAGCGGTACTCGGAGCGCCACGGCCTCCGCTGGGAGCCGATCTCGCTGAGCGAGGGGACGCTTGGGGGCATCAAGGAAGCCATCGTCGCGGTCCGGGGCCCGGACGCTTACGGCCGATTGCGCCGCGAGTCCGGCGTGCACCGGGTGCAGCGCGTCCCGGCCACCGAAACCCAGGGACGGATCCACACCTCCGCCGCCACGGTGGCCGTGCTGCCGGAGGCCGAGGAAGTTGACATCAAGATCGAGCCGCAGGATCTCAAGATCGACGTGTTCCGGTCATCCGGGCCGGGCGGCCAGAGCGTCAATACGACGGACAGCGCGGTGCGCATCACCCACCTGCCGACCGGGGTCGTCGTGAGTCAGCAGGACCAGAAGTCGCAGCTTCAGAATAAGATCAGGGCGATGGAGGTGCTGCGCGCGCGGCTGCTCGACCGCATGATCGCCGAGCAGGAGGCAGCGCGAGCCCGTGACCGCCGCGCGATGGTCGGCACGGGGGATCGCTCCGCCAAGATCCGCACCTACAACTTTCCGCAGAGTCGGGTGACCGACCACCGGATCAACCTTTCGGTCCACAACCTGGCCGACGTGATCGACGGCGATCTCGACGAGTTGGTGGAAGCGCTGCGGGTGGCCAGCCGGCAGGAGCAGGATGCGATCTGACGTCGGGATCTCGCGGCGGGTCCTGATCGGTGAGGGGGCGGCGGCGCTCGGCGGCTCCGGGTTGGAGGGCGGCGCGCGCCGAGAAGCGTCCCGCCTCTGGACCGATCTGTGGGGTGACGAGCCGGGTTCGGCCCTGCTGGACGCGGATTACCCCGTGTCTCACGAGCGTGCGGCCGTCTACGCCGCGGCCGTCCGCCGCCGCGCGGCGGGTGAGCCGCTTGCCCACGTGACCGGTCGGGTGGGGTTCCGGCACCTGACGCTCAGGTGCGACCGGCGCGCGCTCATCCCGCGGCCGGAAACCGAAGGACTGGTTGAGCTGGTCCTGGCCCGAGTGGCCACCGGACGGGTGGCGGATGTCGGCACCGGGAGCGGCTGCATCGCCCTCAGCCTCGCCACAGAGGGACGGTACGAGCAGGTGGTGGGAATTGACCGCTCCGCGGAGGCGTTGCAGCTCGCCGATGAGAACCGGCGGCTGATAGGCGCGCAGGTGGCCTGGGTACAGGGGGATCTCTGCGACGGGCTCCGGTCGGCCGGCCTCGACGCGTTGGTCTCCAATCCCCCCTATCTTACAACGCAGGAGTACGCCGACCTCGATCGCTCGGTCCGCGACTGGGAGCCCGAGCTGGCCCTGGCGAGCGGAGCCGATGGGCTCGAGGCCATCGCCCGGCTGCTTGACGCCGGGCTCCGGGTGGTTCGCCCCGGCGGCTGGTTGGCGCTGGAGATCGATTGTGCTCGAGCGGCGCTCTGCGCCCGGCGGGCCGGCGCGTGCGGGTGGACCGACGTCGCCATTCATGCGGACCTTTTCGGCCGCGAGCGCTACCTGCTCGCGCGAAGGAGCAATGCCCCGTGATCTGGGACAAGGCGCAGGATCTCGGCAGGATGATCGGCCAGTCAGCGGAGTACCAGACGCTGCGGCGCGCAGAGGCCACGTTGCGGGAAGACAAGGAGACCGTGGCCAAGCTGGACCTGATCCAGACGCTCGCCCGTCAGGTCGATCAGATGGTCTCGTCCGGCCAGATGCCCGACCAGGTCACCGCCGAATCGTACGAGACCGCTGTGCGCGACCTCGAGATGAGCCCGGTGGGCCAGGCGTACGTCGTTGCCCGTGCCAATTTCGAGAAGCTCATGGCCAAGGTGAACCAACAGATCAGCGAGGGAATGGAGAAGGGCGCGACCAGCAGCATCATCACGCTGGGATGAGCGGCCGAGGACTCTTCGTCGTCCTCGAGGGGCCCGAAGGATCGGGCAAGTCGACGCTCATGGGTCCGCTCGCCGAGCGGATGCGGGTGTGTGGCGTCGAGCCGGTGGTGGTGCGGGAGCCGGGTGGCACCCGGGCCGGTGAGGTCGCCCGCCAGGCACTGCTCGATCCGGAGCACCCCGTGGGCGCCGTCACCGAGCTCTTCTTCTATCTGGCCGCGCGGGCCGAACTGGTAGGCACCGTGATCGCGCCGGCGCTCGCCGCCGGCCGAGTGGTCCTGTCGGACCGGTTCGCCCTCTCGACCGAGGCGTACCAGATGGCCGGCCGCGGCATCCCGGCCGAGGTCGTGCGGCCGGCCAACCGGGCGGCGGCCGGGGGGCTCACCCCCGACTTGACGCTGATTCTCGATCTCCCGCCCGAGGTCGGGCGCGCCCGCCAGGTGGCCGCGGGCAAGCGGCTCGACCGGCTGGACGCGGAGAGTGACGATTTTCTCCGCCGGGTGTTCGATTACTACCTGGCGGCTCAGGGTAGCGGGGTGCGACATTTGAACGCTGGGCTCCCGCCGGACCGACTCTTGCAGGTCGCGTGGGCGGAGATCGCCGCCATCGCCCCGGAACGATTCGGGGATGGCAGAGGGTAGCACGAGTCATCCTGAGCGTCGCTCACGACGACTCGAGACGATGGCGTAGCGCACGGCATGGCCCGCCGTCTGGCGGGCAATCTGCGGTACCGGAGGCGGGTATGAAGCAGCGTTGGGGTCTGATCGTGCTGGTGGCGATACTCTCGTTCCTGAGTGGCGGGTGGCTGCTGCAGCGCGGGGTTGCCAGTGGCGGCAACGTCTACCAGCAGGCACGGCTCTTCGATGACGTCCTGGGCCACGTGAGCGCCTACTACGTGGACTCCATCGGCGAGACGGACCTCTACGATCGCGCCACCCGCGGGATGCTCGAGCAGCTCAAGGACCCGTACTCGGTCCTCCTCACGGGGGACGACTACAAGGCGCTCACCGAGCAGACTTCGGGCAACTATGCGGGGCTCGGCATACAAATCGACGTGCGCGACGGCTGGATCACGGTCGTGGCACCGCTGCCCGACACGCCTGCCGAGCGCGCGGGCGTGGCCACCGGCGATCAGATCATCGAGGTGGACGGCAAGTCCACCGAGGGTTGGAAGAACGACCAGGCGGTGAAGGCACTGCGCGGCGAGGCGGGATCCAGAGTGGCCATCACCGTGCGCCGCTCGGGGGTGACCGACCCGATCAAGTACGCCCTCACCCGGGCCCAGATCCACATCCGCTCGGTGCCGCCGGGGACGCTGTTCGATGGCGGGATGGGCTATATCTCGCTCAACCCGGTCGCTGAAACCTCCGCCGAGGAGTTGCGCTCCGAGATCACCGGAATGAAGTCCAAGGGGATGAAGTCGCTCATTCTCGACCTGCGGCTCAACCCCGGAGGGCTGCTCGATCAGGGCGTCAAGGTCGCGGATCTCTTCCTCGACGCCAAACAGGAGATCGTGGCGACCCGCGGGCGCGCCCGCGGGTCCACCAAGGAATTCTACGACGACGCGCGCCAGACCTGGCCCGAGTTGCCCATCGTGGTGCTGGTGAACGACGGCACCGCGAGCGCCGCCGAGATCATCGCCGGGGCGCTCCAGGACCACGACCGGGCGGTGGTCGTCGGCACGCCGACCTTCGGCAAGGGGTTGGTGCAGACGCTCTTCCCGCTGGGTGACGGCGTGGCCCTCAAGCTGACGACGGCCCGCTGGTACACGCCCAGCGGGCGCACCATCCAGCGCGTCGCCAAGAACGAGACGGAGCAGGCCGAGCAGGCGGCGTTCGAAGCCGGAGACACGGTGCCGGGCGGGCCCGACAAGGAGCATTCCGACTCCGCGATCCGGCGCCGGCCGATCTATCACACCGACGCCGGCAGGGTCGTGCGTGGTGGAGGCGGCATCGTCCCGGACCTGGTGATCCGGCCGGATACTCTCTCCGGCCGCGAGAAGGAGTTCGCCAAGGCGCTTGGCAGCCACCTCCCCGAGTACCGCGACGTCCTGACGACCTTCGCGCTCGACAGCAAGAAGGGCGGTGCGATCAAGTCGGAGTCGTTCACCGTCACGCCGGAGATGAGGCAACAGGTGTACCAGCGGCTGCGTGCCAAGGGGATCGACATGACGCCGCAGGTCTACGAAGGGGCGAGCGGCCTGATCGACGACCAGCTCGGCTACGAGATCGCGCGGTACGTGTTCGGGCGGCCCGCCGAGTTTCGCCGCCGGGCCCAGGACGACAAGCAGATGCAGACGGCCATGGGCCTCCTGCGGAAGGCGGGGACGCCGCGCGAGCTGCTGGGCCTCGCGACAGCCAGCCGGGCGGCGGTGCCGGCGCAGAATTGAGGAATGTGGTGACGCGACGAGTCACCCTGAGCAACGCGAAGGGGGCATGCCCGAGGGTATGCCCCCTTCGCTGCGTTCAGGGCGATGCCCACCCCACTTGGCGCGAGGGCGCGTGAGCCGGGCACCGACACTTCAGCCGGTCGCGATCATCGGGGCCGGACGAATGGGCCGCGGGCTCGCCCTGGCGCTTGGTGGGGCCGGCGTTGAGGTGGGGCTGCTCGGGCGGATCCGGCGGCCCGAGGACACGCGGGGCGCCGCCGTGGTCCTGATCGCCACGCCCGACGAGGCAATCGGGGGTGTCGCGGCCGAGCTGGCCCGTGACCGCGCCGTGAACGAACGCCAAGTCGTGCTTCACCTCTCCGGACTGCTCGACCGGCTGGCGCTGCATGCCCTCGCACTCACGGGCGCGGGCCTCGGATCATTCCATCCGCTGCAGTCGATCGCCGAGCCCGCGACGGCGCGCGAGCGATTGCGCGGTGCGTTCGCCGGCCTCGAGGGCGACGACCGCGCGCTCGAGGTCGGTGAACGGCTCGCCGCGGCGCTGGGGATGCGGACCGTGCGCCTCTTGCCAGGCGCCAAGCCGGCGTATCATGCGGCCGCGGTGTTCGCCTCCAACTACACCGTCGTCCTGGCCGCGGTGGCGGAAGGGCTGGCGCGGCAGGCGGGCGTGTCGCCGGCTCAGGCCGCGGCGCTCTACCTTCCGCTCATGCAGGGTACCATCGCCAACCTGGCGCTCGGGCCGGCCTTGGCGCTCACCGGTCCGGTGCGGCGCGGGGACGTGGCGACGGTGCGCACCCACCTCGGCGCGCTCGGCCCCGAGGACCGCGTGCTGTATCGCGCACTCGGGCTGGTCGCGCTCCGGCTTGCCCGTCAGGCGGGCCTGGGCGAGGACAGCGCCGCAGCGATGGAGCGGGCGCTGACGGACGAGGGGTGATCGAGATCGTTCCGAGCGCGGTGCCCGGCCCGACGGACATGACGGCTGCCCCTCGTCACTGATCCACCACCCGGACACCGGACGGCACGTCGAACCTGAAGGTGCGGTCCGACACCGACTGGTTGACCCGCACCTTCGACAGCGTGAGCGTGCGCCCCGCGCCCGAGTGCTCGGTGATCTCGAGGCGCCGTGGTAGCCCATCCCCCCGATCAAGCCAGAGCACCGCCCGCTCGAACGGCAGGTCCGGCACCGCCGGGACCAGCTGCACGACGTCCACGAACCGGCCGTTGACCTGGTCCGCCCGGACGTACGAGGCGCTGTATCGTTCCGCCGGCCGGTCGAGCAACCAGGCGAGTATGTTGTACCCGTACACCGGACCGCCGCTCGGCACCGCCATCCGGATCACCTGTCCGGGGGTCGTGCTGGGCGTGTAGACCCACACCGACCGGCCGTCGATGACGATTGCCTCGCCGGCGGGATCGGAGAACCGCATGGCGAGTTTGTCGGGGCCGGCCTGGACCAGCGTTCCGCGGCTCTCCGCGCTGTCGATCATCGGATTGGCGATGACCTGCACGAAATCCGCCTTGAGGCTGGCGAGCGACCGGTAGACGCGCGACGACCGGCCGACGATCGCCTGGGCGTCCTGGGCCAGGGCGGCGGCCGGTGCTCCGGCGGCGAGGGAGAGCAGCAGCAGGAGGCGGAGCATCACGCGCGGGCTCCGGCAGGCTCCGCAACCCGGCGGCCGATCGCCTCCGCGATGAGGCGCACCTCCTTCATCATCCGGTCGAACTGCTCGGGGTAAAGGCTCTGCGCGCCATCGGACAGGGCGCGGTCGGGGTTGGGATGCACCTCCACCAGGAGGCCGTCCGCGCCGGCGGCTACGGCCGCCCGCGCCATCGGGATCACCATGTCGCGGTGGCCGGTGCCGTGGCTTGGGTCGGCCACGATTGGCAGGTGCGAGAGGCCATGCACCACGGCGATCGCGCTCAGGTCGAACAGGTTGCGCGTCGCCTGGTCGAAGCTCCGGATGCCGCGCTCGCAGAGAATGACCTGGCGGTTCCCCTCGGCGAGAATGTATTCGGCCGACAGCAGCAGCTCCTGAATGGTGGCGGAGAGGCCGCGCTTGAGCAGTATCGGCTTGCCGCAGCGGCCCGCGAGCTTGAGGAGCGAATAGTTCTGCATGTTGCGCGCGCCGATCTGCACGATGTCGGCCACCTCGACCACCTGGTCGAGGCCTTCGGCGTCCATCGCCTCCGTGACGATCAGCAGCCCGGTCTCCTCCCGGGCGCGGGCGAGGAGCTCAAGGCCGGTGCGGCCGAGCCCCTGGAAGGCGTAGGGTGAGCTTCGCGGCTTGAAGGCGCCCGCGCGAAGGACGGTGGCACCGGCCTCACGGACCGCTCGCGCGGCCTCGAGAATCTGCCGCTCGCTCTCGACGGAGCAGGGGCCCGCCATGATGACCACCTGGTCGCCGCCCACCGTGAGGCCTCCGGGCAGCCGGACGATGGTGGACTCGGCCTGCCACTCCCGGGAGACCTGCTTGTAGGGCTTGGTGACATGCAGGATCTCCTGCACCCCGGGGAGGGCGGCCAGCCGGGATCCGTCCACCCGGCCGTCATTCCCGACCAGCCCGACGGTCGTGCGCTGCTTGCCGGGCATCGGTCGCGCCTGGTAGCCCATTTCCTCGATGGCGGCGACCACGCGCTTGATGTCCGCCTCGGCCGCGCCATGGCGCATGACGATCAGCATGTGCGTCTCCTGTTCCGTCCCCTAGGCGACGTGTTCCCTCTCACCGAGCCGCACGCCGACGATCGTGGAGACCCCCGGCTCCTGCATGGTCACACCGTACACGGCGTCGGCCGACTGCATCGTCCGCGGATTGTGGGTGATGACCAGGAACTGGGTGCCGGGCTTGAACTCGTCGAGCAGTCGGGTGAAGCGCCCCACGTTGGCATCGTCGAGCGGGGCATCTACCTCGTCCATGAGACAGAACGGACTCGGCTTGGTGAGATAGATGCTGAACAGCAGGCTCACCGCCACCAGCGTGCGCTCCCCCGAGGAGAGGAGGTGGATCCGCTGCGTCCGCTTGCCGCGCGGCGCGGCGTGGATGTCGATCTCGCTCTCGAGCGGATCGTCGGGATCGGCCAGGCGGAGTTCGCACTCGCCCCCGCCGAAGAGTGTATGGAACACCCGGGCAAAGTTGGACTGGACGGCGCTGAAAGTCTCGAGGAACATGCTGCGCGCGGTTCCGTCGATCTCCCGGATGGCCTGGAGGAGCGACTGCCGCGCTCCCACGAGGTCGTCGCGCTGAGTGGTGAGGAACTCGAGCCGCTTCACCTCTTCGGCGTGCTCCTCCACCGCCAAGGCGTTGACCGGCCCGATCGCCTCGAGGGCGCCCACGATGCGGGACGCCTCCGACTCGAGCGTCTCGAGGTCGAGCCCCAGTAGCGGGGCCTGCTCGACCAGCTGGTCGAACGGCCGGTGCCATTCGGCCTCGACTCGCTCCACGACGCTCCGGCGGGTGCCCGCGGTCTCCGTGAGACGGACCTGCAGGCCGTGGCTCTCCTCGCTCGCCGCCTCGAGCGCGGCACGCGCGGCGGCCACCTCGCGCTCGGCCTCCGCGAGCTCGGCCTCCGCGGAGGCCAGCTCCGCGTCGGCGTCCTCGCTCGCTGCCTCGAGCTCGTGGACCGTGATCTGGCGCTCCGCGCGGGCCTCGCGCCACTCGGTCTGCTGGGCCGCGAGCCTGGCGCCGTCGGTCTCGAGCTGGGTGAGCTCGCCGACCAGGGCCAGCACGACGTGCTCAGCCTCGTCGCGCACCGTGGCGGCCCGCTGGAGGCGCTCCTCGGCCGAGCGGAGACCGCCGGCCACATGCGCTTCCTGCACCTGCCAGTGCACCCGCTGCTCGCGGGCGGCCTCTTGCTCCGCCTCCAGCTCGCCGAGCGCGCCACGCCCCCGGCCGAGCTCCTCGTCCAGGTGGCTCCGGTCCAGATCGCCCTCGACCAGCGCGGCATCGATCTCGGCCAGGCGCCGTTCGGCGCCGGTGAGCCGTTCTTTCACCCGGGTCAGTTGCGCCTCCGATTCGGCCATTTCGCGTGCGAGATTGCCCGCGATGCGGATCGCGTCCTCCCGCGCTGCCGATCCCTGACGCTCGGCTTCCCGCGCCTGATCGGCCGCGGCCGCAACGGCGGCCAGGGTCTGCTCCCGCTCGGCCAGGCGGCCGACGGTGGCGTGCAGGGCGAGTTCGGCCGCCGCCAGCCCCCCGGAGCCGCGCTCGACCTCCTGGGCCAAGGTCGCCAGCTCGGCTCGCCGCCGGAGCGGCCCCGAGGGCGCTGTGGCGCCCGAGAGGAAGATGGCCCCGCTCGCCCGCCGGAGGACCCGGCCAGCGGCGTCGAGCACTTCGGAGCCGGCCAGTGCGGCGCGCACCCATCCGGCGGCTGGGCCCTCCGCCCGCAGACGATCGTCCAGTGGCTGCTCATTCTGGGCGCCGAGCGGTCCGGGGTCCAGCGGCAGCAGCACGAGCGCGCCCGGCTGCTGCTCGGCGTGCCAGGCCTGCACGGCCCGCACCGTCTCGCGGTCCCGCACGAGCACCGCATGCATCCAGTCGCCCAGGAGCCGCTCGGCCAGCTCCGCATCGTCACGTCCGGTGCTGACAAAGTCGCTCAAGGGGCCGAGGATGCCGCCGTCGAAACGGTCGCGCGCTCCCAGCAGGGCCGCCGCCGCCGGTGCCAGGCCGACCCGGTCCCGCTCCAGCTCCTCGAGCGCGTGCCGACGGGCGGTCATCTGGGCGAGCGCTTCCTCGGCGCGCCGGCGGTCGAATCGATTCATGGCCTCCTGCTCGCGCGCCTCCGCCACGAGATGGCGGGCGTGCTCCACCTCGGCGGCGGCCCGGTTGGCCTCATGGCTCAGGAAACCCGCGCGCTCGACCGCGTGGTCCCGCCGGCGCTCGGCGGCCGACAGCTCGCCCCGGAGGTCGGCGCGGTGTGCCTCAGCGCCGGCTGCCCGCTCGCGCAGCGAGGCCAGCTCGCCTTCGAGGGCGGCGCGCTCACCCTCGAGCGAGCGGAGGGTCTGGGCCTGCGCCTGGAGCTCCTGCTCCCACTGGCGAACCAGGGCGCGCTGCTCGCCGAGCCGCCGGCGGACGTCCTCCTCGGCTTGAGCGCGGCCGGCCAGCTCGGAGCGGATCCGCGCATGTTCGACGGCGGCCGCGTCCCGATCGCCGGCGGCGCCGTCCTTCTCCCCGAGAGCGTGCTGCGCCCGCAGCAGCATCTGTTCCCGTTCCTCCTGTGCGCGGTGGCGCCTGGTGGTGGCGTTGGCGAGGCGCTCCTCGGCGAGCGCGAGGTCGCCGTCGAGCTTACCGAGCTCGACCCGGACGGTACCCAGCCGGCGCGCGATCTCGGTCCGTTGCGCTTCTGCGGCGCCGCGCGCGCGCGCGGCCCGCTCGCGCCGCTGCTCGCCCTCCGCGAGGCGCTGGCGCGCTGCGGGAAGCAGGTCGGTCAGCTCGGCGAAGCGGGCCTGCATCCCCGCGGCCTCCTCACTCAGCTTGTCGAGCAGCCGGCGCGCCAGCGTGACCTGCACCGCGAACTTCTCCTCGGTGAGCTTGGTGTGCCGCTCCGCCTTCCCCCGCTGGCGGGCCAGGCTCCGGATCTGCGACTGCACCTCGGCGATGAGATCCTCGACCCGCTGAAGGTCGGTCGCCGTCTCCTCGAGGCGCCGTTCCGTGCTGTGTTTCCGGTCCCGGTAGAGGCCGATCCCGGCCGCCTCCTCGAAGAGGGAGCGCCGCTCGTCCGCCCGGTCGGAGAGCAGGAGATCGATCATCTTGGCTTCGATGACGACGCCGGCGTCGCTCCCGAGGCCCGTCCCGCGCAGGAGATCCTGGATGTCGCGAAGGCGGACGGGAGAGCCGTTGAGGAGGTAGTCGCTCTGGCCGGAGCGCGAGAGGCGGCGGGTCACCACCACCTCGCGATAGGCGATTGGAAGGTCGCCGTCGGTGTTGTCGAGGTAGAGCGAGACCTCGGTGACGTTGACCGGCCGGCGGGCCGTGGAGCCCTGGAAGATCACGTCTTCCATCTTGCCGCCGCGGAGGAGCCGGGCGGACTGCTCGCCGAGCACCCAACGCACCGCGTCAGAGACGTTGGACTTGCCGCAGCCGTTGGGCCCAACGATGGCGGTGACCCCCTGCTCGAAGGTCAGGGTCACGGTGTCCGCGAACGACTTGAAGCCGGTGAGCTCCAGCCGGGTGAGCTTCATGCGGGCATCCTGCCGATGGGGTTGTGGGTGCGCCGCTGCCGGCGCGTGAGGTTCAGCGGTCTGGCGCGTCCGCTCCCGACACGATGAAGGACGGCATGCCGATCTTCCGGCCGGTCTCTTCCGCCTGCTCTCGGGTGGCGTAGGGCCCGAGCACGACACGGTGCGCCTCCTCGCCGCGGCTCGGGGGCAGCACCGACGCCGGCAGGCCCGCTGCGCGAAGCTTGTCGGCAAGTTCGTTGGCCCACGCCGGGTTCTGCGAGCTGCTCACCTGCAGGTAGACCGTAGCCGCGCCCTTGCCGCTGTCGGTGGCGGCGGCCGCGGTCGAGTCGGCTGCCAGGTCGCTCTCCGCGTCCCGCGCCGGGCGCCATGCGATCGGCAGCCACTGATCGACGGCACCGTTCTCCACCCGCCCCACCTCGGGAAACCCGTCGGACGCGAGATCCAGTGCCACGACATCCTTGCCGCGGCGGACGATCAGGGTGTTGGGCGAGGCGACGGCCGGGAGGTCGTCCGCCCACCGTGCCGCTACCCCGCCGCTCAGCCGCCCGCGGCCAACGTCGACCACCCAGGCCGAGTCGCCCGACGCTGGCTGCACCAGGAGCCATTGCCCGAATCGGTCGCCACGGAGCCCCTTGGCCGGGCCGGGAAGATCGATCGCGCCCAGCGACCCGCCGCCGAACCGGTCGAGGACGAGGAGCTCGTCGTCCTCCTGCGCAACGTATAGCCGGTGCCCCGACGGCGAAAAACTTACCGCGCGCGGATGGCCCGACAGCCGAATCGATGTGGGCGGGTGCTTGCCCTGGGTCTCGTAGAGGATGACGGCGGTGTCCGTGGCCACGGCCAGCAGGTCGCCATAGAAGCTGGGCGCAATCCGGTCGGAGGGGAGCGTGGTGGAGACCGGGGCCTGGTCCGAACCGAGCACTTCGAGGACGGGCGCCTTCTCGCCAACCCGTGCCAGCAGGGCGCCGGTCATCGTGGCATGCACCTCCAGCGGGATGCCCTGCAGCTTCGAGCGGAACCGCACCGGGGCGCGGCGGACCATCTGGACGACGCTGCTTCCGGTATCAACCGCATAGAGCGCCCCGTCCGGCCCCATCGTGGCCGCGCGCACCTGCTCGAGAGACGTCCGCACCCGCCGGGTACCGAGGTCGAGCGTCACCAGGTTCCGTTTGCCGTCGAGCGAGAACACGAGACCCTGCTCGGTATCGGCACCGATCACGCGCCCGATGGCGGGGAGCTTGTCCACGGCGGTCCAAGAGGATGGCTCGAGTGAGGGGACCCGGTAGAGTTGCGCCACCCCGCCCTCGGTGGCGAGCCGGAGAACGGACGACGGCGCCGGACCCCGGGAGCCGGCCGGAAGGCTGTCCGGCGCCGGCTCGGACTTGCCTCTGCAGGCCAGCCCCACGACGAGCAGGCCCGCGGTGAGGTGGGATCGGGGAAGAGACACGGGGAGAAAGATAACGGGGAGGGCGGAGTGCCTGGAGGGGGCGTCCACCCAGTCACCCTGAGACCTTCGTTCCTCAGGACAAGCTCCGCGAAGGGGGCATGCACGGGGGCATGCCTCCGTCGCTTCGGTCAGGATGACTCGGCGTGCTCCTTAGAACGTCGGTCCCAGGCTGAAGGTCCACAGCCCCTTGATCGCCCGGCGCTCCTGCGGGATAGAGTAGTCCAGCCGTGCGACGGCGAAGCCGAACAGGTTGGCCCGGATCGACACCCCGAGCGTCTTGAGGGGAGCGCGAACGCGAACCGGGTCGTCACCGCTCTCGCGGCTCCACTTGAGGGTGCTCTGGTCGTCCCAGGCAATGCCGATGTCGTAGAACAGGGCGCCCTCGATCGGCGGGAAGGCCGCGGGGAGACCGAACGACGGATTGAGGATCGGGAACCGGAGCTCGACGCTGCCGACGCCGATCTGGGTGCCGACGAGACGGTCGAGCGCGGCACAGCCGGTCGTCGTGTTGGCGTCGTTGGCGTTCAGGCACTCGTTGCGCCGGTAGGAGCCCGACGTGTTGCCGCGGATGAGGTCGGTGCTCCCGGCGAACACCCGGAACTGCCGCGCGTCCCGGCCGATTCGGCCGAAGTACAAGCCCCGGGTGGCTAGCACGATGGGCCCGACGAGCCGGTCATAGCGCCGGTAATCGGCCGTCACCTGCGAGAAGCGCCAGTCGCCGAGCGTCTGGGCGAACTCCACGCGGTACCGGCGCCCGTAGAACGGCCCCACGTAGCCCATGAGCGAGTTGTCGAACACCAGCGCGGTGGACGGCTGGAAGTAGTTCACCCCCGGCAGGTTGTTCGTTTCGAGGAACGGATCCTGGGTGGCGATGCCCGTATTCGGGTCATACGGCTCGTTGATCCGCAGGAGCGCGTCGTCCACGTTGGCGAACCGCACCGACGCCTCGATCCGCTGGAACCGGCTCACCGGATAGTACGCCTGGCCGAAGACCGTACGCACCACCAGGCGGCGAATGTTGGTGATGAAGATGTTGTCCCCGGTCTGCGGGTCGACCTCGATCTGACTCGGCTCGAGGAAGTAGTACGGGTCCTGGCTCATCCCGACGGCCCAATTGACCCGCTTGCTCAGGTTGGCGTAGGCCGCCAGGATCTGGGCCTCGCTGATGCGGCCGTTCACGTAGCCGGCGAAGACGAGCTGGTGGTTCCCCAGGATGTCGCTCAGCGAGATCGCCGACCCGCCGAAGAAGCCCCGCCCGAAGTTGTCCCGCGCGTATCCGATGGACGGGCGAGCGATGTAGTCGGGCGAGAAATGCACGCGGTAGTCCTTCAGCGTGAACTCGCTGGTGTCCGGCAGGCTGAAGTTGGCGGAATCGAGCAGTGCGGAGATCGACACCGGTTGGTTGAGCTGGGTCGTGTCGCCGGTGCGCGCCAGCTCGCTCGACGAGCGGAACCCCTGCTGGGTCCGGTAGATCGACCCGCCCTCGCCCACCTGCGCGCGGACTTCCTCGCGCACCTGGAGCGAGCGGGTGGTGTCCAGCGGCGGGGTGGCCACGCGCGCGAGGATGCCCACGCTGTCCACGGCCGGCTGCTGGTACGGAGTGCGCTTGAGGCCGCGCGGGTTGGTGATGGTGTAGACGTCGTACTTCTGGTTCTCGTAATAGACGAACGCGAGCCGGTCGGCCTCGCGTGCCCACGACAGGACCGGCGAGAGGGGGGTGATCCCCTGGACGCCGGTGTAGAAGTCGGTCAGCTGGTAGATCTGTCCGTCGTCCAGGTCGTACAGGAAGATGTCGCTCACGCCGCTCCGGTCCGACACGAAGGCGATGGACCGGCCGTCCGGCGCCCACTGCGGACTGACATTCTTGCCCTGACCCATGTGGTCCAGCACCCGCACGGTCCCGGTGGCCAGGTCGTACAGCGCGATTCGGAAGTTGCCGAAGGCAAGCGTCTTGAAGTCGGTCTCCGGGCCGCGGTCCGTGGCGAACGCGATGGCCTTTCCGTCGGGCGACCAGACCGGATGCAAGTCTCCGTACTTGTCCGAGGTCAGCCGCCGGAGATCGCTGCCGTCTCGATTGATGGTGTAGAGATCGCTGATGCCGCCGTCGTACCCCGTGAAGACGAGCTGTTTGCCGTCGGGACTCCACGACGGCGTGGTCACCCCGCTCAGCTTGAGCTGGATGCGCTGCACCTGCTTGTTCCGTGCGACGTCCACCACGACGATGTCATCGCGGGGTCCCCGCTTGGCCGCGAACGCCAGGTACTTCCCGTCCGGCGACCAGTTGGCTTGTGAGTTGATGAACCGGTAGGTCTCGTACGCGCTGCTCACGCCCGACTTGAGGATCCGGCGCTTCACCTTGCCGGTCTGGCCGTCGGCCAGGTAGAGGTCCACGAAGTAGAAGTTCTTCTCGCTGAAGTACGCCACCTGCGTCCCGTCGGGCGAGAGCGCCGGGGCGAGGTGCAGCGTCCCGTCGGAGCGCTTCTCGTTCAGCAGCTCGTCGGCTACCGCCCTCGCCTTGGCCCGTGCGCCGATCTCCGGCAGGTAGCGCTTCTGCACGGCGTCGCGCCATTGGTCGGAGAGCTGTTCGAGGCTCAGCCCGATCATGCGGCGGAACGCCGGCTCGATCCCGCCGGAGAGCGTCGCCTTGAGGATGGCGCCCACCGCCTCGTCGCCCCAGCGCTCGCCGATGTAGGACCAGATGGCGTGGCCGAAGCGATAGGGAAAGTACTGATACGGGTCCGCCGTCATCTGTTGGATGCTGGGGAGCTTGCCCTCCAGGGACGCATCGCGGAGCCACATCGCCGTCTCGGCGTTGATGGGGCCAAGCGAGAGGTATTCCGCCATGCCCTCGGCGAACCAGAGCGGCGGCGCGATGGCGATGAGGGTATTAATGCCCGCTCCGGCCCGCCCGCGCGACCAGATGTCGTACTGGAACTGGTGCGCCATTTCGTGCGTCAGCACGTGCTCGAAGTCGGCGTACGCGCCGGTGAACGGCATCACCGCGCGGTTGCGTGCGAAGTCGGTGACGCCCCCGGTCCCCTCGCCGCTCACCTCGGTGGCATTGGTCTGGAGGAAGTCCGAGTGGGACGCGTAGAGGATGATCGGTTTCCGCTCCCGGAACTCGTGGTTCAGCACCTTCGAGAGCCGGGCGTATGAGCGCTCGGCCATGCGGGCCGCGTCCAGGGCAGCCGTCCGCTCCCGGTCGTAGTAGTAGACGTCGAAATGCTCGGTCTGGATGACCTTGAAACCGAAGTCGGTGTACTGGACTCTATTGCGCCCGAAGTACTGGGCGGTGAGCAGCCCGGGCATGCTCAGGAGGAACGCGAGCAGGGCCGGTCCGGCGCGTCGAAACATGGCGACCTCAGCCTAGGTGGAGCTGACCAGCAGCTCCGGTGCGTCGTCCCAGAGGCGCTCGAGCTGGTAGAACGAGCGGGTCTCCGGGTGGAACAGGTGAACCACGAAATCCACGAAGTCGAGCAGCACCCACCGTCCTCCCGGCAAGCCTTCCACGTGGTGGGTGTGGTGACCCTTGCGGTCGAGCTTCTCCATGACCGACTCGGCGATACCGCGGACGTGGGCGTCCGAAGTTCCGGACGCAATGACGAAGAAATCGGTGGCGTCCGTGAGTCCCCGCAAGTCGAGTACCACCAGGTTGCTGCCTTTCAAGTCCCGGATCGCGTCCAGGGTCAGGCGCAGCGCCTCCGGAATCCGCAAGGTCACCGGCCATCCTCGACTTGGTAGAAGATGGCCCAGGCGCCTTCGCCGACGTGCGTGCCCAGGACGCCGGTCGCGAGGGTGACGAAACAGTCCCGGGGCCGGTAGGCCGCCACGAGCGCCGTGCGGACCCGCTCGGCCATCCCGGGCGCCTCGGCGTGCACGATGCCGAACCGGACCGCGGTCGGGCGGGGGGTGAGGCGCTTCTCGAGCAGCGCCAGGACCCGCGGGACGACCTGGTCCCGTCCCCGCACCCGGTCCACCGGAACGACGCGGCCGGCGGCATCCAGCGAGAGGATCGGCTTGACGTCCAGCATCCCGGCGATCCAGGCCTTTCCCCGGGAGACCCGCCCCGACCGGAGCAGATTGTCGTACTGATCCACCGTGAGGAGCATTCCCGACTGGGTCCGGATCCGCTCCAGCTCCCGGGCGATCTCCGCGCCCGTCCATCCCGCCTCGGCCAGCTCCGCACCTCGGAGCGCCAGCATGCCCAGGCCGAGCGACGCCGAGCGGCTGTCCACCAGATGGACGCCCGAGATGCCCGCTGCCCGCACTGCAGCCCGGGCCGAGCCATAGGTGCCGGACAAACTGGCCGAGAGCAGCACTCCGACGACCTCGTCGGCCTCGGCCCTCGCGTCGCGGAACACCCGGACGAATTCGGCCGGGCTCGGCTGGGAAGTCGTCGGCAGATCCCGGGCCGTCCGGAGCCGCCGGTAGAACTCCTCCGGCTTGAGTTCTAGCCGGTCCCGAAACGTCTGGTCCCCGAAGGTGATCTGCAACGGGACCAGGGCGATGTGGTGTCGGTCGAGCACGCTGTCGGCCAGGTCGGCGGAGCTGTCCGTGACCACGGCGACCGGCCGGCGGCCGGGGTGCGAGAGCCGCCGGTGCTGGGCCCGCATGTCGTCGGCCTTCGTCGTCTCCACCCGCCCCCACCGTGCCGCATAGCTAAAGACGGCCTCCGGGGTGTCGGTGTGCACATGAACCTTGAGGATATCGGCGGTCGCGGCGACGACCACCGAGCCGCCGAATGCGTGCATCGCGGTGCGGACCTCATTGGCGGGGGGCAGCTGCTCCCCGCGCACCAGCACCTCGGTACAGAACTGGAAGTCGCGTTCGGCCGCGATCTCGATCTCAGCCGCCGGTACGATTACCGCCGGCCCCGCGGTTCCGTTGGCGTCACCCAGCGGGAGGATCGGGTCGCCCTCGATGTAGCGGACCACCCCTTCCAGCATGCGGACGAATCCCTTGCCCCCCGCGTCCACCACGCCGGCCTCCTTGAGCACGGCCAGGAGCTCGGGCGTCCGGGCCAGCGCGGCCTCTCCCTCGGCGAGCAGGCGCCGCATGAACTCGCCGATGTCTCCCGTTTCGGCCGCGGCGCGCTCCGCCGCCGCGGCGGCCTCGCGCGCGACCGTGAGGATGGTGCCCTCGCGCGGGTCGTCCAGCGATTCGTAGAGGCGGTCGGCGCCGAGGCGGACGGCGGCGGCGACGTCCCGGGTGGTGGCCGTCGGGCGGTCGCCGAGCGAGTCGGCGAATCCGAGTAGATAGTGGGCGAGCATCATCCCCGAGTTGCCCCGGGCGCCGAGCACGGCGGCGCGGGCCATCGTGCGGGCAGTGTCTGGAAGCGGCGCGTCGCCGAGCGCCCGCAGGGCGTCGGCGACGGCGCGGAGAGTCAGGCTGAAGTTGGTGCCGGTATCGCCGTCGGGGACGGGGAAGACGTTGATCCGATTCATCTCCTCCCGGCCGGCGGTCACCCAGTCCGCGGCCGCGAACAGTGAGCGCGCGAGCCGCGGCCCGTCGACGTAGGCGATCCCGACGGTCATCGGGGGCGGGTTACTCCGCGACGACCGAAACGCGCACCTCCGCGTGGACCTCCGGGTGCAGGCGCACCCCGACCGTGTGGTGACCGAGCGTCTTGATGGGGTGCTCCAGCTCGATGCGCCGCCGGTCCACCTGGTGCCCCTGGGCCGCGAGCGCCTCGGCGATGTCCTGGGCGGTGATCGAGCCGAACAGCTTGCCCTCCTCGCCGGCCTTGCCCGTCAGCATGAGCGTCACCGCTCCCAGCGTGGCAGCGAACCGCTCGGCCTCGGTTCGCTCGGCCTGGTCCCGCACCGTGCGGGCGCGGGTCTCGGCCGCGATCCGCTTCTTGTTCCCCTCGGTCGCCTCGAACGCGAGGCCTCGGGGCAGGAGGAAATTGCGTGCATAACCGGGCTTGACCCGCACCATCTCGCCTCTCCTGCCGAGCGACTTGACGTCTTCCCGGAGTATCACCTCAATCATCGATTGAACCCTCCAGTGGTCGGCGTCGACGACCGACGCCGGAAATCTAGCCAGGTGTCGGCGAGCCCGAGCAGCGTGAGGCCCCCGACGACGAACGGCAGCAGGAACATGGCGATCAGAGTCAGCACCGCGCCCACCGGGCCGGCCACCCGGCCCGACTGGGACAGGAACACTGCCAGCCCGCGTGCCGCATAGAGCACCCCGAGCACGAGGAGCACATTCGCCCCGGCCAGCCGCCACGGCTCCGGGACCGGGATCAGGGTGAGTCCCAGAGCGGCGACCCATCCCCACACCAGGTGGTCACTGAACCCGAACGCCCGGAACGGCGCCGGGGGCGTCCCCAACGGACGGATCGCCAGCCGGTGATACCACGCCCAGGCGAGCCGAAGCCCCGCGATCGCCGCTATCCCCAAGAGCCCCGGATAGAGCTGCGCCACCGAGTGCATGAGGGTCCCCGCCTGGTCGATCAGCTCCTGCGGTGCGCCGGTGCGCTGCCACTGCTCGCGGACGGCGGTCTGATACGCGGCCAGATCACGATCCACGCCGCTCACGAGCTGCGACCAGCCGAGTCCCAGCCGGCGCATCCAGAGCGCGAGGGCCGCGCCGGCCCCGGCGGTGGCCGCCACGGCGCGTCCCACGCCGTTGGAGGGCTGCCACAGCGTGAGGGCCAGGAAGGTGCCGGTCAGGAGCACGGCCGCGGCCCGGGTGACCTGCGCGCCCATCCCGCCGACCTCCCGCAGCCAGAGCACCGACCAGGCGGCTCCGGTTAGGAGCCAGGCCCACTCGCGCACCGTGGCGGGTCGGGAGAGGAGCAGCAGCCCGGCCAGCGGGCCGAATACGAAGACCGGCGGGGCGAAGAGCAGATAGCCGGCCAGGGCCACCACCTCTCCCCATCCCGCCGGGCGGCGCGAGGTCAGCCGACGAAGCCCTTGATGTAGGGCAGCAGCGCGAGCTGGCGGGCGCGCTTGATGGCCGTGCTGAGCTGCCGCTGGTGCCGCGCGCAGGTGCCCGACAGCCGGCTCGGCAGGATCTTGCCCCGCTCGGTCAGGAACCGGGTCAGTGTCCGCTCGTCCTTGTAGTCGACGACCCGCACACCGCTCTCGCAAATGGCGCAGGTCTTCTGGGGGCGCCTCATTCGTCGTCCTCCTCGTCGGTCTTGCCGGCGGTCACGGGCACCGGCTGGGCACCCTCGTTCACGACCACGAGGAAGCGGAGCACGCCTTCATCGAGCTTGATCGCGCGCTCGAACTCGGGGAGGGCCGTGGCGTCGGCGTCGAACTTGGCGACGACGTAGTAGCCTGTCTCGTGCTTCTTGACGGGGTAGGCGAGCGTCCGCTTGCCCCAGTGGTTCACCTGGGGGGCCTCGCCGCCGGGCTGCTGGATGAGGGCGTGGAAGCGCGCGAGGCGCTCGTTGATGGCGGTCTCTTCGAGCGTGCTGTCGAAGATATAGACCACCTCGTACTGGCGGGTCATGACACCTTCCTTCGGTCTGGGTCGCCCCGGGCCGGTGTGGGCGCCGAGGAGGATGGTTTGTGAGCGGGGAAGTATAGGCCGGGCGGCCGGATGGCGGTAGGGCAGGGAAGCCGGGGAGCGACCGGTGCGAGCCTCAGACGTTGAATCGGAAGAGGATTACGTCCCCATCCTGCACCACGTACTCCTTCCCCTCGGCCCGGACCAGCCCCTGCTCCCGGGCTGGCTTCCAGCCACCTACCCGCACGAAATCGGCGTACGCCACCGTCTCGGCCCGGATGAATCCCTGCTCGAAGTCGGAATGAATGACGCCGGCCGCGGCGGGCGCCTTGTCACCCTGGTGGATGGTCCAGGCGCGAACCTCCTTCTCGCCGGCTGTGAAGTAACTCTGGAGGCCGAGGAGGTGGTAGGCGGCGTGCGCCAGGCGGTCGAGCCCCGACTCGGCAAGGCCGAGGGCGCCGAGAAACTCCGCCCGATCCTCGGGGGAGAGCTCGGCGAGCTCGGCCTCGACCTTGGCCGAGAAGGTGACGATCTCGGCGGTCTCCTCATCACGAGCCACCGCGGCCCGGAGCGCTTGGACGAAACGGTTGCCGGCCGTGATCTCGTCTTCACCGACGTTCGCCGCATAGAGCACGGGCTTGGCCGTCAGGAGATTGAGGCTCCGGTACGCCGGCGCTTCTTCGTCCGTGGGGATCACGGCACGGGCCGGTCGTCCCGCCGCCAGCGCCTCGCGCACCGCCTCCAGGACCCGCAGCTCCAGCCGCGCCTGGGGGTCGCCCGACTTGGCTGCCCGCGCGGTCTTGTCCAGCCGCTTCTCGACGCTGGCGAGATCGGCCAGGCCGAGCTCGATGTTGATGACCTCGCGGTCGCGCACCGGATCCACCGGGCCCATCACGTGCTGGATGTCCGGATCCTCGAAGCAGCGGATCACATGGACGATCGCGTCCACCTCGCGGATGTTGGCGAGGAACTGATTGCCGAGCCCCTCCCCCTCGCTCGCGCCCTTCACCAGGCCCGCGATGTCCACGAATTCGACCACCGCCGGCACCGTGCGCTCGGGGGTCACGATGCGGGAGAGGGCATCGAGCCGGGGGTCGGGCACCTGCACGATCCCGGTGTTGGGCTCGATCGTGGCGAACGGATAGTTGGCGACCAGCGCCTTGGCGGTGGTGAGGGCGTTGAAGAGCGTGGACTTGCCGACGTTCGGGAGGCCGACGATGCCGAGTCGAAGCATGAGAAGCCGTTCCTCAGCGATTGAAGCGGGTCATCGCCCGCTCGATCCCCTCGGCGAGCCAGCACTCGACGGCGTCGGCCATCGGGTCGAGTAGCTCGTCGAACAGGCGTTGCTCCTCAGGGTCGAACCGCTCGAGCACGAAATCGGCCAGGCCCTCCGCTCCGCCCGGCACGGGCCCCACCCCGATGCGGAGCCGGGCATAATCCTGGCGCTGCAGCGCTCCCTCGATGCTCTTGAGCCCGTTGTGCCCGCCGGCGGAGCCCGCGCCGCGCAAGCGGAACCTGCCGACGGGCAGGGCGACGTCGTCCACCAGCACCAGCAGGTCCGTCGCGGGGTCGAACCCCGGATGCGCGCGGAGCGGCGCGAGAGCCGCGCCGCTCCGATTCATGTAGGTCTGGGGCTTGAGGACGCGGACGGCCGTGCCGTTCCAGGAGCCCTCCACCTGCCGCACCCGCTCACCGCGCTTGAAGCTGCCGAGCCGCCAGCGGGTGACGAGGTGGTCGGCCAATCGAAACCCGGCGTTGTGCCGGGTTCCGTCGTACTCCGGGCCGGGGTTGCCCAGCCCCAGGATGGCGCGCAGAGGTCAGGCCTTTTCTTCGGTCTCGGCCTCGGTCTCGGCCTTCGGCTTCCGGATGAGCTCCGGCTCGGCCGTGACGACCTCCTCCACGACGGCGACCGGCGCCTCCTCGGTCCGCGGGGCGACCACGGTGCAGATCGGGGTGTCCGGATCGTTGAGGACCTTCGCCTTTTCGACCGTGAGGTCGCGCACGAACAGCGAGTGGCCGATCGTGAGGGCGGTGACGTCGAGGTCCACATGATCGGGGATGTCGGCGGGCAGCACCTCGATCTCGAGCTCGCGCAGGACGTGGTCGAGCACGCCGCCGAAGTTCCGGACGCCGTCGGGCACGCCGAGGAGACGGATCGGCACCTGCAGGGTGATCTCCTCGTCGCTCCGGACCTCGTAGAGGTCGAGATGGATGATCTCGGCGGGCCGCAGGGAATCGCGCTGGATCTCGCGGATGAGCGCCTTCACCGGGGCGCGGCCGTCGATCGCCACGTCGAGGATGGTGGTGGCCGCGCTGATCCCGATCAGCATCTTGTTCAGCGCCGCGGTGTCGATGGCCACCGATTCCGCCTCGCGCCCATGGCCGTAGATGACGCCGGGCACCTTGCCCTGGCGGCGGAGCGAGCGGGCGGCGCCCTTGCCGGTCGTGCTGCGCGTGGCCACCTGGAGATTCGCCTGTTGTGCCATGTTCCGATCCTTCGCGTGGAGCGTC
>DAIPLK010000011.1:23723-33942 GCA_036769285.1 Gemmatimonadales bacterium | reverse complement strand
CCTCCGCCGACGACGGTGGCGTTCACGCCAGCGCCACCTCCTCGGGCTCGGCGAGAACCAGCTTGTGGCCGCACTTGAGGCAGGTGCGGGTCTCCCCTTCCGCCTTGCTCACCTTCTTCTCCATGCCGACCCAGCCGCACGCGGGGCAGGTGTCGGGCACCGGCTTGTTCCAGGTGGAGAAGTCGCAGGCCGGGTAGCGCACGCAGCCCCAGAATGACTTGGCGCGCTTGGTGCGCCGCTCGGCGAGGTCACCCTCGATGCATTTGGGGCACTTGATGCCGAGCGGAATGGCGCGGGTGCCCTTGCACGCCGGGTAGGTGGTGCAGGCGAGGAACTCGCCGAAGCGGCCGGTCTTGATGACCATCGG
The DNA here is from genome assembly GCA_036769285.1 of Gemmatimonadales bacterium. Classification (GTDB taxonomy): domain Bacteria; phylum Gemmatimonadota; class Gemmatimonadetes; order Gemmatimonadales; family GWC2-71-9; genus CAVVWJ01. The sequence continues at coordinate 33,575 of DAIPLK010000011.1, read as the reverse complement.
CGAGCCGCACAAGTGGCACTTCTCGTCGGTCGGCCGGTCCGGCGCGCGAGGCTTTCGGAGTGACTTCACGTAGTCGCAGGTGTCCTTGTACTTGACGCAGGCGAGGTACGGCCCGAAGCGCCCGGTCCTGAGCTCGATCGCCGACCCGCACTTGGGGCACCGCTCCTTGGCCAGGTCCTCGGGCTTGAGCCCGTGCGCGTCGGCCACGAGCGCGTTGACGTCCACCGCCTCGAGTGCCCTGCTGAACGGGCTGTAGAAGTCCTTCAGCACGCGCTGCCAGACCAGCTCCCCCTCCTCGATCCGGTCGAGCTCCGACTCCATCTCGGAGGTGAACTCGACGTTGAAGATCTCGGGGAACTTGCCGACCATGATCTTCTCGACGGTCTCGCCGAGCTCGGTCGGGAAAAAGCGCCGCTGCTCGACCTTGACGTACTCGCGGGCGCTCAGGGTCGAGATAATGGCGCTGTAGGTGGACGGCCGGCCGATGCCGAGCCGCTCGAGCTCCTTGACCAGGCTCGCCTCGGAGAACCGGGGTGGCGGCTCGGTGAAGTGCTGCGACGGCGTGAGCTCCCGGACCTCGACCCGGTCGCCCTGGGCGAGCGGCGGGATCGGCGGGAGGTCGTCCATCGTCTTCCCCTCCTCCTTTTCGCGCCCCTCCGTATAGAGCACGTGGTATCCGTCAAACACGAGCACCGAGCCGGTGGCCCGGAACAGGTACTGGCCGAGATCGAAGTCCACGATCGTCATGTCGTACACCGCCGGCGTCATCTGCGAGGCCACGAACCGCTGCCAGATGAGCTGGTAGAGCCGGAACTGGTCCGGCTCGAGGTACTTCTGCACCTGCTCCGGGCGGCGGCGGACGTCGGTCGGGCGAATCGCCTCGTGGGCGTCCTGGACCCGGGCGTTCTTCCGCGAGCTGTAGCCGTTGGGCGACTCGGGCAGGTACGGCTTGGCGTAGTTCTTCCCGATGAACTGCCGCACCGACGCGATCGCCGTGTCCGACACGCGCACGGAGTCGGTTCGCATGTAGGTAATGAGGCCGACCGGGCCGTCCTCGCCGACGTCCATGCCCTCGTAGAGGTCCTGCGCCGCGCGCATGGTGCGACGCGAGCTGAAGCCGAGCTTCTTGGCCGCTTCCTGCTGAATGGTGCTGGTGGTGAACGGCGCGGCGGGGTTCTTCCGGCGGTGCCGCTTCTCGACCTTGGTGACGACGAACGGGAGCCGGCGCACCGCGTCCACGACCGCCTGCGCCTCCTCGGCCGAGTGGAGCTGCGGCTTGTGCCCACCCACCTTGGCGAGCGCCGCCTCGAACGTCTGCCCGTCCTTGGCGCAGAGCGCCTCGATGCTCCAGTACTCCTGCGGCGTGAAGGCGCGGATCTCCCGCTCCCGCTCGACGATGAGCCTGAGCGCGACCGTCTGCACCCGGCCCGCGGAGAGGCCGGTCTTGACGCTGCGCCAGAGGATGGGGCTCGCCTTGTAGCCCACGAGGCGATCGAGGATCCGGCGTGCCTGCTGCGCGTTCACCTTGCGGTCGTCGATCTCGCCGGGCTGCCTCATCGCCTCGTGGATGGCGTCCTTGGTGATCTCGTGGAACAGCACCCGGTGCGTGGGCACCTTCGCGTCGAGCTGGTCGGCCACGTGCCACGCGATCGCCTCGCCCTCGCGGTCGGGGTCGGTAGCGAGATAGATGGTAGAGGCGTTCTTGGCAGCCTTCTTGAGCTCGGAGAGGGTCTTGGTCTTGCCCTTGATGGTGACGTACTTCGGCTCGAAGCCGCGCTCGACGTCCACACCCAACTCCCGGGTGGGAAGGTCGCGGAGGTGGCCGACGGTGGCGCGTACGTCATAGCCGGCGCCGAGATACTTGCCGATCGTCTTGGCCTTGGTGGGTGACTCGACGATGACGAGCGCGGTCCCCTGGCCCCGGCTCCGGGGCTTGCCAGACTTGCCGCTCGCCTTTGCCCCCCTGGCGCCCGTCTTGGGCGCGGCGGGAGCCACGGCGGGCTTGCCGGGCTTCGGGGGTGTCTTTACCGCGCGCTTGGGTCTGGTCGCCATGGGTCCATGATGCCTGCTCGGGTCATCGAACAGTCAAACTCGGTGGCTGCAAGAAACCCGCGCCAAGAGGGCGGCGCAAGGCGGAGAACTGTAAGTCTTTGTCATATAGAATGTTACAAATGTCTCACCCTGAACGAAGTGAAGGGACCATGCGTCGGCCCATGGCCCCTTCGCTCCGCTCAGGGTGACTCGCGGGCTACCATCCCCCGTGGGCCCGCGCCAGCCGGATGACCTCCTGGGCCACGGCCGGGGCTGCCTTCATATCGGCCGCGACCTCAAAATCAGCGAGCTTGTAGAACGGTTCCCGGGCGGCCAGCAGGTTCCGGGTCCGCTCGATCGGGTCGACGCCCACCAGGAGCGGCCGAACCTCACCTTGCTGGCTCCGGCGGGCGGCGGTGCTGGCGGTGGACTTGAGATAGATAGTGAGGCAGGTGCGCTTGGCCGCCGCCATCTGCCCGGGCTCGGCTGCCCAACCCGCCCCGGGGACGATGACCGCGGGCTCGCGCGCCTGGGCGGTGTCCACGGCGTCCCGCTCCATGGCGCGGAACCGGGGCTCGCCCACCATGCCGAAGATCTGGGCGATCGGCATCCCCATCTGCCGGACGAGAATGCTGTCGATGTCCAGCAGTGGCGCCGGCAGCCCATCGGCCACGAGCTGACCGACGGTGCTCTTTCCCACGCCGGGAAGGCCGACCAGCAGGACGTGGCGTTTCACCCTACCCCTCGACCGCGTCCCTAAGCGCCACCCAGCGAGCGCCGAGCGACCCGATGTACCCCTCGAAGTTGCGACGCATCTCCCCGAGCGAATCGCCGCCGAACTTCTCCAGCATGGCGTCGGCCAGGACGATCGCCGTGAGCGCTTCGGCGATGACGCCCATCGCCGGCACGGCGGTGACGTCGGACCGCTCGCTCTGGGCGCTGGCCACCTGGCCGCTCGCGAGATCGACGGTGGCAAGCGGCGACATGAGCGTGCTGATCGGCTTCATTGCCACCCGGATCACCAGGGGTTCTCCGGTGGTGATTCCGCCCTCGAGGCCGCCCGCGTTGTTGGTGCGGCGCCGGAAGCCCGCGCGCGAGTCGCCGGCGGCTGGGGGCGCCTGTCCTGCCCGCGCCGAAGGCTCGATCGGGTCGTGCACCTCGGAGCCGGGCCGGCGCGCCGCCTCGACTCCGAGCCCGATCTCTACCGCCTTCACCGCGGGAATCGACATCAGCATCCCGGCCAGCCGGCCGTCGAGCTTGCGATCCCAGCTGACGTGGCTCCCCAGGCCCACCACGACTCCCCGCGCCACGACCTCGACCTCACCGCCGAGCGTGTCGCCGGCCTTCTTGGCGGCGTCGATCCGGCGGATGATCTCGGGCTCGGCCGCCGGGTCGAGCACCCGGATCTCGGAGCGGTCGGCGGCGTCATTCAGGGGGGCGGGAAGCTCCGCGGGGGGCGAGACCATGACGCCGCCAAGGGAAACGACGTGGCTACCGATCTCGACGCCGAACTCCTCGAGCAGCCGGCGGGCCAGCGCGCCGGCCGCGACCCGGGCGGTGGTCTCGCGGGCGCTGGCGCGCTCGAGAATGTCGCGGGCATCAACCCGATCGTACTTGAGCACGCCGACCAAGTCGGCGTGGCCTGGCCGGGGGCGGGTGACGCGGCGGCGGCGCAGCTCGCCCGGCTCGGCGGCCTCGTGCGCCATCACATCCTCCCAGTTGCCCCAGTCGCGGTTGGGGATGAGCATGGCCACGGGCGAGCCGAGCGTCTCGCCGGCGCGCACGCCGGCGAGCCACTCGACGTGGTCGCGCTCGATCTTCATGCGCGCCCCGCGGCCGTAGCCCTGCATCCGCCGCACCAGCTCGCGGTCCACCGCTTCGGCGCTCACCGGCAGCCCTGCCGGCAACCCCTCGACCAGGGCCACGAGCGCCTTGCCGTGCGATTCCCCGGCGGTCGAAAATCTCAGGTGCACGCGTCTCACCTCGCCCCCGGGGGTGGTAGAAGCGAGCGAGCCCGGCCTGCGCCGGGCTCGCTCCCGTCGGGGTGCTCGGAGGTTCCGCGCTGGGCGGCTACTGATCCGATGCGCCGTCGTCGGTGATCCGGGGTGTGACCAAGATAATGAGGTCACGGCGGTTTTCCGTATCGTTGCTGACGCTGAACAGCTTGCCCACGATTGGGAGGCTGCTCAGCAGCGGGATCCCGGTGCGGGTCTTGGTCACCTGGGTCACCGTCAGGCCGCCGATGACCGCCGTCTCGCCGTCCTCGACGAGGAGCTGGTTGTCGGCCTTCTGCTTCTGGAAGATGAAGCCGAGGTCCGCCGCGGCGAGCGGCTGGATCGCCGAGCGCTCGGTGTGGAGCTGCATCAGCACCTGCCGATTGTTGGTCACGTGCGGGGTGACCGTCAGGCGGATACCGGTCTCCTTGAACTGGACGTTGGCCTTGGCCGTGCCCGAGCCCGCCGACGAGGCGTCGATGACGCGGACCGGGGTTTCCTCACCGACGAGGATGTCGGCCTGGCGGTTGTCGAGCGTCGAGATGACCGGCTCGGCCTGGATGTCGGCCAGCTCGTTCCGCTCCAGGGCGCTGAGGAAGCTGGTCAGGCTGAAGCCGCCGATGGCCGTGGAGAACACGAGGTCGAGCGCGGACCCGGTGATCGTCGCTTCGGCGTTGCCGATCGCCGACAGGGAGCCGCCGCCTAGGTCGATGATGTTCACCTCGGGCTTGTAGGGGTCGCCCGTCGAGGGATCGGTGCGCTGGACCAGCTTGTTGAAGAACTGGTTCCGGCCCCCTAGGTCGTAGCGGAGGCCGAGCTGCTCGATGTCGGTCCGGTCGACGAAGATGATCTTCGCCTGAATCGAGAGCTGCGGGGTGCGCACGTCGAGGCCGCGCACGAAGTCGGTGACGCTGGAGATCCGGCTCCGGGTGTCGGTCAGGATGAGGCTGTTCGAGCCGGTGTCGGCGACGACCCGGCCGCGGTTCTTGGTCAGGATGCTCTCGACCGTCTTGGCCAGCGAGCCGGCCTGGGCGTAGTTCACGCTGACGACGCTGGTCTCGAGCGGCTCAAGCGAGTCGAGCGCCGCCAAGGCCGAGGGCGCGTCCACGCGGATGATGCCGCCGGGCATCTCCTGGGCCGAGAGGCCCTGCGTGGCCAGGATCGCCTGGAATGCCTGCGGCCAGGGCTGGTTCTTGATCTCGGCGTTGACCTCGCCCTTCACGTCCTTGCCGAGGATGATGGTGCGGCCGCTGAAGGCGGCGAAGCCGGCGACCACGTCGGCGATGCTCGCGCGGTCCCAGGTGACGGTGATGCGCGGCTCGTCGGCGCGGGTCAGCATGGCCGCGCCGCGGATGCCCACCTCGGGCCTCCGCGCCACGGGCCGAGCGGCGACCGGTGGGACGTCGGCCGCGTCCGCGACCTCGTCTGCCACCAGGGCCGCGGCGGTTTCGTTGGACGACCAGGCCTGGAACGGCGCGCCCGACCCGAAGCTCACCCGGATGGCGTCGGTGGAGCGGTCCACCTGGTAGGCCTGGGGTCCCTCGAGATCCACTACGACGCGTACGATGTCGGGGCGGAACTGGGAGTAGCGCAGGTTGAGGACGCCGCCGCGCTTCAGGCCGTCGTAGAGGCTCGCCGTGGTCCCGCCGAGCTTGGCTCCGACCACATCGAGCACGAGGCGGTCGGGCGAGCTGAGGAGGAAGTCGCGCACGTCCACCGCGCCGCGAACGGCGATGACGATCTCGGTCTTACCGGCGGCCGGCGCCAGGCTCACGGCAGTCACCTCTCCGCTCCCGGGCCCTTCGGCCCGCACCGGAGTCGCGATCCCGAGGACCGCGGTGGCGACCAGCATCCAGCGATACGTACCCGTCATGGCGTCTCGACCTCCTGCTTGCGCAGCGAGAGAGTTTCCTGGCGCTCGAACCCGAAGTCCTGAATCATGAACACCGCATCCCGGGGGCGGATCTGCGTGAGCCGCGCCCGTCCCAGCTGATCGCCGACGCGCATCTTGTGACGCTTGGCGGCGGTACCCTTCTCCCGCAGCACGACGACGTTGTTGGACGGCGTGCGAAGATCCATATAGACGCCCACGAGATCGAGATCAGCGATCTCGGGGCCGCTCTTGTCGGCGTTGATGAGCGATGCGAACGGATCGCGCGCGCCGCCCGCGTAGGCGAACGTCTCGCGCACGACCTCGATCTCGCGCGCCTTGGCCACGGAGTCGCTGACGGCGGCTTCGGCGTCGGCCTGGGTGGCGGTGGAGCTGGAGGGGGCCGACACGGTCGGGGCGCTGTCCCTGGCCGGCGCGGTCGCGCCCGCGGTCGCGGGCGCAGTCGCGGCGAGGGACGCGCGCGACGAGGCGGTGTCGGCCGGACCGGCCACGGAGTCCGAGGCCGCGCTGTCGGCCGCGGCCGCCGCCACACGAGCATCGCGCGCCTGCCGCAGACTGTCGGTGCGGGCGCGCATCTTGGCGAGCTGCGCCTGGGCGGCGGCGGCCTCCTTGGCCTCCACCGCCTCACCGCCGCTGCAGCCGGCCGACAGCAGGGCGACGAGGGCGATCCCCAGCAGAGTGTTACGTGCCACTGGTCTCTCCCTCCGCGCTGGAAGACTTGACGTACGTGCGGACCTGGAACTTGGCTTCGAGCAGCGAGCCGCTCGTGTCGTTCATGGCCTTGGCGGCGTTGGTATTAGCCGCGGCGATCTGGATGTCGTACGGCACGATGATGCGCTGCAGGCTGGCCACGTCGGCCAGGAACATGCCGATCTGATCGTAGTGCCCGATAACCGACATGTTGTACTTGTAGGTCTCGAATGGCGCGGGTCCCTGCTCCACCGGGAGCGGCACCACCTGCGACAGGGTCACGCCGCGGATCTTGCCGCGGCTGCTGATGTCGTCGAGCAGGTTGGCGACCTCGTTCCGCTCGGGCACCAGGCGGCGGAGCAGCGCGAGGCTTCCGCGATAGGTGTCGAGCCGCTTGCGCAGGTCCTCGACGGTGCCGCGGGCCAGCTCCTTCTTGGCGCTGTCGGTGGCGGCGTCGAGCCGGGCGATCGTGTCACGGACGGCGGCGACCTTGTCCTGCCGCGCCGCCAGACCGTTCAGCCCGATCAAGCTGATGCCCGTGCCGGTGTAGGCGATGTAGCCGACCAGCCCGGCGAGCAGGGCCACGAGCACGGGCGTGGACTTCTGGGAAGAGAGAGCCATGGCGTGACTACCTCACCGACTGGCTGAGGGGAACCGTCCGGATGTACGCCGAATCCGCCTGGCGGTACGAGCCACGGATGGTGAACGCGGTGACCGGGCGCTCCTTCTCGACGATCGTTTGCGCCGAGACGGGCATCACGTCGGTGATCCACGGAGACGCCTCGAGCTGGCGGAGGAACTTGGTGTAAGCCTGGATATCGACAGTGCGGCCGTTCACCTCGAACTGCACGGCGGGCGCCGACGCGGTATCGGTGGTGTCGGCCTTCTGCGCGCCTTTGGTTGCCTGCGCCGGCGCCGGCTTCGACGGCGCCGCGGCCCTGGCGGTGGGGCTGGCGGGGCCGATGTCGACCAGCCAGGTGTAGGCCGGGAGCGCGCGGGTGACCTCGTCGAGGAGGTGCGGCCACACGTACCGGTCGCCGTCCACGCCCCGGATGACGACGATCTGGGCGACCAGCGAGTCGCGGATGGTTTCCTGCCGGCGCTTTTCCACCAGGAATGCCTTGAACCGCTTGTTCTCGGCGCGGCTCTGCTCCAACTGCGGCTCGAGCGCGTTCAGATCGTGGGTGGTGCCGAGGAAGACGAAGCCCAGCCAGCCGAGGACGCCGACCCAGCTCACCACGGCGACCAGAAGCAGCGGGTCCTTGATCTTGCTGCCCAAGCCGCGGACCCGCTCGAGCATGCCCTGGAGTGGCGGCCGCGCACGCTTGCGCTTGAGGTCCGGGCGGAGATTGACGGTGATCATCGGTCGTCGGGTCCCTGGGTCGGGGTTACGCGGCGCTGCGCAGCGCGAGGCCGATCGGTAGCATCAGCAGCGGGGCCACTTCGTCGACGGGATGCACGTCGAAGACGCCGTCCGCCACTTGTAGCTTTTCGATCGGGTTGGCCAGCTGGACCGGGATGCGCAGCCGGTCCGACAGCACCTTGTTGAGCCGCGGGATGCGGGCACCGCCGCCGGTGGTGAAGATCCGGGAGATTCCGCCCGCCGAGCGGCTGGCCGACTGCAGGAACGCCGACGCCCGCTCGATGCCGACGGCCAGTTCCTCGCCGCGAGACTCCAGCAGCGGGTCGAGCGCCTCGTTGGCCTCGGCGCCCTTGAGCACGGCGTCCGCCTCGCCGGCAGAGAGACCACGCTCACGCTGCAGATCTTCCTTGAAGCGCCGGGTACCGACCGGGATGTCCCGGGTGAGCACCGGGACGCCGTCGTCCAGGATGTTGATGTTGGTGGTCTCGTGGCCGATGTTCACCAGGCCGACCACACCGTGCATGGCCTCGGGGTAGTTGATCTCGAAGGCGTTGTGCAGGGCGAAGGCGTCCACGTCCACGACGCTGGCCTCGAGCCCGACGTCCGAGAGAAGCGCCAGCTTGTGCTCGACCAGCTCGCGCTTGGCGGCTACGAGAAGCACGTTCATCTGCAGCCCTTCCGCCTCGGGATCGAGGATCTGGAAGTCGAGCTCGACGTTGTCCATGTCGAACGGCACGTGCTGTTCGGCCTCCCAGCGGATGACCTCGCGGGCTTCGGCTTCCTTCATCCGGTCCATCGAGATCTTCTTGATGATCACGTCGCGGCCGCCGACGGCGGTCACGACCTTCTTGGCCTTGATCCCGGCGGAGGCCATGAGGCCCTTGATGGCCTCGGCCACGAGGCCGGGGTCCATGACTTCGCCTTCGACGATGGCGTCGTTCACCACGGAGGTGAACGCGACCTTGGTGAGCACCGGGCCGCCCGAGGCATGGGAAATGACGACGAGCTTGATCAGGCCGCTGCCGATGTCCAGCCCGACCGTCGTCGTGTTGCGCCCGAAGAGTCCCATATGATCCGCTGGTTGAGGGGTGGCTCAGGCCTGCCGCGCTGCTCCGCACCGCTGCCGGCGCCGGGACATGAGGGTGGTCCGGTGGTCAGAGGGCAACCGATGTGCCACACAAATTGCACTTGGGGAAGTCGTTGAGGAGAACCGTTTTACTGCGGCCCTCGGCGGGGTCGCGCAGGGGCTCACGACGGGGGTTCCTTCTCTTTCGCAAGCCCTTTCTCGGGATGCAGCAGTGCAGCCGCTGGATCGGCGGCTGCAAGCGGTTGCAGAGCCTTGGCGAGGCGGGCCAGGCGCGGTTCACCCTGAGCGCAGCGAAGGGGCCATGCGTCCGCTCATGGCCCCTTCACTCCGTTCAGGGTGACTCCCGCTCCGTCCGACCTGCTCGGACGAGCCTCTCAGTACACCTGCACCCAGCTCCGGTAGGCGAGCGGCTCCGCGAACGCCGAGCCCTGAACGGCTTTGTTGACCGCGCAGCTCGAGAACTGGAGCGTCGTATTGCCGCTGATCGTGTTCTTGTCGTCGATCGCGACGTCCTGCGCCAGCAGGGAGCCGGTGATCTTGTTGCCGGTACCGGAGATCTTGATGCCGCCCTTGGCCACGATCAGCCCGGAGAACTCGAACCCGCCGACGATTTCGAGGTCGCCCTCGACGAGCAGCAGGCCCTGACCGCGCGCCCCGCCGGACAGCTTGAGTTGGCTGCCGCTCGCATAGATGACGGGGAAGTAGGTGGAGCACGCCTTGATGTACCCCGCGGTACGCGATGGCTCGCCCCAGTTGTTCGGGTCGCCGATGTTGCATTTGAAGGGAGCCGCCGCCA
>DAIPLK010000011.1:16610-23623 GCA_036769285.1 Gemmatimonadales bacterium | reverse complement strand
GGCTCGCCCCAGTTGTTCGGGTCGCCGATGTTGCATTTGAAGGGAGCCGCCGCCATCAGCGTCGGCGTGGGTTGCTGGGGGGTAGTCGCGGTGACGACGATATCCGCGTTCTTCTTCAGCTCGTCGAACGTGACGTCACCGAAGACGTTGAAGAAGTCTGCGTTGACGTTGGGATCGTTGGCCACCACCGGAGGGTTGCCTGCGATCTTCGTCAGGTCGCCGTTGTTCGCGCCGGTACCGGTGGCACTCCGGATGCCGGCCTGGTTGGCACCCAGGGTGCAATTGGGGTCGTTGTTCCCGAGCGTATCCTTGCTCCAGCCCTGGGGGATCGAATCGTTGCCGCTGATCGCGAACGCGTTGCCGTTGAAGGTGATCGGCTTGGTGACCGTCACCGCCGCCTTCACCTTGACCGACACGAAACTGAGGCGCGCCAGGGTGGCCACGGTGCGCTGCGCGAGCTCGCTGCCCGCGGCGTCCGTCCGGCTCCCCAGGCTCGTGAGCAGGAAGAGCTCGTTGTTGAGCCGCGTGACGGTGTTGGAGTACTTCACGTCCGTCCGCCCGGTCAGGTAGCCGGTGCCGAGCGCCGTGCTGCCCCCGACGGCCATGTTGTTCAGGGAGTACTGGTCCCAGTTGCTGAGCACGGTCATCGGGCCCGCCTCGGCCGCCTGCGCCGCCTCTGCGCCGTAGAGCGTGTTCCGGCCGGTGCGCTGCTCGAGGGTGCCGGCGTAGAACGCGCCAGCCACGAGCGCGCCGATGACGACGAGCGCGAAGATGGCCACGGCCAGCGCCATGCCTCGCTCGTCGGTGAGCCTGGGGGTGCGCATACGACTCTCCTGGGTGGTGGGCATGGTTACGGCCGGAGCGCGTTCCGCAGCGCGACGCGGGTGGTGAGCGTCAGGCTGTCGACGTTAGCGTACTTGCCGGTGGTGCGCACCACTTCGTCACTCACCGACTTGAGGCTGACCTGGATGCTGCGCACGTTGTTCGGCACGGCGGTCACGGCGTTGGCCGCGTCGCGGTAGGTGAAGGCCAGGCCCGCCGCGGTGCCATTGCCGTTGGAGAGCGGGCCCAGCACGGGCTCGATGGTGGTCCCGTTGGTGAGCGGACGGGAGCGCATGCCCAGCCAGAGCTTTCCGCCCGAGGTGTACGACCGTATCTGCACCAGCTCGAAGGCGCGCACTGGGCCGCCGACGAGCATGTTGCCGAAAGTGGTCGCGGCCGTGATGCCGAGCGCGCCGGGAATCCCGATGCGGATCTTCAACCCCGCGGTGCCGTCCGGGCAGTTTTGCGCCGTGGGCACTGCCGCGATCCCCACGGTGAGCCACATGTCGTCGCCCGAGATGCTGGGGTCGTTCTCCACGTAGAGCATGAGGCTGTCCGCCGTGGTGAGCGAGCGCAGCGTGGTGAAGGGCAGCGTCGTGGTGTTCCGCACCACGATCTCGGGCGTCGCCGCCGTGAGCTGGCAGGTGTACCCGATGGCCCGCATGGCGCGGTAGGTGATGGAATCGGGCCCGATGGCGATCAGGTCCGGGTTGGCACCCGCGACCAGCGCGCTGCCCGGGAACCTGAGGATGGCCGCCGCGGAGACCTGGTCGTAGCCGACCTCGCGCAGCTCGTTGCCGATGACCAGCGCGCCCGAGCGCACGTTGTCCTGCATCCCGAGGTGCTGGTTCTGGGACCGGGTCACCCGCTGCGTATTGACCAGCAGCTGATACGTGACGGCCCCCACCGCGAGCATCAGCACCAGCCCGATCAACAGCTCGACGAGCGTGAATCCGCGCCGTGTGGTCATGGTCACTTGCAGTAGAGGGTGATCATCATGGTGTCGGTCCGGCTGCCCTTGGGCACGCGGTACGTGAACATCATCCGCACGTCGCGGGTGGGATCGCCGGCGGTGCCGAGCAGCACCCACTTCTCGCCGATGCCGCTGGCGGTGGTGTTGCTGTCACTCCTGACGTTGGCGTTGGTGCACCCGGGCGAGGTGGCGGCCGCGTACGAGCGCAGCAGCTCCGCCCGCGCCGTGGCCACCTGGACCACCTCGGTGGACTTGTTGCCGCGGCCGATCATCCGGGTGGCGAGCGCCGAGCTGCCCACGAGCGCCATGACGCCGACCGAGAGCACGACCACCGCCAGCATGATCTCGATGATGGTGAAGCCCCGCTCCGAGCGCGCGCTCATTTGATCACCCGGCCGTAGCGGCTGATGAGGAGGGTGTCCACCGAGCTGTACTTGGTCAGCACGATGACCGCCGAATCGCGGCCGAGGCCGGTGGGAGAGACCCGGACCGAGTCCGTCCCGCCGCTCAGCGTGACGCCGTAGGCGGTGGAGAGGTCGGTCGGCCGGATGATGGTGTCCCTGGTATTGGCGCCGATCGGTGCCTTCCGGCGCGGATAGGCATAGACGTACACCTGGTTGCCGCTGATCCGGAGCACCGCGGTCTGGTTGCTGCTGACCGCGGTGGCGCGGGCGGTGGAGTAGAGCGCCATGACCTTGGCCTTGGCGCTCAGCACGTTGCTCTGCGCGAAGGCCCCGTTGAGCCTGGGCAGGGCCATCAGCCCGACCAGGCCGATGACCACCAGGACGATCAACGTTTCGATGAGCGTGAATCCGTGCCGACGAGCCACGAGCGGTTCCCCCTGTAGAGACGTGGGCGGTGGAATGAGCCACCGATTCGGGGATGAGGAATGGCAGGAGGCGTACCACGACGGGAGCGGAGGCGGGACAACGACTTAGCCGAATCCGGCCCAGCCGAGTCGCGCAAGCCGTTGCAGCCAGCGCGACTCCTTGCGCGTTGCGAAGCTCAGCTGGCCGGCAGCCGCCGCATCTTGTAGAACAGCGTGCGCAGACTGATGCCCAGCAGGCTGGCGGCCTGGCGGCGGTTGCCGCCGGAGGCCTCGAGCGCCTTCTGGATGGCCCGGCGCTCGACCGCCTCGACCTGGGTCTTGAGGTCGAGCGCGCCGTTCGCGCCGTCGCTGCCGTTCGCGCCGCTCATCCCCGCATGCTGGCCGTGGGAGGTGGAATCGCCGCCGTTCCGATTCCCGTTGCCGATGGCGAAGCTCTGTGGGTCGAGGGGACCCTCGCCACCGAGCACCGCGGCCCGCTCCACGGCGTTCCGCAGCTCCCGCACGTTCCCCGGCCAGGCGTAGCTCGCCAGCGCCGCCAGCGCCGCCGGCGTGACGCTCACCGGATGCCCCAGCCGCTGCGCGGCCATCCGTGCGAAGTGGGTGAGCAGCGCCGGGACGTCTTCGGGACGCTCGCGGAGCGGCGGGATGTGGAGCTGCACCACGTTCAGGCGGTAGAACAGATCGGAGCGGAACTCGCCGCGCTCGACCGCCTGCTCGAGCGGCTTGGCGGTGGCCGCGAGGACGCGCACGTCCACCCGCTTCGACTCGCGGCCGCCGACGCGCCGGATCTCCCCCTCCTCGAGCACCCGGAGCAGCTTGGCCTGAAGGTCGAGCGGGAGGTCGCCGATCTCGTCGAGCAGGAGCGTGCCCTCGTGGGCCAGCTCGAACAGGCCGGCGCGGTCGGCGGTGGCCCCGGTGAACGCCCCGCGCATGTGGCCGAACAGCTCCGACTCGAGCAGGTGCTCGGGAATGGCGGCGCAGTTGATGGCGGTGAAGCTCCGCTCGCTCCGCGGGCTCATCCGGTGGATGGCGCGCGCCAGCACCTCCTTGCCTGTTCCGCTCTCGCCGGTGATGAGCACGGTGGTGCTGTGACGGGCGACCCGGCTCGCCAGCTCCACCAGGTCCCGCATGCATTTGCTCTCGCAGACGACCAGATCCTGCACCACGCCCGCACCCAGGCTCGACCGGAGCGACTCGACCTCGCGCCGCAGGCGCTCACGCTCCTCGGCCTTCCGGATGGTCATCGTCACTTCGTCGGGCTTGAACGGCTTGTGCAGGTAGTCGTAGGCCCCCTCGCGGATGGCCGCGAGCGCGGTGTCCTCGGTGCCGTAGGCGCTCATCATGATGAGCAGGGCCGAGCCCCCGTCGGCGCGGTAGCGCCGCAGGAACGTGAGGCCGTCCATGCCCGGCATCCGGACGTCGCAGAGGATCGCATCGAACGACTCTGCCCCGGCGCGCCGGAGCGCCTGTTCCGGGTCGCCCTCGGCGGCGACCTCGTATCCCGACTCCTGCAGCAGGAGCGCGAGCGATTGCCGCAGCCCGGCATCGTCGTCAACGATCAGCAGACGCATCGGACCCACCCGCCAGTGGTAAGAAGACTTTGAACACCGCCCCACCTTCCCTCGCACGATCCACCCACACGACCCCACCGCTCTCCTGCACGGTGCGGGCGACGATCGCCAGACCCAGCCCCGTGCCCTGCCCCGGCTCCTTGGTGGTGTAGAACGGGTCGAAGATCCGCTCTCGCTCGGCCTCGGCGATCCCGGGCCCGTCATCGGCCACGTACAGCATTGCGCCGGGCGTTCCGGCCGGGAGATCGTGGCGCCGAGGCCGGCTGGTCCACCGCCGCGCCGGTCGCCGGCCCGGAGCTTCGTCGGCGGCCCGGGCCTCGTCGACCCGCCGCGCCTCCAGCGTCGTGACCATCGTCCCGACCGTCACCCGTCCGCCGGGCGACGCCTGGCAGGCGTTGGCGACCAGGTTCACCACCACCTGCTCGAGCGCGTGCCCATCACCGCGGACGAGCGGGGCGGCCGGGTCGAGCTGCACGGTGAGCCCGACGCCACGGAACATTCCCTGGGCCTCGAGGAAGGCTGCCACGGTCCGAACGGCGCCGTTCAGGTCGGCCTCCCCCCCCTCCGCCACTGGCCGGCCGTTGGTCGGGCGGCCGTAGTCCACCAGACCCTGCACGATGCGCTCGATGCGGTCGATCGCCCGGCGGATCTCGTTGGTCACTGCCGGATCGGCGCCGCGACGCTGGAGCACCTCCACGTAGGTGGCGATGGCGCCGAGGGGATTCCGCACTTCGTGGGCCACGCCCGCGGCGAGCTGGCCCAGGCCCGCCAGTTTCTCCGCCCGGACGATGTGGCTCTGCGCATCCAGCAGGTCTTCGGCCATGACGCGGTACCTGGCGCTCAGGCGCTCGAGCTCGGCCGTCTCGTAGACCGGCGGCGGATGCGTGAGCTGCCCGGCGGAGAGCACGTCCGCCTCCTGGACCAGCACCCCCAGGGGCCGCACCACCGACCGGTGGACCAGATACGCGCCGAAGAGGACGAAGACCGCGGTGCTGCCCAGCCACAGGGTCACCAGCGGCCAGAGCGTCTGGCGGATGTCGCCGCCGTCCAGGAGCACGGTGGTGAGCCCGACCAGGATCACCGCCGCGGATGTGACAAAGCCGAGACTGACGAGCAGCTCGGTTCGGAGCGATCGCCGGCCCACGGCTGGAGCTACCCCGCCCGGGGGCGGCTCAAGGCGTGCACGCGGGCTGGCCTTCCTCGGTCGCCGGTGCGATCGGGCCGCCGCTGCCCACGTAGACGGCGCAGGTGCGCGAGCTGCCCGCGTGCGTGGCGGTGGCGCCCCATCCCGACGGGGTCACGTTCTGCAGCGTGACCGTGACCCTATCCGATACGTTGTACTGGAACGCCGCGTTGGGGAGCGGGCCGTTGTAGTAGGCCATCCCGTTACTGAAGTAGGCCTCTTGCGCCGTGACCAGGTTGTGAAGGTCGGAGCGCATGGCGGTGATCATGGCGCGCTCCTTCCCGTTGCCGAACTTCGGCACCACGATGGACGCCAGGATGCCGATGATCACGACGACGATCAGCAGCTCGACGAGGGTAAAGCCTCGATTGGCAGTTCTCACGGCGCGTGCTCGCAGTCGTCGGTAGCCAAGGTGGAGGATTTACCGCGGTCGAAAGGTTGCCGCTTCAACTGGAGTTCAGGACAAAGGGGCGGCGACCATGCGGACCACCGCCCCCCTCTCCCCAGGATGCAGCTCCAGCTCAGTAGCAGGCCGGCGCGCCCTCGGCGGTGACCGCCGCGTTCGGCGCCACGCCCGACCCGACGTAGATGCCGCAGGTCTTGATCGCGCCCTTGAGCGTCGCGTTGGTCACGACGGCCGACCACCCGCCCGCGCTCTGGCGGGTCACGACGATGGCGTTGTTGGCCGACGGGACGAAGGCCACGGTGCCCGCGCCGGCGGTGCCGTTCACCTGCGCGGCGCCCAGGACGCTGGCGTAGTCCTGGTTGTCCGAGAAGAAGCCCTCTTCCGCGGTGACCAGGTTGCGCAGGTCCGACTTCATGCTGGCCAGCACCGCCTTCTCCTTCGTGTTCGCGAACTTCGGAATGGCGATCGCGGCCAGGATGCCGATGATGACGACCACGATCAACAGCTCGATGAGCGTAAAGCCCTTGCGGTTCTGCATACTGCCTCCTGGGAGGTGAGTGGGCGGTGCGAGCATCGCACCGCCCCTGCGAGCTGAGGCGCGCTCAGTAACAGGCCGGCGCGCCCTCGGCGGTGACCGCCGCGTTCGGCGCCACGCCCGACCCGACGTAGATGCCGCAGGTCTTGATCGCGCCCTTGAGCGTCGCGTTGGTCACGACGGCCGACCACCCGCCCGCGCTCTGGCGGGTCACGACGATGGCGTTGTTGGCCGACGGGACGAAGGCCACGGTGCCCGCGCCGGCGGTGCCGTTCACCTGCGCGGCGCCCAGGACGCTGGCGTAGTCCTGGTTGTCCGAGAAGAAGCCCTCTTCCGCGGTGACCAGGTTGCGCAGGTCCGACTTCATGCTGGCCAGCACCGCCTTCTCCTTCGTGTTCGCGAACTTCGGAATGGCGATCGCGGCCAGGATGCCGATGATGACGACCACGATCAACAGCTCGATGAGCGTAAAGCCCTTGCGGTTCTGCATACTTCCTCCATTTGGGTTGCCTGCCAGAAATCCGGTGCTGATCGCGGTCTTCGATCGTGCCGGCAGGGAGTAAGGCAACACATATGCCACCCCCCCGGTGATCGGCGAAAACCCGTGACGCCGCTGCGACTTAACCTCCGCTTCATGGCCCGCCCAGCCGGACGGCGAAGGAGATCCCAAGCGGATTTTGCAAGAGTGGGATCG
>DAIPLK010000011.1:0-16510 GCA_036769285.1 Gemmatimonadales bacterium | reverse complement strand
CAGCACACTGTTGCCACGACCGTGCCATGAATTGCACGGATCTTGCCCGTGGGTCCGCTATGACTTGGCTTCTCTACGGCATCTTCGTCCTGTCCGGTGCCGCCGGACTCATCTACGAATCGATCTGGACACGCTATCTCGGCCTGTTCGTCGGGCACGACGCCTACGCGCAGATCGTCGTGCTCGTGATCTTCCTCGGCGGGATGTCGGCGGGCGCGATGCTCGTGGGCCGTCGATCCGAGCGGCTGCGCCAGCCACTGTATGGCTACGTCGCAGTGGAGTTCGCGGCGGGATGCCTGGGGCTGATCTTCCACGACGTCTTCCAGGGTGCCACCGGGTGGGCCTACGGGACGATCTTCCCGCCGCTGGCCGGCTCGTGGGCTCTCACCGCCGCCAAGTGGGGCGTGGCGAGCGCGCTCATCCTGCCGCAGTCGCTCTTGCTGGGGATGACGTTTCCGCTGATGAGCGCGGGCGTGCTCCGGCTCGTCCGGGCGCAGCCGGGCCGGACGCTGTCGCTGCTCTATTTCGCGAACAGCCTGGGCGCGGCGGTAGGCGTGCTGGTGGCCGGGTTCTATCTGGTGGAGGCGGCGGGGCTGCCCGGGACGCTGGCCGCGGCAGCCTCGCTCAACCTCATCGTCGCGGCGGCCACGCTCGGAATGGTCGTGGTCTATCGCAGCCGGGCGCCCCAACCGGGCGCCGCCGCGGCCACCGCCAGGACCGTGCCCGCCGCCGGGGGGCCCGGGGCGAACCCGGGCGATCTGCCTCGACTACTGCTCTTCGCAAGCTTCGCCACGGCCGTCGCCTCGTTCATCTATGAGATCGCCTGGCTCCGCATGCTGGCGCTGGTGCTCGGAAGCGCGACCCACTCCTTCGAGCTGATGCTGTCGGCGTTCATCCTGGGGCTGTCGCTCGGCGCCTGGTGGATCCGGTCACGGGCCGACCGCCAGCGCGACCCGCTCCGCATGCTCGGAGCGGTGCAGTGGGTGATGGGCGCCCTGGCCCTGGCCACCTTGCCGCTCTACATCCGGTCCTTCGGCTGGATCGCCGGCCTGCTGGCCACCTTCGCGCCGAACGACGCCGGCTACGCCGGGTTCACGATCGCCCGGTACCTCCTCTGTCTGGCGATCATGCTCCCGGCGACGTTCTGCGCGGGCATGACGCTCCCGCTGCTGACCCACACGCTCATGGGGCTCCGCACCGGCGAGCGCGCCATCGGCGCGGTGTACGGCTGGAACACCCTCGGCTCCATTTTCGGGGTCATCGTCGCGGGGCTCGTCCTGATGCCGGCCGTGGGGCTGCATGCGCTGCTCATCATCGGCGGGCTGGTGGACATGGGGGTCGGCGTGCTATTGCTGCGCCGCGCCGCCCGGGGCCGGCCGGCCGGCCCGCTGCACGGCAGGCTCGTGCCGGTCATGATCGCCGCCAGCCTCGCGGCCGCGGTGATTGCGTGGGGCGGCGTGCGCTTCGACCCCGTGCTGATGTCGAGCGGAGTCTACCGCACCGGCGTCCTCGTGAAGCCCGGCGAGCGCCGGGTCCGGTTCTACCGCGATGGCCGGACGGCCTCGGTAACCGCCGCCGCCATCCCGAGCAACGGCCAGGTCTACCTCGCCACGAACGGGAAGACCGACGCCTCGCTGACCGCAGAGTGGTTCACCACGTGCGACTCCCTGAACGCCCCCGCCCCGCTGCAGCTCGATGCCGCCACCCAGGCGCTCCTGCCGCTCATCACGCTTGCCTACGCGCCGCGGGCCCACGCCGCCGCGGTGATCGGCCATGGGTCCGGGATGTCCACCCATCTGCTCCTCGGCAGCCCCACGATGAAGGAGGTGGTCACCGTCGAGATCGAGCCCGAGATGGTAGCCGGCGCGCGCATCTTCTATCCGATCAACCGCCGAGCCTTCGACGATCCACGCTCCCACATCGTCATCGACGACGCGAAGTCGTACTTCGCTTCGGCGTCGCGCCGGTATGACCTGATCATGTCCGAACCGTCCAATCCGTGGGTGAGCGGCGTGTCTGGCCTCTTCACGACCGAGTTCTACGGGAGGGTCCGACAGTACCTGTCGGACGACGGCGTCTTCGGACAGTGGCTCCACATCTACGCGATGGACGACGAGCTGGTGCTGAGCGTGCTCTCGGCCATCCACCGGAACTTCCCCTCGTACGAGATCTATCTCGTGCCCAGCGGCGACCTGCTGGTCGTCGCCAGCACCCGGCCCAAGCTGGCGGCGCCCGATTGGTCGGTGTTCGGGCTTCCCGCCGTCCGGGCCGACCTCTGCCGCTTCCGCCGGCTCGACCCGGGTACGCTCGATGCGCTTCACCTCGTGGGCCGCCGCGAGCTGGCGCCGCTCCTCAACCAGGGGATCGAGCCGAACTCCGACTACTTCCCCCTGCTGGACCTGGGCGCCGAGCGGCGCCGCTTCCGTCACGACTTCGCGGACGGCTTCCCCGCGCTCTCGACCGACTGGTTCAACCTGATCGCCACGATGCGGCACCGTCCGGTGGCACCCACCACCGGTCCGGTACCAGCGCTTCCCGAGAACCCGCGCGTCCGGGCCCAGTCGATCGGGGCGCTGATCCGGAGCGCCGCGGCCGAGGGACGAACCGACACGATCGCTTCGCCGGTGGCCGCGCAGGCGGTGTTCCTCTGGCGCCAGTGGCAGGCGGTGAAGGACCATGCGCCCAGCGACTGGGAGATGTGGGTGGATCAGGTCAACGCGGTGGACCGGCTGCGGAACGGCGGGACGGCCGGCGTGGCCGACGAGAGCTTCGACGCCGAGGTGGATCGGACGATGCAGCGATACAACGCGCCGGCGCCGGCGCGGGACGTGATCGCGTTCCGCCGGGGCCTGGCGGCCTGGCGCTTCAGCGATGCCGCCGCGGCGGCCGACCGGCTGCTCCCGGTGGCGATGAAGCAGCACCGCTGGATCACGGCCGACGAGCTTCGCGACGGGGCCGTGTTCGCGAAGCTCTACAGCGGCGACATCTCAGGCGCGCGGCAGGTGCTCGACACGCTGGCGGTCTTCAGCACCCGGAAGCCGGGCGACCTCCGCAGCCGCCTCCTCAGCGCCTACGTCACCTCGGCCGAGCTGCAGCGCGCGATGGCGAGCCGCTAGGCCTTCACCTCCACCTGCTCCTCGTACCGGCTGAGCTTCCGGTACAGGGTCGACGGATCGATCCCCAGCACCTCCGCCGCCCGGGTCTTGTTGCCTCCCTCCGCCTGCAGCACCCACATGATGTAGGCCCGCTCGATCACCTCGAGCGTGGGGTTCCGGTAGGACCGCTCCGCCACCAGCGGCTCCTTGCGCCGCTTGGTGATCCGCTCCGGCAGCGCCGACGCCTCGATCAGTTGTCCCCGGCTCAGCACGGTGGCGTGCTCCAGGGCGTTCTCCAGCTCGCGGACGTTGCCGGGCCATTCGTACACCATGACCGCGTCGAGCGCCTCCGACGAGAGCGCTTTGGGCTCCGTGCCCGCTTCGGTGCCGAGTTGCTGGAGGAAGGACTCGATCAGCAGCAGGAGGTCGTCGCGCCGCTCGCGGAGCGGCGGCAGATTGAGCGCGATCACGTTCAGGCGGTAGAACAGGTCGGAGCGGAAGTTCCCGCGGCGGATCTCCTCCTCGAGATCGCGGTTGGTCGCGGCGATGATCCGCACGTCAACCGGGATCGCCTCGGTGGCGCCGACGGGGATCGCCTCCCGCTCCTGGAGCACCCGGAGCAGCTTCACCTGGAGCGACGGCGGCATGTCGCCGACCTCGTCGAGGAAGAAGCTCCCGCCGCGCGCAGCGGCGAAGAGGCCCTGCTTGTCGCGCACCGCGCCGGTGAAGCTGCCCTTCACGTGGCCAAACAGCTCGCTCTCGAGCAGGTTCTCCGGGAGGGCGCCGCAGTTGATGGAGAGGAAGGGGCCGTCGCTGCGGTTGGAGAGATTGTGGACGTACCGGGCGACCACCTCCTTGCCGGTGCCGCTCTCGCCCTGGATGAGCACGGTCGAGTCGGTCGGGGCCACGTGCTCGGCGAGCCTGAGCAGCTCGAGGAACCGCTTGGACTTGCCGATGGGCCGCGTGACGGTGCCCTTGTCGCGCCGACGGATTTCCTGCTTGAGCTGCTTGTTCTCCACCCGCACCGCCCGGAACTCGCACGCCCGGCGGAGGATGGCGAGCAGCTCGTCGTTGCTGAACGGCTTCTGGATGTAGTAGAAGGCCCCCGAGTTGACGGCGCCGATGGCGCTCTGGAGCGACGCCTGCGCGGTCATGAGGATGACGGGCGTCATCGGGTCCTGCTCCCGTGCCGCGGTCAGGATGTCGAGCCCCGACACCTGCGGCATGCGCACGTCCGACAGGATGATGTCGTGGGTCCCCGTGCGGATTTGCTCGAGCCCCGCCTTGCCGCCCTGCGCGGTGGTGACCTCGAACCCTTCGTTTCTGAGCAGGATACGCAGGGTATCGAGGATTCCCGATTCGTCGTCGACCACCAGGACCGAAGGCTTCTGGCTCATGCGGCATCCTCCGCCATCATCTTGGCGGGCAAAAAGATTGTGAAGGCGGTGCCCGTCCCGGGGCCGGACTCGACCAGCACGAGCCCGCGGTGCGCCTGCACGGCGCGCTGCACGATCGCCAGGCCGAGCCCGCTCCCGCCCGGCCGGCCCGACACGAAGGGCTCGAACAGCCGGTCGCGGATCTCCGCGGGGATCCCGGGGCCGTCGTCGCGCACCTGGAGCCGCACCGCATTGTCGAGGTTGGTGCCGTGCGGAATCTGGCCGCCCTGCACCGCGGCGAGGCTCACGGTGACGCGGATCGGCCCGCGCGCCGCCTGCACCGCGTTGAGCACCAGGTTCGCGACGACCCGGTGCAGCAGGTCCTCGTCGCCCTCCACGATGGTCCGGTCGCCCTCGATCGTAATGGTGGCGTCGGCCCGGCAGTCGGGGTGGGCCCGGATGAGGCGCACCACCGCGACCACGACGGCGTGAAGGTCGAGCGACACGAGACGCGCGGCGCGTACCCGGGCGAAGTCGAGGAACTCGCTCAGGAGCCGGCTCAGGCGGTCACTCTCACGAACGATCAGCCCGGCGAGGAAGCGCTCGTCGTCGTCGGCGTGCTTGGAGCGGGCGAGCTGCTCGACCGAGCTCCGGATCGAGGCGAGCGGGTTCCGGATCTCGTGCGCCAGCGACGCGCTGAGCGCGGCCACCGACTCCAGCCGCTCGGCGCGGGCCTGGAGCTCCTGGACTTCCTTGAGATCGGAGATGTCGGTGAAGATCGCGGTCACCGACGGCGACTCCTGCGCCTCCTGCCGGAACGTGGTCGTGCTGAGCCCGATTGGGAAGTTCCGGCCTCCCTGGTGCGTCACCATCCCCTCGCCGCGGCTGATCTTCCGCCCGTTCCGGATCCCGGCCACCACCGCGGCCCAGAGCTCCGACGAGCGGGTCTTGAGCTGGTCGAGGACCGGCAGGCCGATGAGCGCTTCGCCGTCGAGGTCGAGCAGCCGCTGGCCGGTCGGGTTGATAAATGCGAGCCGTCCCACGCCGTCCACCGTCAGCACCCCGGACCGGATGTTCCGCAGGATATCGTCCGCCTCGAGGCGCACCCGCCTGAGCTCGATGGCCAACGTCTCCTGCTCCATGCCTGCCTGCCGGAGGCGGTGGCCGAGCACGGCGACGATGGCGAATACTATGTTGAACACCACCACCTGCGCCCAGAACGCGGTGTCGGGCGCCCCGGGCCTGGTCCAGAACGCATCACCCAGGAACAGGAGCGACGCTGAGACCGCGGTGATCGCGCCCCACCCGGGCGGCATGAGAAGGGCGTACGCCGCCACCACGAGGACGTACAGCGCGGGAAAGGCGGACTGCGGCTGTCCCGCGAAGTGGACGATGGTAGTGACGACCCCGAGGTCCACCAGCGCCTGCACCAGCAGGAAGGCATTGCCGGCCGGCTGCTGGCGGAGGAGTATCCGCCAGGCCCCGTACGCCGTGAAGAGGAGGGCGATGACGACCGCGATCGTGACGAGGAACGACTCCTGTGGCCGCTCGGTCCAGACCAGTCCGGCGCCGAGCAGAATGCCGACGGCCAGCACCAGGCGCCCGACGAACAGCCAGGATAGCAGGGTGCGTTGGTCGGGCAGGGTGCTGCGGCCGACCCGGCGGCGGTCAGGCATCGTGTCTCACAAGACTCGGCGGGTGCACGGGAGTTTGGCCGAAGAATAGAGAGACTGGCGTATCATTACAATCCATATGGCATGGCACGTCTACGTCGCCCGGTGCGGTGACGGCACCCTCTATACCGGGATCACGACCGATCCGGCGCGGCGCGAGGCAGCCCACAACGCCGGCCGCGGCGCGGCGTACACGCGCGCACGCCAGCCGGTCCGACTGGTGCACCTGGAGCCCGCGGCCGACCGGAGCGCGGCGCTCCGGCGCGAGCTGGCGATCAAGCGGCTTTCCCGCCATGAGAAGGAGCGGCTGGTGACCCGATCCGCCTCCCGCGCCGGGCCGGCGCCCGCGCAGTTCCGCGGATTCCGACCCCAGGCGCTGGGGTTCCTGCGCCGGTTGGCACGCTACAACACTCGGGCGTGGTTCGAGCGCCACCGGGCGGTCTACGAGACGGAAGTGCGCGAGCCGCTGCGCGCGCTGGTCGAGGAGATGGACGTCCGGCTGGCGCGGATCGCGCCCGAGCTGGTGGGCGATCCGCGGCGCTCGATCTTCCGCATCCACCGGGACGTCCGGTTCTCGACCGACAAGTCGCCGTACAAGACGAACGCCGCCTGCCAGTTCTACCACCACGACGCCGGCCGCGGGGCCGGCCGGGACGCGGAAGGGGCGGGGGCCGGGCTCTACTTCCAGCTCGCGGACGGCCAATGCTTCGTGGCGGGCGGGATCTGGATGCCCGCGCGCCCGGCGCTGGAGAAGCTCCGCGAGGCGGTGGCGCTGGATCCGGATGGCCTGGAGCGGATCGTCGGCGCGCCGGCGTTCCGCCGCCGGTTCACGGCGCTCGACCGGGAGGCGATGCTGACCCGCCTGCCTCGGGGGTACGCGGAAGGGCACCGGGCCGGAGGGTGGCTCCGCTACAAGTCGTTCACGGCGACCCGAATGCTGACCGAGCGAGAGGTCATGAGCGCGCGGCTACCGGCCACGCTCGAGCGGGACTTCGCGACGTTGGTACCGCTGGTGCGGTGGCTCAACCGGGCGATCGGATACCAGGTCTGGTCGTCGCGGTATTGAGTGTGTGTCACCCCAAGCAGACCGAAGGGGCCATGAGCCGACCCATGACCCCTTCACTTCGTTCAGGGTGACTCGCTTTCCGGCCTAGGTGGCCGCGCGGTCCAGCGCCTCCCTGATGCGAAGCGCAAGGCTGTCAGGGGAAAACGGCTTCTGCAGGAACGGATACGGTGAGTTGCGGACGCCGGGCTGAAGCTTGTCGCTCTCGGTGTAGCCGGACATGTAGACGATCCGGATATCTGGATGGGTTCGGCCAAGCCGCTCCGCCAGCTCGACCCCACCGATGTCCGGCATGACCACGTCGGTCACCACGAGGTGAACGCCGTGGTCCGGCCGGTCGAGCAGGGCAAGCGCCTCCCGGCCGTTCCGCGCCTCGAGCACCACGTAGCCCTGCTCGGTCAGCACCCGGGAGGCCAGGGCGCGAACCGCGTCCTCGTCCTCGACCAAGAGCAACGTCTCCGTACCTCGCACCGAAACCGGCGCCGACTCGGCCACCGCCCCCGCCGCTTCGTCCGCCACCGCCCGCGGGAAGCAGAGCTTGAAGCTGCAACCCTGTTCGGGCGCCGTGTCCACCCAGATGTAGCCACCGCTCTGGACCACGATGCCGTAGACGGTGGCCAGGCCCAGCCCGGTGTTGAGGGTCGTCGGCTTGGTGGTGAAGAACGGCTCGAACAGATGCGACTTCGTCTCCGGCGTCATGCCATGTCCGGTGTCACTCACGACCAGCAGCACGTAGGGGCCGGCAGGGATGTCAATGCCAAGGTGCCGGTAGGCGTAGCCCTCGGGGAAGTCCACATCCAAGGTCTCGATGGTCAGCTCCCCGCCCTGCTTCATCGCGTCGCGCGCGTTCAGGGTGAGGTTCATGACCACCTGTTCCATCTGGCCGTAGTCGGCTTCGACGCCGCCCAGACCTGGGCTCAGGCTGGTGACGAGGGTGATGTCCTCACCCAAGAGCGGCCGCAGCATCCGCTGCATTCCTTCGACGACCGCGTTCAGGCTCAACACCTCGCGCGCAACGACGCGGTGCCGGCTGAAGCCCAGCAGCTGGCGGGTGAGGTGCATCGCGCGCTCGGCGGCCTTCCGGATCTCGTCGGCGTCGGCGCGGCGGGCGTCGTCGGGCCCGAGCGCGCCCAGCAGGAAGTCGCTGAAGCCGAGGATGATCATCATCATGTTGTTCAGGTCGTGCGCGACGCCGCCGGCGAACCGCCCCACCGCCTCCATCTTCTGGGCCTGCCGAACCTGCTGCTCAGCCTCGATCCGCTCGGTGATGTCCCGTCCGACCCCGACGATCCCCGCCACCTCACCAAGGGCGTCACGGAGCGGCGACAGCGTCGTCTGCATGTGCCGCATGCCTCTGTGCGACGCGCGGGTCCACTCGTAGGTGACGGCTTCGCCCGCCAGCGCCCGAAGGTTGGCCCGCTCGTGCACCGCGCTCCGGCCCCGTCCCACGATCTCGGCGGTAGTGCGGCCGAGAAAGTCGCCGGGCTGGAACCCCTCCCGCTGGAGCCAGCGGCCGAAGATGTCCACACAGCGCTGGTCCCGGTCCAGCCGGAAGACGAAGTCGTCGATCGACTCAACCAGCGTGCGGAAGCGCTCCTCGGCCGCCTGGATGGCGGCGAGCGAGGCGGTGCGCTCCGCCAGGAGCACCTGGTTGGACGCGAACGCGGCCGCCCGCTCGAGCGCCGTCGAGAGCAGCCCCGCGACGAGCCGGATGGTGTGCACGTGCAGGTCGTTGAACGCCCGGGGACGCGCCGACCAGACGGTGACGACTGCCTGCACGCCATGGTGCGCGCTGGCGAGGGGCACCAGGATGCCCGAACGGGCGCCGAGCGCCTCGACGGCGGCCTGGTCGGCCCCCGGCTCGAGCGTGAGGTCATCACAGCGGATCAACTCGCCGCTGGTGTAGCAGCGGCCGATCAGGCTCGCGTCGGCCGCGAGCCGCAGGCCGATCTGCTCCCGACCGGTTCCGCTCGCCTCGCACAGCACGAGGTCGCCGTCATCCGGAACGAAGACGCCCGCCGCGCCGGCCCAGGTCAGCACCTGGAGCTGCTCGGCCACCACCCGCATGACGCCGCTCAGATCGGGGCCGGCGGTCGCGACCATCTGCTGGGTTTCGATGACTGCCGCCAGCCGCTCGGCCTCACGGGTGAGCACCCGCTTGGCCTGCCGCCACCCCGTCACGTCCCGTACGCAGGCGATGATCCCTTCGGCGGTGGGCGTGATCCGCACGGAGAACCACCGCTTGAGCGGTGCAAAGAACCCCTCGAACTCGACCTCGGACTGCTCCACCATGGCCCGGAACGCCTCGGCCTGGAACCGGGAGCCGATCAGGCCGGGGATCACCTCCCAGACGGACCGCCCCACCGGATCCTCGCGCTCCGGCCCGAGCAGGCGGAGATAGTCCGCGGCACGGGCGTTCACCAGAGTGAGCCGCCACTCGTCATCGCAGGCGAAGTAGAGATCGCTCACCCGATCGAGCACGTCGGTAGCGCGGGGCCGGCCAGCCTCGAGGACGAGACCGCTCAGCCCGTCGGGCGAGGGATAGAGCCGGAGTTCGAGCAGCCGGCCCGAGATGGGATCGCGCACGCCGTGGATGACGGCAACGCCCTCAGTCGAGGCCCGGCGCAGGGCGAGGCCGGTCGGCGTGTGGACGAACGACGGGGAGCCGTCCCAGACGACCGTCCCCAGCAGGTCGCCGGAGGCGCCGATCAGCGGGGGCAGAAGCCTGAGGGCCGTATGATTGACATAGGTGAACCGCCCCTCGGCATCCAGGGCGAAGATCCCCTCACCGATCCGGTCGAGGGCGTCGAGCGTGCGTGCGGAGTCAAGCAATCCGAGACGACCTTGGTGGGAGGGCCGCCGAAAAACTAAGAAACTGGGTCCGAGCATGCCAGCCTCAGGGGCGTGGCGCGGCCCACGGGTAGAGGCTGCGGTAGATCTCCTGGTTCCGCTGGATCGCGCGCACGTATCCCCGAGTCTCGGCGAAGGGGATCCGCTCGGTGAAGACCTCGGGATCGTCCACTCCGATCCGTTGCGCCCAGCGCTCGACCCGACTCACACCCGCGTTGTACGCCGCCAGCACGTGGACCGGCCGATCGTATCGGTCCGTCAGCTCCTGCAGGTAGTAGGCGCCGAGCTGGAGGCTCACATCCGGCTGGTAGAGAAGCACCGGGTCCCACACGGGATAGGCCAGCGACTGGGCCAGGCGCTGACCCAAGTCGGGCATCACCTGCATCAGTCCGCGGGCTCCGACCGGCGAGGTGGCGGCCGGATTGAACATGGATTCCTGGCGGATGAGCGCCGCGACCAGGCCGGGGTCGAGCCGGTGCTCCTGCGCTTCGGCGAGGAGGGCCTCCTCCATCACGACCGGATACAGCAGCCGATAGGTACGCGCATCGGCGGCTGCCCCGAGGCCAAGGGCGCGGCGGGCGAGCTGGATCGCCTGGGAGGCGAGGCCGTCACGGCGAAAGGCGTTCGCGAGTGCCAGCAATCGCTCCGGGGAGCTCTCGCTCTGCCTGACCAGACGGTCGTACTCCCAATGCGATTCCGTGACCAGGCCGAGCCGGCCCAGGAGCGCCGCCCGCTCCACGGCGCTGTCGGCGGCGGGAATCGGCACGAAGCTGTCGGGGGCAGCGGCCGGCTCCCACGCGGGGCGGTCGAGCCGGCGGGTGGCGAGGCCGGTGTAGTAGGAGCCGGGGTCCCCGCCGGCGAGCCGCTCCCAGCGCTCCCGGGCCGCGGCGCTGTCGCCGGCGACTGCCCAGGCGCGCCCCGCCCAGTAGGTGGCGGCCGCCGCTTCATCGCTCCGGGGGTAGCGTCGGGCCAGCCCGTCGAATTCCGCGGCCGCCCCGCGCGCGTCGCCGGTGAGCAGCGTGATCATTGCCCCACGGAAGGCGGCGGTCGGGGCCAACCGGCTGCTGGGGTAGCGGGCAACCAACTGTCGGAAGTGGCTCCGGGCGCGGGGATCGGCCCGGTCGTCCGAGGCGAGGTCGCCGAGCAGGAGCAGTGCGGTGGACGCGGCGGTCGTGTCGCGCGGGTGGAGGCGGAGGACCCGGGCGAGCCCAGCCCGCCCCTCCTCCGTCTGACCACTGCGGACCAGCGCCCGCGCCCACTGATACGCCGCGGAGGCCGCCAGATCGCGCGGCGCCTGCACGCGGGCGAACTGGGGCGCGGCCTCCGTGTACCGGCCGAGTCGCGCGAGAGCGGTGGCGAACGACAGCCGGTCCTCGGCTGTCCCGAGCCGTGCGGCGAAGGCGCGCTCGAACGCCGCGACTGCCCGGGTGGCACTGCCGGCGGTACTGGCGGCACGCCCGACCTCCAGCTCTTCGGCCGCGGTGAGCGGCGCGAAAGCGCTGTCGAGCAGCCCGATGGCGTCACGGACCTCGCCGGGGCTGCGGCGGGCAGCGACGAGCGCCGTCAGCTCGCGCCGCATCCCGGCACGCCACGCGCTGTCGGGACTCAGCGCGAGTCGGAGCCGAACCGCAGTGGCGCGGGCGCCCAGCACGGCGTACCGCGCGGCCGCGCCCGCAAGATCCCCGGTGCCGCGGTGGGCGGCGGCCTCGCTCCAGGCGATCCGCTCGCGAGCGAGGGGATCGGCCACCCGCTCGTACAGGCGCGCCCGCCCGGTGCTGTCGTCCGTGACCGCGGCCGCCCGCAGGTAGAGCCATCCCGCGATAGTGGGCAGTCGCTCCGCCGCGCGGCCGTAGGTGGCGGCGGCGCTGTCCCGGGCGTGGAGCCGGTCGAGGGCGGTGGCGAGCAGCACGAGCCGCTCGCCGTCCACCGCCGCAACGTTGCCGGATGGCACGGCCAGCGCATGCCCCAACGCGACGGAGTCGGCGCCCTGCTCCAGCGCCGCCCGCGCGAGCAGCAGCCGGCCGCGAGCGTCGAAGGCGCTGTCGACCCAGCTCTGCCCATCGAGCAGCCGCGTCACCTCCGGCCATCCGCCCCAGCGGCTGGCCGCCGTCGCGGCGAGCATCAGCGCGTCGGGCGTCCGGCGCGCCGAATCCGCGAGCACCGCGGCGATGAGCCGGCTGGCCTGCCATGGCCGGCCACGCTGGAGCGCGTCCGCCGCGCCGGCCACGAGGGAGTCGGGTGGCGCGGCGGCCGGCGCCCGCACCGGTGCGATGGCGAGGGCGAGGGTGACCCAGACAGGCGGCAGTGGCAGCATTCGAACCCGCGAGCGAGGAGTGAGGCCGACAAAGCATGCAATTGCCGCGCCCGCGGCGCGGCTGGTCGTGCGTGCGAGATGTCAGTACGGGAGGCCCTGTATTGTAGTATTCAGCATGGGAGAAATCGACCGGGAGATCGACGACGGGCGGGTCCGCCTGGACAAGTGGCTGTGGGCGGCCCGCTTCTTCAAGACGCGCTCGCTGGCCGGGGAGGCGATCGCCGGCGGCAAGGTGCAGGTGAACGGCGACCGCGCCAAGCGCGCCCGGCCACTCCATCTGGGCGACGAGGTGCGGGTGCGGCTGGGGGTGTACGAGCATCTGGTGGTGGTGCGGGCGCTCTCCGACCGCCGCGGCCCTGCCTCGACGGCCGCCGAGCTCTACGAGGAGCGCCCCGAGAGCCGGGCGGCCAGGGAAGCGATGGCACTTCAGCTCAAGAGCCTGCACGCGGCGTTCATCCCGGAGAAGGGACGGCCCACGAAGCGGGACCGGCGGGAGATCGCGCGGGTGAAAGGACGGAGCTGACAGAGAGGACGGGGAAGGCGGAGCGGGGGGAGCGGGGGGAGTCATCCTGAATGAAGCGAGGGAGCCAGGCGTCGGGGCATGCCCCCTTCGCTTCGCTCAGGGTGACTCGGCACCTACATGTTCTCGGCCATCGCCTTCCCGAACTCGCTCGTCTTGAGCAGCGTCGCGCCGGTCATGAGCCGCTCGAAGTCGTAGGTGACCCGCTTCTGCGCGATGGTCTTCTCGAGCGACTTGATGATGAGGTCCGCCGCCTCGTCCCAGCCGAGATAGCGGAACATCATCTCGCCGGACAGAATGACGGAGCCGGGGTTGACCTTGTCCTGGCCGGCATACTTGGGGGCGGTGCCGTGGGTGGCCTCGAAGACCGCGTGCCCGGTGAGGTAGTTGATGTTGGCGCCGGGTGCGATGCCGATCCCGCCCACCTGGGCGGCCAGGGCGTCGGAGATGTAGTCGCCGTTCAGGTTCAGCGTGGCGATGACGCTGTACTCGCGCGGGCGGGTGAGGATCTGCTGGAGGAAGGCGTCGGCGATGACGTCCTTCACCACGGTGCCCGACGGGAGCCGGCACCACGGCCCCCCGTCGATCTCGACGGCGCCGTACTCCTCGCGGGCCACCTGGTAGCCCCAGTCGCGGAAGGCGCCCTCGGTGAACTTCATGATGTTGCCCTTGTGGACCAGCGTGACGCTGGGAGACTTCTGAGCGATGGCGTAGTCCAGCGCGGAGCGCATCAGGCGCTTCGAGCCCTCCTCCGAGACCGGCTTGATCCCGATGGCGCTGGTCGCGGGGAACCGGATGGCCTGGGCACCCATCTGCTGCTGGAGGAAGTCGATGACTCGCCGGGCCTCCTCGCTCTTGGCCTTGTACTCGATGCCGGCGTAGATGTCCTCGGTGTTCTCGCGGAAGATCACCATGTTGACGTCCTGCGGGGCCTTCACCGGCGAGGGCACCCCCTCGAACCAGCGCACCGGGCGGACGCAGGCGTAGAGGTCGAGCTTCTGGCGGAGCGCCACGTTGAGCGACCGGAACCCGCCGCCGACCGGGGTGGTGAGCGGCCCCTTGATCGCCACCAGGTGGCGGTCGATCGCGGCCAGCGTATCATCCGGGAGCCAGCTATCGAGGCGGTTCTTGGCCTTCTCGCCGGCCAGCACCTCGAGCCAGACGACGCGGCGCTTGCCGCCGTAGGCGCGGCGCACCGCCTCGTCGAAGACGTACTGCGAGGCACGCCAGATATCGGGGCCGGTGCCGTCGCCTTCGATGAACGGAATGACGGGCTGAGCGGGCACCTGGAGCCGCCCGTCCCGCATGGTGATGGTGTCGCCGGAGACAGACATGGTGGGGGCTGACATGGGACGTATTCCTTGGGGCAGATCGGGATGAATGCCGTGGGCCGCGAGACGACGATGAATCTGCCGGCGTGCCCCGAGATCGGCAACCGGGCGGTGGCGGCCATCCATGCCGCCTACGATCGGTATCACCGGGGCTTCGAGGAGATCACCCGCCGAGCCCGGGACCGCTTCGAGCGGAGGGACTGGCTGGGCGCCCAGGCCGACGCCACCGAGCGCCTGGCGCTCTACCGCGCCCACCTGGACGGCGCGGTGGCCGACGTGCACGACATCCTGCAGGACTCGGTCATGGAGCGCACCCTCTGGGCGGCCATGCGGGCGCGGCATGCGGAGGGTACCCGGAGCCGGCCGGATGCCGAGCTGGGCCAGACGTTCTTCAATTCCGTGACCCGCCGCGTCTTCAGCACCGTCGGCGTGGACGCCGCCATCGAGTACCTCGACCCCTCGCTGGCTCCGGCGGAGCCCGACGCCCCCCCGCTGTACGATAGCGACCTGGTCGACCTGGTGGACACGGCCCTCATCCGCCGCATCCTCGACCGCATTCCCTGGTCGGTGCCGTACGCCTCCCCGCGGCGCGACGCCGCGATCGTGGCCCGCCTGATCAACGAGACGCTGGACCGCCTGCCCGCGCGAGGACCGATCGAGGTGGATGTGGTGCGCTCCGTCTTCTACCGCAACAAGGGGGCGTACGTCGTGGGCCGCATTCGCCGGGGAGGCGTCGTGCTCCCCCTGGTACTCCCACTCCTCCGCGCCGAGCGGGGCATCGTGGTGGACGCCGTGCTGTTGACGCAGAACGAGGCGAGCGTGGTATTCGGGTTCAGCTGGTCGTACTTCCGGGTGGACGTCCCGCGGCCACGGGAGCTGGTGGAGTTCCTGCACTCCATCATGCCGTTCAAGCGCATCGACGAGCTCTACAACGCAATCGGCTTCAACAAGCACGGCAAGACCGAGCTGTTCCGCAACCTGATGGCCTATCTCGAGAGCCCCGAGGCTCGCTTCGCCTTCGCCGAGGGCGACGAGGGCATGGTCATGGCGGTGTTCACCCTGCCCGCGTTCAGCCTGGTCTTCAAGATCATCAAGGACAGCTTCGAGGCCCCGAAGAACACCACCCGCCAGGCGGTCATGGCCAAGTACCACTTCGTGTTCGTGCGCGATCGGGTGGGCCGCCTGGCGGACGCGCAGGAGTTCGAGCACCTGGAGTTTCCCCGGCGCTGCTTCCCCGGGGAGCTGCTGGCGTACCTGCTCGCGGTGGCGGGCTCGACGGTGCGGGTGGATGGGGACTGGGTCGTGGTCCGGCACGTCTATACCGAGCGGCGGGTGACGCCGCTCAACCTCTTTCTCAAGGACGCCGACCCGGCGGCGGCGCGGGAGGCGGTGGTCGAGTACGGCAACGCGATCAAGGACCTGGCCGCGGCCGACATCTTCACCGGCGACATGCTGCTCAAGAACTTCGGCGTGACCCGGAACGGGCGGGTGATCTGCTACGACTACGATGAGCTCTGCCTGCTCTCCGAGTGCCGCTTCCGCCGGATCCCGGCCCCGACCTCGATCGAGGAGGAGTTCGCCGCCGAGCCGTGGTTCTCAGTGGGGGAGCAGGACGTCTTTCCGGAGGAGTTCCGCGTGTTCCTCGTCCCGCCCGGCGAGGCGCGGGACGCCTTCTTGAAGGCGCATGGCGACCTGCTGGACGTGGAGTTCTGGCAGCGGGTGCAGCGGCGGCTCGCGGCCGGCGAGGTGGTCGACGTCTTTCCGTACCGGCGAAGCGCGCTGCTCCGGAGGGCGTAGGAGCCGGGCGGATCAGGTTCGTCGGCGGCGTACCGGACCGCGCAGGAACCGCTCCGCCAGCTGCTCCAGGCGGTCGTCGCGATCCTCGCGCGCCTCGGCCAGGATGCGCTCGACGTGCGGAAACAGGGCGGGGTCGCCCCAGTAGTAGCCGGTGGCGGCTTCAGCGCCGGCGGTATCGCCCTGGTCAGCGCCCCGCAGCAACGCCCGAGCCGCTGCCCGGTCGTAGTCCGGGTCGGCCCGGTCGGGCAGAGGGTAGCGGCCGGCCGCCTCGCCGCCCCCGGCGTCTTCGTCAACGAAGGCCCTCGACATGGAAGCAGTATAGCCCACCGGCGGGCGAGCGGTCCATCGAGCGGATACGGCGTGACCCTGAGCAACGCGAAGGGGGCATGCGTCGGCGCATGCCCCCTTCACTTCGTTCAGGGTGACTCGGTCGGTCAGCGACTGAACGGACCGCTGAGCGTGATCTCGACGCGCGAGCTCGCCGGCACGAC
>DAIPLK010000102.1:0-10532 GCA_036769285.1 Gemmatimonadales bacterium | reverse complement strand
GCGGGTGCAGGTCCTTCCCGGCCTGGTCGCGCCAATGCTCGGAAGTCTGGTACCGGCCCTCCACGTTCACGGCCCGCGTGCTCCAGTTCTCCGGCTCGCGCGGGACGTAGTCCCCGCGCTCGAGCAGCAGGATGCGCCTCCCCGACGGCGCCAGTCGGTGGAACAGCGTGCCGCCGCCTGCCCCGGAGCCGATGATGATGACGTCGTAGTGGTTGGTCGACATGAGCCGGCACCTTCGCTAGGGGGATTGCCGGTGACTCGGAATGGATGAGGACTGCGGCGAGTCACCCTGAGCGAAGCGAAGGGAGCATACGCTGAATCATGCCCCCTTCACTGCCTTCAGCGTGACTCGCTGGCGCGAGTCACTTGCTGCTCATGGCATCCGTCTTCGGCGTGATCGTCATCCGGAGCACGTTCGACGTCCGCGGGTAGGTGAAGCGGTCTCGCACATGCGCCACGGCCTGGCGCTCCGCGACCCCCGCGTCCGGCGTCTTCTGCCGGGGACCCTGGTTGGGGCCGAGACCGGGCTCCTCGTTCGCCTCGGTGCCCGCATCCCATAGGGACAGCTGCGCGGTCATGTCGCCGGTCACCGGCTTGCCGGCCGCGTCGAACAGGGCGATCGGCCGGTCGTTCGAGTAGAACAGGTCGTTCGACTGGCCGAACATCCACGCGATCGAGAGCCACTGGCCGGGCACCGCCGTGACCTCGAATTCGTATCCCTTCCCCGGCACGATCGGACCGGCCTCCGTGGCGCCCACGGGGAGGGCGGCAGCGCCGAGGGTCACGATGCCCCCGGTTCCCGGCAACGCGTTGGCGAGCGGCTCCGGGTTCCCGGTCTCCGCCAGCGTCTCGAGGCCCTTCCCGGCGTCCGGCTGACCGCCGGTGAAGATCGGGTTGGCGGTGCCGGTGTGGATCGCCCACAACACGGGGGCGGAGACGAACGGCGCGCTCTTCCCGTTGGACAACTTGAGCACCTCACCCTTCGAGATGTTCTCGACCTTGATCGTGAACTTGGTGGCGGCCGGGGCGCCCTGCGCCTGGGCCCCGTGGGCCAGCGCCAGGACGGCCGCCGAGAGCGTGACTGCGCGAACCAACGACATGGAGGTCTCCTGTTCAGGAAGCCGGGGTGAGCGGCGCCGTCGCGAAGTTGACGCCGAAGCGACGGCACCAGATGGTGACCGCGCGGTACTTGGTCAGGTCGAGATCGGTCGGGACGTCGTAATTCTGGTCGCCCTCGTTGCCCTTGAGCTTGCCAAGCTCGACGAACCCCGCCTTGGTGACCGACTCGTTGTCGGACGCGTCGCCCACTGCCACCAGGTAGACCCGGACGTCAGGACCGTTGGACGTGGCGAACTCGGTCAGCCGGAGTACCCGGTGCCCGCCGCCGAGATCGTGGATCGTTGCGGTGCCCTTGGTCTCGTGGGCCACGGAATGGAATTGGCCGGCGAGGAGCGTGGCGGGCACGGTGGCCCCGGCGGTGGCCACGTCCGCGGGAGCCGCCGCCGGCGCCACGGCCAGCTCTTCATTCACCTTCTTGTTCACGAACAGGAGCTCGGGCCGGAACAGGTACCACCCGATTCCGCCGAGCACGACCAGCCCCATGACCCAGATCCGACGCTTCATCCTTCTCTCTCCTTCAGCTAGCGGTGGCGACCTGCGCGAGTGACTGCGGTGCTGGCGCTATAATGCCGCCGGCCCCTGGGAGGTTCCCCGGGCCGCCCGATACTCGCAGAAGATGCAGCGGGCCTGGTTCTGGTGATGGAGCTTGGCGCAGAACACCGCCCCCCGGCCCCTCCGCCAGAGGTAGACCTGGGCCGCGCCCAGCATCCCCGCCAGCGGCGCGGCGAAGTAGACCCAGAGCGCCGTCCAGTCGTGCGCCCAGACCGCCGACCCCAGCGTCCGCGCGGGGTTCATGCTCATTCCCGACAGCGGCGCCTCGACGGTGATGAAGGTGGCCACCAGCAGGCCCGCACAGGCGCCGGTCCAGCGGCCCAGCCGGGGGTGATTCGATGCCACCAGGACCACGCTCATGAGCAGAAACGAGATCAGCAGCTCGGCGGCGAACGCCACGGCGCGACCCTTGGGACCGGGCACCGTGACCGCATAGCGCACCGAGGCGTCCGCCACCAGCGGGCCCGCCAGCAGTCTCGCCCCCAGCACGCCGAGCGCCGCGCCGGTGAACTGCGCAAGCACGTAGGCCGCGGCGTCGCGCGGCCCGATCCGGCCGAGCCGAGTGAAGGTGAGGGTCACGGCGGGGTTGTAGTGCGCGCCGGACTGCTTGCCCCAGGCGGAGTAGTTGAGGGAGATCGCCGTCGCGCCCATCGCCACGCCCATCAGGAGCCGCCGCACGAACGCGTCGGGCACGAGAGCCGGCACCGGCGAGGCGGGATGGAACAGGAGGACGGTGAAGAGGCACGCCGACAGCATGAACAGCCCGAGCAGCGTGGCCTCGATCGCGTACTCGGGCCAATGTGCAGCGGTCGCGGCCGCTGGTGCCCGCTCCACGCTCACGGTGCTCATGCAGTTCCCGCCGCCACCATGGCGGGACGCGAGGCGGTCCCCGTCCCGAGCACCTGGAGGTCGAGCCGCAGCGCCTCGCCGACCGACCAGGCCTGGAACGGGCAGCCGCGCGGTGTATGGGGCGGCTCCGCGTCCGCGATCTCCGAAACGTGGCCCACACCAGCCTGGGAGAGGTGGGCGAGGAGCGGCGCCAGGAACCGCCGGCGAGCCTGGGCGCGGACCTCGCCGGTGCCGCCCCGGACTCGCACCCACGCCTCCACGAACGGACCCAACAACCAGGGCCACACGGTGCCCTGGTGGTAGGCCGCGTCGCGCGAGCGCATGTCGCCCTCGTAGCGCGGGCAGTAGCCCTCCGCATCCGGCGCCAGGGTGCGGAGGCCCAGCGGCGTCCACAGCCGGCGCTCGGCGGTGTCCACGATCCGCCGCGCGCGCTCACCGGTCACCAGCGGGTACGGGAGGCCACCCACCGCCAGGATCTGATTCGGCCGCACGCTAGCATCCATGCGTCCGGCCACGTGATCCGCGTCCACGACGTCGAAGAGGCATTCTTCACCGGCGTTCCAGAACCGGTCGGCGAACGCAGCCACGCCCCGCTCGAAGACCGGCCGGTAACGCGGCGTGAACTCTTCGGCGATCCGAAGCGCATTCAGCCACAGCGCCTGGATCTCCACCGGCTTGCCGGTGCGCGGCGTCACTACCCAGTCACTCACCTTCGCGTCCATCCAGGTCAGCTGTACCCCGGGCT
Source organism: Gemmatimonadales bacterium (assembly GCA_036769285.1). Classification (GTDB taxonomy): domain Bacteria; phylum Gemmatimonadota; class Gemmatimonadetes; order Gemmatimonadales; family GWC2-71-9; genus CAVVWJ01. Next base: position 7,267 of record DAIPLK010000102.1, on the reverse strand, counting down.
CGCCCGCGGCCAGCAGTCCGTCATCGGTGGCGCGGATACCGTACCGGGTGCCACGCATGTGCCCGGCGAGGATCGCCTCGACGGCCTCGGCGAGGCGGCGTCGGTCACGGCTGGCGGGCCTCCGGCCCTCCGCCTCGAGCGCCCGGAAGAAATCGTGCACCGCGACGATGTACCACAGCGAGGCGTCCACCGTGTTGTATTCCGGGGCATTGCCCTGATCCACGAAACGGTTGGGCAGCATCCCCTCGGAGACGAGGCCGGCCCACTCGAGCAGGATCGACCGCGCGTCGTTCAACCATCCGGTGGCCAGACAGAGACCCCGCAGCGCGATGAAAGTGTCGCGGCCCCAATCGGTGAACCACGGATACCCGGCCACGACCGTCTTGCCCTCGTCCCGTCGCACCAGGTAGGCGTCACCCGCCCGGAGGAGCCGGGACGCGAAACGGCCCCGGCGTGCGCGCTCGGCGCGCCGCAAACGGGTGTAGGTCGCCGACGCGCCCGCGCCCGCAGGGAGCGCCCCCGCCGTGGCGAGGATGAGCACCGCGTCGGCGTCGGCGAGATCCCAGCGGAAGACGCCCGGCGCGGCAAGATCCTCGACGCAGTCGAGTCCGCGCGCCCGCTCCTCGTCGTACTGGAATCCTCGATACCACTGCGGCTCCGGCGTGTAGGCGCCGCTGGTGAGCGCGACCACTCCCGGCACTCCGGGGTAGGGCTCCCACGCGATCCGTCCACCATGAGCCTCCGCGCTGAACCGGAACGAGGCGTTCTCGTGATGCAGCGCGTGCGAGTCCCGGCCGGACAGGAAGGGTCGGACCGCAAGCCGCACCGGACCGTGCGATGCGACCACACGCCACCGCAGGACCACGATCGGACTTCCGGCCGGCACGAAGAGTTCGTGCACGATCCGGGTGCCGTCGAGCAGGCGGTACGTCCATGTCGGCCACGGTTCGTCGGCGAACGATTCGAGCACCGCCCCCCCGGCGGGTTCGACGATGCCCGGGACGTAGCGCTGCCGGGTGAGGTATTCGGGGGCGCCGGCATGCCCACCCCAATCCTCCCGGGCGATCCACGCGTCGAGCCCGTTCACGAGCACCATCCGCCCCGTGGGCGGCGTGGTCGCGGCCAGCAATAGCGCGTGGTAGCGTCGCGTGCGGAGGCCACCCGTCGTACCGGAGGCGAAGCCGCCCAGCCCGTCGGCCTCGAGCCATTCCGTGGCGTCGTCGAGCGCGATCGGGGTGGTCACGGCCGGCTCCCGACCAGGCGGCGGGACGGCGCCGGCCTGGACGCCGCCGCGATTTCGCTGCGGCGCCGCGCCGTGTCCTCAATGCACCGGAGCACGAGCGAGGTCCAGCCGGTCTGATGGCTCGCGCCCACGCCACGGCCGTTGTCGCCGTGGAAATACTCGTGGAACAGCACGAGATCCTTCCAGTGCGGATCGGTGGCGTAGCGCCGGTCGCCGCCGTGGCAGGGGCGGTGGCCGGACGCGTCGGGCAGGAAGATCCGGGAGAGCCGCTCCTGGAGCTCCTGCGCTACCTGCTGCAGGGTGAGCAGACGGCCGGAGCCGACTGGGCACTCCACCTTGAGATCGTCACCGTAGAAGTGGTGATAGCGCTCCAGCGCCTCCAGCACGAGGTAGTTGATCGGAAACCAGACGGGACCGCGCCAATTGCTGTTGCCGCCGAAGAGGCCCGTGTTCCCTTCCGCCGGGACGTAGTCCACCCGGTGGATCTCGCCGCGGACATCGATCTCATAGGGTCGGTCCTTGTGCACGCGCGAGACCGACCGGATCCCGTGGGGCGAGAAGAACTCGGACTCGTCCAGCACGTATCGCAGCACGCGCTGCAGCCGCTCGCGTGTCGGGATGGCCAGCAGCCGGTGGAGGCATTCGTCCTCGCCCATCCTCGGCTCCATGCACGCGATGTGGCGCGCGAGGTCCGGCCGATTGGCGATGAACCAATTCATCCGCTTCCGGAACCCCTTCAGGTGCCCGAACTTGGCCTCGTCGAGCACTTCGGCGGCGATGAGCGGGATTACCCCCACCAGCGAGCGGATGCGGAGCGCCTTGTGCTCGCCCCCGACGTGCAGCTGGTCGTAGTAGAAGCCGTCGTCGTCGCACCAGAGGCCGGAGCCCCCAAGGTTGTTGATCGCGTCGGCAATGGCGATGAAGTGCTCGAAGAACTTGGACGCCAGGTCCTCGTACGCCGGGTCCTCGCTCGCGAGCTCCAGCGCCATCGAGAGCATCGTGTTGCAGTAGAACGCCATCCAGGCGGTGCCGTCGGCCTGCTCGAGGTGGCCGCCGGTCGGCAGCGGGCGGGAGCGGTCGAAGACGCCGATGTTGTCGAGACCCAGGAAGCCGCCGGCGAAGAGGTTGCGACCCTCGGGATCCTTCCGGTTGACCCACCAGGTGAAGTTGAGCAGCAGCTTCTGGAAGACACGCTCGAGGAACAGCCGGTCGCGCTTGCCCTTGGCGCCGGTCATCTTGTACACCCGCCAACAGGCCCAGGCGTGCACCGGCGGGTTCACGTCGCCGAAGGCGAACTCGTAGGCGGGGATCTGGCCGTTGGGATGCATGTACCACTCGCGCAGCAGCAGCAGGAGCTGCTCCTTCGCGAAGTGCGGATCGACCTTGGCAAACGGGATCATGTGGAAGGCGAGGTCCCAGGCGGCGAACCACGGATACTCCCACTTGTCCGGCATCGAAATGATGTCGCGATTGTAGACGTGCGACCACTCGCCGTTGCGGCCGTCCGAACGGCCCGCGGGCGGTGGCGGCTGGGTCGGGTCGCCTTCGACCCAGTGCGGCTGCACGTAGTGGTAGAACTGCTTGCTCCAGAGCAGTCCGGCGTACCCTTGCCGCAGGACCCGGCGCTCGTCGTCCGTGGCGGCCGGCGGAACGCGCTCGCTGTAGAACTCGTCGGCCTCTTCGATGCGCGACGCGAAGACGCGCTCGAACGCCGCGCCGAACGCCTTCCCCCGCACCCCATCCACCCGGCGCAGGCGGAGGCGGACCATGCGTTCGCCGCCCGCGGGCACGTCCAGCACGTAGTGGAACGCGGCCTTGGTGCCCTCGCCGGCGGGGTTGACCGCGTCCCGCTCGCCCTGAATCAGGGCCCGATGGAAGGCGTCCTTCACGTACGGCTGTGGGTTTGGCGCGCCGTACAACCGCTCGATGTTCGTCTCGTTTTCGGTGAACAGTAGGCGGGGCGACGCGCCGGACACGTCCTCCGCCTCGACCACGTAGCGCCCCAGCCCCATGTGGTGCGCCGCGACGCTGGCCGGGCCCGCCGCGCGCAGCGACGGCTTGGGCCAGTAGCCCTCGCCCGCCCGCCCCCAGCTCCAGGTGTTCCGGAACCACACGGTCGGGAGGAGGTGCAGTGTCGCGGCCTCGGGGCCGCGATTGGCGACCGTGATGCGGATGAGAACGTCGTCCTCATCGGCCTTCGCATATTCGGCGAAGACGTCGAAGTAGCGCTGCTCGTCGAAGACGCCGGTGTCGATCAGCTCGTACTCCGGCTCCGTCTTGCCGCGCTCGCGGTTGACCCGAACCAGCGCCGCATAGGGAAACTCGGCCTGGGGATACTTGTAGAGGCCCTTCAGATACGAATGCGTCGGCGTGGCATCGAGGTAGTAGTACGCCTCCTTCACGTCCTCGCCGTGATTCCCCTCGGGGCCAGTGAGACCGAAGAGGCGCTCCTTGAGGATCGGGTCGCGCCCGTTCCAGAGCGCCAGCCCGAAGCACAGCCGGCCCTGCCGGTCGGTGATCCCCAACAGCCCATCCTCGCCCCAGCGATAGGCCCGGCTGCGGGATTGGTCGTGGGAGAAGTAGTCCCAGACGTTCCCATCGGCCGAGTAGTCCTCGCGGACGGTCCCCCACTGACGCTCGGCCAGGTAAGGCCCCCAGCGCTTCCAGTTCCGCTCGCGACGCGCGTCCTGTTCCAGACGCTCGGCTTCGGCTCCGGCCATCACGAACCTCCCGACGGCAGGTCGTGCCTGTCGTCACCATATGCGTTTGCGGCGGTGAGGCGGGCGTGAACCGCCTGCCACAGTCCCGGGGGCAGGGCCAACCGTCGCAGCCGCGCACGAATGCCCTCGATGAGCCTGGACTCGAACCGAGTGGCGGCTGCGCACGCCAGGCAATCGGCCAGATGGTGCTCGACACGCAGGACGTCTACTTCGGTCAGGGCGCGGTCCACGTAGTCGTCGAGCCGGCGCAGCACTTCGTCACAGCTCAAGCGGTCGGTGCCCGGCATCAGCGGAGACACCATGCCGGGTCTGGCGCTTGCCCTCTCGCGGTCATGCGTATCGCCTTTCGAGAGGGCCCCGAGAGGAAGCCACCGCCGGTGGGACCCGACCCGCGCGAAACGCCACCTGTCGGGGAATGGTTCCAACGGCCCAAGACCCTGGACCGGCCGAATCCAGGGCGTATACTAGGGTTCTCCGCTCGGTCGCCTCGAACCGGGAGAACGCCCATGATCGAAATCCGCGCCAAAGACTCGGATGCCGTCCTCTTCCGCTCGCCAACGGACACCCTCGCCGGCGCCGATCTGGCGGGGCTGGCGCTGGCGGGAGCGGACCTCGCGGGTGCGGACCTGCGTGGGGCGGATTTGCGGGGCGCGGATCTCTGCAAGGCGCGGCTCGTCGGCGCCGACCTGCGGGAGGCGCGGCTGGACGGGGCCGATCTGACGGCCGCCGACTGCACCAATGCCGACCTGACCGGCGCGCACCTCGCCGACGCCCGGCTCCTCGCAGCCACGCTCGTCGGGACCCGCCTCACCCGCGCGGACGGCCTGCGGGCCTCGTTCGAGTTCGCCACGCTGCGCGGGGCGTCGCTCGAGAGCGCCTCACTCGTCCGGGCCGACTTCAGCCACGCCACGCTGAGCGAATGCGACGCTTCGGGCGCCGATCTCTCGGCGGCCACCTTGAGCCACTCCACCTGGCGCCACTGCAACCTGTCCTACGCGACGCTCGCGATGGCGGTGCTCGACGGCACCTGCCTGGCCGAGACCGACCTCAGCCACGCCGAGCTGTCGCGCGCCTTCCTCGCCGGCGCCACCATGGCCGGGGCCGATCTCACGGGCGCCACGCTGGGGCGCACCGTGATCGCCGCGTGCGAGGATCTCTCGAAGGCGCGCGGGCTGGATGCCGTGGTGCACCATGGGCCGTCGTGCCTCGACCTCTCGACGCTGCGAGCGGGACTGGAGACGCTGCCGGACGGATTCCTGCAGGGAGCGGGCGTGGAGCGGGAGGAGATCGAGGCCCTGCGCACGGCCACGGTACACTGAACCGTGGCCCTGGTCCGTCACAAGGGCACCGGCGCGGTGATCCTGGACTTTCCCGGGGAGACACTGGCCGGGGCGCGCCTGCCGCAGGCCGCGCTGCATGGGGGTGCCCTTCCGAACGCGGACCTGCGCGCAATCGATCTTCGCTATTCCGACCTGTGCCGCATGGTCTTCACGGGTGCGGATCTGCGCGGGGCGGACCTCACCGGGGCCGATCTCTGCTATTCCGACCTATCCCAGGCGGACCTTCGCGGTGCCAACCTGACGGACGCGCGCATGAACGGCGTGGATGCGACCGGCGCCCGGTTCGATGAGGCCGAGCTGTCGAACTCGCGCTGGGCAGGCGCCCGGCTGGACGGAGCCTCGTTCCTGAGCGCGCGCCTCGTACGCGGCGATCTGGCGCATGTCTCGGCCAGACTCGCCGATTTCCGCGGCGCCGATCTGACGGCCGCCGATCTGAGCTTCAGCGATCTCTCGGGAGCGGTGCTGGACTTCGCGGATCTGACGAGGGCGATGCTGGCCCGGACGAAGATGCGGGGTGCGAGCCTGCGAGGCAGCGAGCTCGCGCTTGCCTGCCTGGTGGGTGTGGACCTGGAGGAGGCGCTGCTGGCGGACGCGGCATCCGCCGGGGCGACCGTCGGACGCCTTCCGGACTAGACGGCGCCGCCCGCATCGTCGAGCAGGCGCCGAACGCGGGTCAGGAGGTCGGGGGGAAGATCGGTGCGCTGGAGTCGCTGGCGGATACCCTGCAGCAGCGCCGCCTCGAACCTGAACTGGCTGGTGCACGGGGCGCAGGTGTCGAGATGCTCGTGCACCTTGCGAAGGTTGTCCGCCGACAGCTCGCCGTCGAGGTAGTCCTCCAGGCGCCGCAGGGCTTCGTCACAGGTGTATCGATCGAGTCGGTCCATCGGGTAAGCATCATCCACCGCCGCCCCGTCCGCAACCGATCATCCGGCGGCGGCGTCGGGCAGCCCCCCGAAGCGGCGCTCACGCGTCGCGAAGTCGCGCACCGCCTCCCGCAGCGCCTCGGGTCCGAACTCCGGCCACATGAGCGGACTGAATAACAGCTCCGCGTAGGCGGCTTCCCACAGAAGGAAGTCGCTCAGCCGCCGCTCGCCGCCGGTCCGGATCAGAAGATCGACCTCCGCCACCGGCACACCGTGGTCCACGATCGCCAGCAGTCGCCCGAAGGAGTCGCGCGACGGGAGGGTCTCGGGACGGAGACATTGGGCCGCACGAAGAATCGCGTCCCGCGAGGAGTAGTCGAGCGCAATGCGCAGATGGAGCCGCGTGCCTGCCGCCGTTTCGCGCTGGGCCTCCTCGACTTTGTGGCGGAGCGCCGGGCTGATGCGGTCGCGACGGCCGATCACCTCCAGGCGCACCCCGTTGGCGACGCAGCGCGTGGCCTCGACGCGCAGATACTCGCGGAACAGCCGCATCAGCCAGCCGACTTCCGTGTCTGGCCGACGCCAGTTGTCGGCCGAGAAGGCGAACAGGGTCAGCACTCCGATCCCGAGATCCGGCGCCGCCTCGACGATGCGCCGCACCATCGCCGCTCCGGCCTGGTGGCCGGCCGCCCGCGAGCGCCCCTGCCGCGTCGCCCAGCGCCCGTTGCCGTCCATGACGATTCCGACGTGGAGCGAAGTGCTTTGCTGCATAAAGTCAGTCCTCAAAAAAAGGGGCCGGTCAGCGCTCGCGGGTGGCGCGGATCAACGCTTCCATGTGCTCGAGGTAGCGCTCGAGGGCGCGGCGGCCGGCGTCGCTGAGGGTGTATTCGGTACGGGGTACGCGCCGCTCGAAGCTCTTGGTGCACCCGATGTAGCCGGCCTGCTCCAGCTTCCTCGCGTGGACGCTGAGATTGCCGTCACTCGTGTCCAACAGCCGCTTGAGCTCGTTGAAGCTGAGCGAGTCGTTCACGGCGAGTGCGCTCACGATCGCAAGGCGCATCCGCTCGTGGATGAGCCGCTCGAGCTCGAGCGGCCCCGCCG
>DAIPLK010000101.1:8869-10627 GCA_036769285.1 Gemmatimonadales bacterium | reverse complement strand
GCGTCGTCGAGTGGCAGCTGCTTCTCCCGCACCAGGCGGTCGCGGAGCGATTCGCCCTCGACGAAGGGCATGACGTAGAAGAGGGAGGCGCCGGCCTGGCCGCTGTCCAGCAACGGCAGGATATGGGGATGATCCAGCTGGGCGGTGATCGTGATCTCCCGCAGGAACCGCTCCGGCCCGAGCGCCGAAGCCAGCTCCGGCCGCAGGACCTTTACCGCCACCTGGCGGCGATGCTTGAGGTCCTCGGCGAGGTAGACGGTGGCCATACCGCCCGCGCCGAGCTCGCGCTCGATGCGGTAGCGGTCGGACAGGGCGGTGGCGAGGTGGGGAAAGGGGTGGGCCATGGGCCAGACGTAAAATGCTGCGCAGCGGGGCAGGTCGCTAGGCGGGCGAGGGGAGACCTCCGCAGGAACCGCACGACCGCCGGAATCACGACGCCCGGCTGCTCGAGATGGGGTAGATGCGCCGCCGAGTCCACCGGCACGAACGTCGCCCGCGGCATCGCGGCGAGGAGCGGCCTGCTGTTGGTGAACGGCGACACCCGATCCTCCCGCCCCCAGACGACCAGCACCGGTCGCGGATGCGCGCCGAGCCGCCGGAGCTGTTCCTCCTGGTGCGGGGCGAGGGCGATCGCCGCGCGCGTTCGCCGGAGCGCCTCGCGCGTCCCCTCGAACTGTTGCTGCACCCGGTAACGGGGGACCCAATCGGGGTGCCGCTCCGGATGGAGGAAATCGAAGAGCTGGCCCGTGGCGATCTCGTCGCTCCCGCCCCGGAGGACCATGTGGAGGCTCCAGGCCAGAGCCGAGCGTTCCTCCGGGGGGAGCTGGCGTCCGGTGTTGAAGACCGGGTCCACGTAGATCAGCGACCGGACCCGCTCGGGATGGCGATCAGCAAAGCTGGTGACGATCGCGCCGCCGAAGGAGAGTCCGGCGAGGTCCACCGCCGTCGTGATCCGGAGCGAGTCGAGCAGGCCCGCGAGCTGGCTGACGAAGAAGTCCTGGTCGTACACCGCGTCGGGTCGATCGGACCAGCCGCGCCCGAAGTAGTCGTACCGGATGACGTGGAACCCGGAGTCGGCGAGCTGCTGGTAGAGCGAGTCCCAGATGTACGCGGGGACCGAGAAGCCGGCGGCGAGGACCACCACCCGCCCGGTGTCGGGACCGGCCTTTTCGTAATGAGTGACCCCGTCCGCCAGGCGGACCAGGCGTCCCGGAGCCCCGGCGCGAGCGGCATCGTCGAGCGTGCGGCGCTCCGGGTCCTTGACCCGATATGCCAGGAGGACGGCGCCGCACGCCAGCAGCACCGCCGCGAGGCACCAGCGAAGGCAGCGCATCAGGAGTTCGCCGCGTCGCGGTGGTATCTTCCTCAAACGATCTCCATTCCCGATCGCTCCCACGATGGTGCGTTCTACGGTGCATTCTACGACCGAACACGATGTTCCGGCAGAACCGACCCGCGAGGACTCTCCATGACGCTGCCGTGCCGTTGCCTGTGGCTCCTCGGCTTGGCTCTCGCGGCGTGCCCGGCACCCGCCCGGGAGTCCTCGCCGTCCGAAGAGCCCGCGTGGACTCCGCCCACCGAGGACGCGATCGGCCTGGCCGGCCTGGCGGCCATCGCTGCCGCGCCCTGGGACTCGGATCCCACCGGCTGGGGCGCCCTCTGCACGCGGGAGGCCCCGTGCGATACTATCGTGGTAGAGCCCCGCATCGTCGCGCTCCCGGCGCAGGCGCCGGCGTTCTTCGTGCCGGATAGCCGCGA
>DAIPLK010000101.1:1986-8769 GCA_036769285.1 Gemmatimonadales bacterium | reverse complement strand
GTGGTCCCAGTCGTGAGGTGTGTCAGGCGTTCCCGATACTCGGAGACCTCCCCATGCAGCTCGTCCTTTCTGCCGAAGAGGCCGTCATCCTGCGGGATTTGTTGAGCTCGTACCTGCCGGAGTTGCAGCGTGAAGTGGCTCGGACGGAACAGCACGCGCTGCGGCACGCCCTGGTGCAGCGGCAGGAGCTGGCCGAACGACTCCTCGATAAGCTCCCCGGGGAGGCGGCCTGAGGCCTCGGCTGCGGACGCGATGGGGGCTGCGGCTCGACCTGCCGTCGGGTGCGAGCCTGAGGTGGGCGACAACAGCGGAGAAGGGAAGCCACGCGGATCAGACGGCTGAGCGCGTGCGAGGGGGTGAACGGAACGGCCGGCTTGCGACCTGCATGCTTCCAGTGAATCTCGTCTGCCTCGGGTCAGCGGCTCCCGACGGCCGACCGGCTGACCCGCTCGAGCAACCGCTCCACGCGGGCTCGCAGCTCGGGAGCGGCCTCGTGCCCGGGCCCCAGCACGAGCATCGTCAGGCCGTCGCCGTACTCCACCGTGTAGACCGCCCCTCCTGGCAGTTCGGCCGATCGTCCTTCGGCGGCAGGGTGCCCCGGGCGAACGCTGTAGAGTCGGCCGCGAAACTCCCCGTCGAGGTGACTGATCATCGGGCTCCCTCCTCAGCGGCGGGTGGCTGGTCGGTAGCGGAATCGGTGGACGGTGAGGCTCTTCGCATGGGGCTAGCGGTTGCAAACGGAGTACCACGCCGAGCCGAGACGGAAAGCCGAAGACCTACAGTGGGTTGGCTCTATGTGGGGCGAGACGGCTCGCCGGCTTGGCGTAATGGAACGGAGCAGGTCGGAGCGCCGCGATACACTGCCCGGATACTTCGCCGTTTCACGACGCTTCGTGAGCAACCTGAGGGCGTGACCGCCGGGGCCCTCACGACCCATGGGGGCGAGGCCTCCGCGAAGGCCGCCTGCGAGCGAGTGCCCTGAGTGAGCCTGTTCATCCAGTGGCCTCTGCTGGCCGCGGTCCCGGGCCTCCTGTTTCTCGGATTGTACTGGGCGTCGCGCCGGCGATGGGCGGCGGTCGCTGGTCTCGCCTGGCTCCTCTATTCGGTTTACGAGTTCGCGATGCGGATGCGATGGCTGTGCACTGGGGAGTGCAACATCCGCGTGGATCTGCTCCTGATCTATCCTGTGCTGGCGTTGCTCTCGGCCGCAGCGGTCGTCAACGTCGCGCGGAAGTGGCCGGGTCGGGCGCGATAGGTCCCCGGCTCAGTTGCGCCACTGGCGCGCCCTTCTGGATGAGTGCTCATGCCCGAACCCCCACCCGAACGCGCGACGATCACCCCCGGCCTGCTCTACCACGACGCCCCGGCCGCGATCAAGTGGCTCACCCGCGCCTTCGGGTTCAAGCCGCGCCTCGTCGTCCACCGCCCCGACGGCACCATCGCACATGCGCAGCTGGTGTTCGGGGACGGGATGGTCATGCTCGCCTCGGCCGAGTCCTTCGATGCCGGGCACCTGCTCAAGACCCCGCGTGACGTGGGCGGGGTTGGCACCGTCGAGCTCCTCGTCCATGTGGCCGATGCGGATAAGCATCATGCCAGGGCGCTGGCGGCGGGCGCTGAGATCGTCAGCCCACTCGAGGTGAAGCCCTACGGGGGCCGGGGATATTCCTGCCGGGACCCCGAAGGTCACGTATGGCATTTCGGCACGTACGATCCGTGGGCCGTGCCGTGAGCCAGGGAGGAGTGGCCGGGGCGTCGGGCAGAAGGGCGATTCCGGCTGCGATGAGCCAGCCGAGATTCCGGCGCGCACCGCGGGCCAGTCGATCATGAAGCATGGACACCATCTGGCCGTCGCTTGCTTAGTGGGTGGGCTGGCGCTGGCACTCGGCACGCCGGCCTACCTCATGCATCGCGTACCCCGAATGGCCGGCTACCTCGGACATTGGGGATTGTTCGTCGGGCAGGCCGTGCCCTATCTGCTGTGCGCCGCGCTGTGGCTCCCGTGGCGGGCGCCCGGGGCGGCGACCTTCGCGCGCGTATTCTCCTGCCTGCTCCTGCTGGTCTCCCTCGCGATTTACGGGCCGATGCTCTTCCACCCCGAGTGGCTCAGTGGGGACATGGCGGGGTTGGGGTTCCTCCTCGTCTCGGCCGTGATAACCGTCGGGCTGCTCGTGCTCTCGGGGCTGGGCGGGGGCTGGCTGTGGCTACGGGCTCAGAGGAGAGACCGGCGATCGAGCGGCGAGCGGGCGGCCTGATGCCGATGCCACGCCTCGCGTTCACGGTGGCGGTTCTCGGTGCGACCTCCGGCCTTCGGGCGCAGGAAGCTGGCCCCGGCACGAGCGTTCCGTCCGTGACGGTTCTGGCGGGAGTCGGGAACGCAATGGGCTGGTTCGGGGCGCAGGCGGAACGCTATGTCGCCCGCGGTCGGCTGTCTGCCTTCGCGGGCCTGGGATACACCCCGAGCTTGGATCCGGGCGACCCCTCCGGCGTCACCGTCGCGGCGGGCCTGCGCGGGTTCACCCGCGGCCGCAGGCACCGCGGATTGCTCGAGCTCTCGGTCTGTCAGGTGGCGGTCTACACCTCCTCTTTGGGCAACGACGCCCGGCGGTATGGGCCCGGCATGCAGGCAGGCTATCAGTATGTCTCTCGGGGTGGCTTCAGCTTCCTCGCCTCGCTGGGGCTCGGGTACTCGATCGAGACCCCGGCCGGGTTCAACGCCGTTCAACCGCTGTTCGGCCTTGGGTTCGGCTACACATGGCGGCAGCCGGAACCATGACGGCCGCCAACCGTAAATCGGTTCTTGGTCCCGAAGGCCTCAACGCCGCTGCCCCGCCCACTAATACCGTGCGGCGATGAACGACCTTGGTTCACGAAGCTACCTCGTCAATTGCGGCCTGCTGCTCCTCCCGATCTTCATCTGGAATGCGGCGCTCACCCGCTTCCTTCCACCGCCGTTCACGCGGGCTGAGTTATGGCGGGATATCCCCGCGGCTCTGAGCTATTCGGAGAACGCCTTTCGGCTGATGGTCTTGGTGCTTCCATTCTTCATGCCCCTCGAGCTCAAGTCCGCAACTCAGCGAAGCGGGCTGGTGGTATTTGGGGTCGGTGCGCTCCTCTATTTCGGCGCGTGGGCCGCCCTCATCCTCGCACCACGCTCATCGTGGGCCGGAAGTGGCATCGGGTTCCTGGCGCCGGCGTTCACCCCCCTCCTGTGGCTGCTGGGCCTGGCCCTCATCGGCCAGCGGCTGTACGTCGGCAGGTTCTACCGCTGGTGGATGTTCCTGCTACCGACGGCCGCGTTCATCGCTCTGCACGTGGCTCACACAGCCATCGTGTACGGTCGAACACGACAATGAGCGCCCCCGATCGGGGTTCGGCGCATGGTGCCAATTTTGTGCTCGCCGGCGATCCTGCTCATCTCGTTCACAGGGCCTAGAAGCGAGGCGGCCAGCGTGTTCTGAGGTCTTCCCACACTCAGACTCACGGGAGGCAACATGAGACGCATTCTGCTGGCGGGCCTCGCGCTCCTCGGCCTCGGCGCCGTCCCGGCCCGGCTCGAGGGCCAGGCAGCTTCCGCCGGGCTGATCGCCCCCGGGCACGACGCACTGGCCGCCGCCGCCGAGCTGCGGATGACGCCGAGCCGGCCGTCCGAAGCGGTACAGCTTACCGGCGCGACGATCACCACTCGCCGCCGCGGCGGGCAGCGGCAAGGCGAGATCCTCATGATCGTGGGGGCGGCGGGGATCGTGACCGGCGTGCTCGTGGACGAAGACCTGATCACGATCGCCGGGGCGGGAGTGGGGTGCTTCGGCCTGTACCTGTACCTCCAGGAGACTCGCTGAGCCTGGCGGGGATCGAATTCGCTTGAAGAGCGGGCCCCGCATGCCGCCGGCCGGCTGACTCGCGCTTGGTTGCGCAATCGTCCGCGGCGGGCATCTTAGCCTCGTCCCCTCGGTGGTATTCCTTTGGTATCGGAGCAGACCATGGACCTCACCTCCCTGCTGATCCAACTCGTCTCGGGCGCCGTTGGCGGAAACGTCGGTGGTGTGTTGAACAAGGCCAAGAACCTCGGCCCGCTGCTCAACACGGTCCTGGGCGCCCTGGGCGGTCTGGGCGGCGGGCAGCTGGCCGGCGCGGCGCTCGGCGGGGGCACCGCCAAGGAGGTGGGTGCGTCGGCGGTGGTCGGTGCGCTGTTGCCGGTGATCGTCGGCATGCTGAAGAAGAAGGGCGCGTAGCCAGCCCCCCGGGAGATCGCATGATTGCCCGCAGTCGGCATGGCATGACGCGAGCCGGCGGCCAGGGCACGAAAGTACCTCAAGCGGTTCTCCCGGCCGAGCATGGTGAGCCAGACCCTCGCGGTGCTGGAGTCCCTCGCCCAACCGGCGCGAGGCTCGCACGTACGGGCACATGCCGAGGCTGGTGATTTGGGCCGATCCGTCCGCCCATACCGGATCCGAGTACCGTCGGGAATGCTCCAACGGGGTCGTCGAAGACGTCGCCCAGATCGTCGGGTTGAACGAGTGTTTCCAGGTCCCCGCCGGCACGTACACCGGGTCTCTCAAGCCCTGCGACCGGAACGCGCTCGAGTCCGGCGCCGTGGAATTCAAGTACTAATGCAGGGACGTCGGTATGGTGCTCGAGACGGACCAGTCCGGGAACCTACGCGACGAGCTGATTCAGGTAACGGGACCGTAGCGTAGCACTCGCCGGACGGGCGATGCGTCCTGTTCGAGCAGGTCGCGCCGCACGGCGGGACCCCTGGCTGCTCGACGCGGTGGAGCAACCGGGAACGTCACCCCGTCGCGGGCTCGCGTCTGGGCTCCCGCTGCGCCATAATGCGGGTATCCCGTTTTGTGAGCACGCCGATGTCCGATTCGAAGCTCCGCGCCGCCGTGAACGAGATCCGGGCGCAGCTGACCCATGCCAAGGACCTGAACCCGAACACCCGGCGATCGCTCGAGGAGCTGGTGCGGGACCTGGAAACGGTGCTCGACCGGCCGGCGGAATCGGCCACCCGCGGCAGCGAGGGACTGCGGGACCGTGTGGCCGATGCGGTCCGGCGGCTCGAGGCGTCCCATCCCGTGCTCTCCACCACCCTCGGCAACGTGGTGGACACGCTGGCCTTCTTCGGGATCTAGCGGACCAGACCGGCTCCCCCGTGCGCCCGTCGGGCCCGGTCTCCAGGTTCCGGTGAGCAATGGTCACCCGCGCTCCCGCCGTCCCCTTCCTCCTTCTGCTGTTGTTTGCCTGCCGCGGAGCTTCCAGTGGGCCCGCGGAGGGCATTGCCGCGCCTGCCGACCTGGTCCTCCGGAATGGCGCCGTCTACACGGTGGACGCTGCGCGAAGCTGGGCGCGCGCCGTGGCCGTTCGCGGCGGGCGCATCGTCTACGTGGGGACCGATAGCCTGCCGGCAGGCCTCGTGGGGCCCGCTACGGAGGTGGTGGATCTCCAGGGCCGGATGCTCCTGCCCGGCTTCCAGGATGCCCACGTTCATCTGATCGGCAGCGGCGTGGATCTGAGCGAGTGCGACCTGAACGCCGCGACCACCGCCGCGGCAGCCGCCGACACGATCCGGGCCTATGCCGCCGCCCACCCCGACCTGGCCTGGATCCGCGGCGCCGGCTGGCAGCTTCCGCTGTTCCCCGAGGGGAACCCGTCGAAGGAGCTGCTCGACCGGATCGTGCCCGACCGGCCGGCGATGCTGTGGGCGGCCGACGGACACTCGGCGTGGGTCAACTCGCGGGCCCTCGCTCTCGCGAAGATCACCCGCGATACGCCGGATCCGCCGAACGGCCGCATCGAGCGCGACCCGCTGACGGGGGAGCCGACCGGGACCCTGCGGGAATCGGCGATCAACCTGGTCGAGGCGGCGCTCCCGCCCCGCACCGGCGCCGAGCTCGCCGCGGGGCTCGAGCGGGCGGAGAAGCTGGCGAACTCGTTCGGTATCACGACCATCTTCTCGGCCCTGACGGACGAGGATGAGCTCCGCGCGTTCACCGACGCCGACCGCGCGGGGACGCTCACCCTCCGCGTCATCGCCGCACTCCGGGCGCCCGGCGCGGGCGGAGATACACTGCTCGCCCGTCTTCGTGACTGGCGGACCCGGTACGCCACGTCACATGTGCGGCCGACGGCAGTGAAGCTGTTCCAGGACGGCGTCATCGAGGCCCGCACGGCGGCGATGCTCGCACCCTATCTCGACCGGCGTGGTGACGCCGGCACGCCGGTCCGAGACCAGGCGACGCTCGACCGGATGGCGGGGGCGCTCGACCGCGCCGGTTTCCAGATCCACATCCACGCGATCGGCGACCGGGCCGTCAGGATGTCGCTCGACGCCCTGGCGTACGCGCGGACCGTCAACGGCGAGCGTGACGCGAGGCCCAGCATTGCCCACCTGCAGCTCATCGACCCCGCCGACATCCCGCGCTTCCGCGTCCTCGGCGTGGTGGCCAACTTCGAGCCGCTGTGGTCCAACGGAGACGAGTACCTCACCAAGCTCGCCGAGCCCGCGCTGGGCCCGGCGCGGTCCAGATGGCAGTACCCGATCGCGAGCGTGGTGCGGACCGGTGCGGTCGTATCGGGCGGCAGCGACTGGTCGGTGTCCTCCCTCAATCCGCTCGACGCGATCGAGACGGGGATCACCCACCGTGATCCCGGCGACACGACGGCCGCGGTGTGGAACCCGCCGGAGCGGGTGGACCTGCCGACAATGCTCGCGCTCTACACTATCAACGCCGCCTGGGCCCATCACCAGGAGCGGGAGACCGGGTCCATCGAAGTGGG
>DAIPLK010000101.1:0-1886 GCA_036769285.1 Gemmatimonadales bacterium | reverse complement strand
TCGCCCTCGGTGTCCTCGCCGCCGCCGGCAGCGTGCTGGTCGCGGGTGCCGCTCGCTGGCGGTCGACCACGGCCGCGCTGGTCGGGCGCCTCCGGGCGCAGGCCGCCGCCGATGGTCTTCCGGAGTTCGTCCGAACCGAGCTCGACGGCCTGCCGCCTCCCGTCGCCCAGTACTTCCGCGCCGTCCTGCCGGACTCGGGTCCCGCCATCAGTTATGCGCGGCTCGAGCAGCGGGGCCGATTCCTGGTCCGTCCCACGCCCGAAGGCTGGCGTCCGTTCACCGCCACGGAGCACTTCACCGCGGGTCCCGCCGGATTCGTGTGGGATGCGCGCATACGCATGCTTCCGGGGATGCACGTGAAGGTGCGCGACGGGTTCGTGGCCGGCCGAGGCTCGATGGTCGCGAGCGTCCTGGGGCTGCGCCGCGTGGCGTCGGTCGAGGGCACTCCCGCGATCGCCGCGGGCGCGTTGCAGCGCTACCTGGCGGAGGCGGTCTGGCTCCCGACCGCGCTTCTGCCGAGCGCGGGTGTGAGCTGGACGGCGCTCGATGCGGCCAGCGCCAGGGCCACGCTGACTTCGGGCGGCACGACGGTCTCGCTCGACTTCCATTTCGGCGCGGATGGCTTGGTGAACCGGGTCTACACCCCGGCACGCGAGCGCGACCTCGGTGGCGGTCGGTCTGCGCCGACCCCTTGGCAGGGCCGCTTCTGGCGCTACGAGGCGTGGCACGGGTTCCTGATCCCGGTCTCGGGCGAAGTCGAGTGGCTGCTGCCCGAGGGCCCGCAGCTCTACTGGCAAGGGGAGGTCACCGGAGTCACGTTCGAGCTCTCCCCTGCTGCGTTGCCGCATTCGAGGCCGGCACCGGAGCGCGTGGCGCCCGGCCCGGCGAGTCCATCCGCCGCGTCCGCGGCAGGCTGAACGAGGGCGGCCCGGCGGCGCGACGGGTGCTACAATTCCCGGGACCCATGACCAAGGATCCCGCTGGATGCGGCCAACTGTCGCGCTGCTCCTGACCCTGCTGCCGCTGCCCGCGTGCAGCGGAAGCTCGATGGGGGAGGCCGCCGATCGACTCCGTTCCGAGCTGCGAATTGCGTCGCGCCGCCAGGCTGGAGCCGCTCGAACCTCGCCTGCGCCTGCGCCTGCGCGGATACGTGGCTGACGCCGGGATCCTTACCGAGTGTGTCACCGGCCGCCGGCTGCCGGGCGCGGAAGCGGAGGACAACGCGGCGCTCCAGGCCGCCTACGGGAAAGCGCGGGAGCAGTTCGGCGCCGCGCTGCTGGTCCGGCTGGAGGGGCGCATCGCGCTCCGCAGCAAGGTGGAAGGCTCCCGTACGGTGCCGACGCTGGTTCTGGTTGTGGAGCGGTTCATCCGCGCCTGGCTCGGGGAGCGCCGCCGCCGGCCCGCGGTGGACGGCCATTGACCGGTTCATCGCCGCGCAAGGCTCGGCGCCCAAACGTCAGCGCGGGCCTGCTGCTCTACCGCAGAGGGGAGAAAGGGCTCGAGTTGCTGCTGGCCCACCCGGGGGGGCCGTTCTGGCGTGACCGGGACGCCGGCGCATGGACGATTCCCAAGGGCGCCGCGGACCCGGGAGAGGAGCTGCTCGACGCCGCCCGCCGGGAGTTCGAGGAGGAGACGGGGATCCGCCCGGAGGGCCCGTTCCTGCCGCTGGGGAGCGTGCGGCAGAAGGCCGGGAAGATCGTCCACGCCTGGGCATGGGAGGGGGATGCCGACGTGCAGCGGATGACCAGCAACAGCGTACGGACCGAGTGGCCGCCGGGATCCGGGCGGTGGATGACCTACCCCGAGGTGGACCGCTGCGCGTGGTTCGACCCGGCCACCGCCCGCGCCCGGATCAACCCGGCGCAGGCGGAGCTGATCGGACGGCT
>DAIPLK010000100.1:0-10634 GCA_036769285.1 Gemmatimonadales bacterium | reverse complement strand
TCGCGCTATCAATGCGTGGTGCCGAGCACCTGGAACTGCTCGCCGCGCGACGGCCAGGGGCAGATGGGCCCGTACGAGGCCGCCCTGGTCGACAACCACCCGCTGGTGAATCCGGAGCAGCCGCTCGAGATCCTGCGCACCATCCACTCGTTCGACCCCTGCATGGCCTGCGGGGTCCACGTGCTCGACGCGGCGGGCAACCGGATCACCGAGGTGACGGTCCAATGACCGCGCCTGCGCAGGCACCGGCGCCCCGCGGCTGGCGGGGGATCTCGCTGGCGCACAAGGTTCCGCCTCCCAGCGGCGACTACCACTGGGTCTACCTGTGGGAGTGGCCGATCCGGACGATGCACTGGCTGGCCGGCGGCTCGATTCTCGTCCTCGCCGTGACCGGGCTGTACATCGGCAAACCGTACTTCGTGATCGGCGGCGACACGAGCGCCCACTTCCTCATGGGCTGGATGCGCGCGGTCCACTTCGGCGCCGCGGCGGTGCTGGTGAGCACCGCCATCGTGCGGCTCTACTGGCTGTTCGCCGGAAACAAGTTCGAGCGCTGGCCCGCGCTGTTTCCGGTGCGGCCCCGGGACTGGGTCAACCTGGTGCGTCAGGTGAAGTACTACCTGCTGATCCAGCCCGAGCGGGCCCCGCATTATCTCGGGCACAACCCGCTGCAACAGCTCAGCTACACCGCACTGTACGGCGTCGCCCTGCTGCAGGTGGTGACCGGCTTCGCCTTGTACGGGCAGGCCGATCCCAGCGGCTTCTTCTTCCGGGCGCTCGGGTGGGTCGCCCCGCTCTTCGGCGGCATGCCGATCGTGCGGTTCGTGCACCACGTCGCGACGTGGGTGTTCCTCAGCTTCATCCCGATCCACGTCTATCTGGCCATGCGCGCCGACCTGCTGGAGCGCGGAGGCGCGATTTCGTCGATCATCAGCGGCGGGCGATTCGTTCCCTCCGGGCAGCGGTTCATCGATGAGTGAGACTCGGGGTGAGGTACTCGTGATCGGCCTCGGCAATCCGCTCATGGGGGATGACGGGTTGGGGCTCGCCGCGCTCGACCGGCTGCGCACTCAGTGGGAGATCCCCGCCACGGTACGGCTGGTGGACGGCGGCACCTGGGGCATGAACCTGCTGCCGCTGCTCGAGGACGCCGAGGCGGTGGTCCTGATCGACGCGATCGACGCCGGCCGGGTTGCGGGCGAGCTGGTCCTGCTGGAGCGCGACGAGGTGCCCCGCTTCCTCGGCCTCAAGCTCTCGCCGCATCAGATCGACCTCCGCGAGGTGATCGCCCTGGCGGCGTTTCGGGGACGGCTCCCCGAGCGCCTGGTCGTCATCGGGCTGCAGCCCGAGCGGGTGGAGCTGTCGGCGGTGCTCACCCCCGCCGTCGCCGGCCACGTCGGCAAGGTCGTGACCGGCGTGGTCGCCCGCCTGGGCGCGTGGGGGCACCGGCTGCTCCCCCGTTCGGTCGCCATCATTGCATGAGCTGAGCGTGGCGCTCGAGATCCGGCGCATCGCCGAGACGCGGCTTGCGCCGGACGAGCGTGCTCGGCTGGTGACGGTCGGGCTCGAGGTCGGGGAGGAGTCGGGACTCGAGCCGGAGAACCTGCGGTTCTGCCTCGCCGCCGTGTTCGCCGAGCCGCCGTTCGCGGCGCCGCGGACCATCATCGAGCGGCCGCCCGGCGACGCGCTCCGCGTGACTTACCTGGAGGTGGACGATGGCCGTCCGGACGATTGACGTCCGCGAGCGCGTGATGGCGAGGAACGACCTCATCGCCGCCTCCGTGCGCGGGCGGCTGCAGGACGCGGGCGTGGTGGCATTCAACCTCGTGTCGTCGCCGGGGAGCGGGAAGACCGCGTTGCTCGAGCGCACCCTCGAGGCGCTGGACACCGAGCTGGACATCGCCGTCATCACGGGGGACGTCCAGACCCAGAACGATGCGGACCGCCTGGCTCGCTGCACTGATCGGCTCGTCCAGGCGGTCGTCACCAACGGCGCCTGCCATCTGGACGCCTTGCAGGTCGAGACGGCGCTGGACGCGATCGACCTCGGCCGTACCCGGCTGCTCTTCATCGAGAACGTCGGCAATCTGGTGTGCCCCGCCAGCTGGGACCTCGGCGAGACGGCCAAGGTCGTGGTCTTCTCCGTGACCGAAGGCGAAGACAAGCCGCTCAAGTACCCGAAGATGTTTCGCGAGGCGGGGTACGCGGTGCTGAACAAGATGGATCTTCTCCCCCACCTGGACTTCGATGTCGCCGCCGCCGTGGCGAACGCGCGGTCGGTGAACCCGGCGCTCCGCTTCTTCTTCACCTCCGCCCGGACCGGGGAGGGGATGGATGCATGGTACGACTTCCTGCGGACCCGGGTCGAAGCGGCCTCGCCGGCCTGACCGCGGCCGACGCAGAGCCGGCGCGCGCGGCCCGCCTGCTCCACGTCTCGGGCGTGGTGCAGGGAGTGGGCTTTCGCCCGTTCGTGCACCGGCTGGCGGTCCGCCATGGCCTGGCCGGCTGGGTGCGGAACTCGTCCGGCGATGTGGAGATCGAGGTGGAGGGGCCGCCCGCGGCGCTGGACGAGTTCATCGAGGCATTGCGGGTGGCCGCGCCGCCGCTCGCCCGCGTGGCCCAGGTGCGGGCCGATCGGTGCCCGCCCACGGGGCGCGACGCGTTCGCCATCCTGCCCAGCGCGCCGGCGCCGGACCGCCGCCAGCCGGTGCCGCCCGATACGGCGCTCTGCGCCGCCTGCGAGGCCGAGTTGTTCGACCCGGCCAATCGGCGGTACCGCTACCCGTTCATCACCTGCACCGACTGCGGACCGCGCTTCACGGTCGTCGAGGCGATGCCCTACGATCGCGAGCGGACCAGCATGCGGGCGTTCACCCAGTGCCCCACCTGCGCCCGCGAATATCGGACCCCCGGTGAGCGCCGCTACCACTCGGAGACGAATAGCTGCCCCGCCTGCGGGCCCCGTGTGCGGTACCTGGGGGGGCCGGCGCCGGAGTGCTGGGACGGGGATGCGCTCGCCGCGGCAGCGGACCTGATCCGGCGGGGCGGGATCCTGGCGGCTCGGGGACTGGGCGGCTTCCACCTCGCGGCGGACGCGACCAGCGAGGCGGCGGTCGAGCGACTGCGCCTGCGGAAACGCCGTGACGAGAAGCCGTTCGCCGTCATGGTCCGCTCGCTCGAGCAGGCCGAGGTCCTGGCGGAACTCGGCGAGGCGGACCGCCGCCTGCTCGGCGCGCCCGAACGGCCCGTGGTGGTGTTGCATCGCCGGACCGACGCGGGTCTGGCCGCTGCCGTGGCCCCGGGGCTCGACTCGGTCGGTCTGATGCTCGCCTACACTCCGCTCCACCATCTCCTGCTCGACCTGGCCGGCCGCCCGCTCGTCATGACCAGCGGCAACCTGAGCGAGGAACCCATCGCGATCGGCAACGACGAGGCTCTGGCGCGGCTCGGCGGAGTCGCCGATGGCTTCCTGCTCCACGATCGGGAGATCATTGCGCGGTGCGACGATTCCGTCGTGCGGCCGGCCGGGGACGCCGTGGTGCTGCTCCGGCGCGCCCGCGGGTACGCGCCGCTCCCGCTGCGACTTCCCGTGCCGGCCCGGCGGCCGCTGGTGGCCGTGGGAGCACACCTCAAGAGCACCTTCACGCTGGTCCATGGCCACGCAGCGTATTTGAGTCCGCACCTCGGAGATCTGGAGACGCTGGAGACCCTCGAGTCCTTCCGCACGACGCTCGTGCGCTACCGGGAGCTGTTCCGGATCGAGCCCGAGGTGGCCGCGCGCGATCTGCATCCAGGGTATCTCTCCACCCGGATCGCCGAAGAGCTCGGGGTCGAGCGGGTCGAGACGGTCCAGCACCACCACGCCCACATCGCCGCGGTCATGGCGGAGCACGGAATGACCGGACCGGTCATCGGCGTCGCCTACGACGGCACCGGCTACGGTGACGACGGCCACGTCTGGGGCGCCGAGATCCTCTGGTGCGATTTGACCGGCTACCGCCGGCTGGCGCAGCTGCGCTACGCGCCCCTCCCCGGCGGGGATGCGGCGGCACGGGCGCCGTGGCGGGCGGCGCTCGGCATGCTCTCGACCCAGCCGTCCGTGGCCCCAGCATTCCGCCTGGCGTTCCAGGGCGTCCCCGCCGCCGAGCGTCGGCTCGCGGAGCGCCAGCTCGAGGTCGGACTCAATGCGCCGCTCGCCTCGTCCATGGGCCGGCTATTCGATGCCGCCGCGGCCGTGCTCGGCGTGCGGCGCCTGAACCGGTACGAGGGGCAGGCGGCCATGGAGCTCGAGTCGCTCGCCGGCCGGCGGACTGCGCGGGAGTACCGCTGCCACATTCTCGACGGCGCGGACGGCGGCTGGCAGCTCGACCCGATCCCGCTCCTGGTCGAGCTGGGCGAGCGGCGGCAGAGCGGGGAGCCGGTGGCCGATCTGGCCGCCGATTTCCACGCCAGCGTCGCACGGGCGACGGCGGAGCTGGTCGAGCGGGCCGTGGAGGCCACCGGTGTATCGGTCGTGGCCCTGGGGGGCGGCGTGTTCCAGAACGTCCGGCTCTCCCTCTCGGTACGTGAGCGCCTGGCTGACGCGGGCCTGCGAGTGCTGGTGCCCCGCCTGCTCGGCCCCAATGACGGCGCGGTGAGCTTCGGCCAGGCGGCCGTGGCCGCGGCGCGGGAGGCGTGCTGACCATGTGTCTTGGCATCCCCGGGCGGATCGTGGAGACCCATGCGGACGCGGGCCTGCTGATGGGCACCGTGGACTTTGGCGGGGTCCGCCGCGAGGTCTGTCTCGCATACCTGGACGGCCAGGTCGAGCCGGGCGACTACGCGATCGTGCACGTCGGCTTCGCCATCAGCAAGGTGGACGAGGCTGAGGCGCGGCGCACGTTCGAGGCCCTGCGGGAGCTGAGCCAGCTCGACGAGCTCGACTGGATGCGGGAGGTGGCCGAGCGGAGCCTGAGCCCGGGCGGCGGGGAGAGCCCGTGAAGTACCTCAGCGAATACCGCGACCCGAGCGTCGCCCGCGGCCTCATCGCGCGCATCCGGCGGGAGGCCACGCGCCCGTGGGTCATGATGGAAGTGTGCGGGGGTCAGACCCACACCATCGTGAAGCAGGGGCTGCTCGAGCTGCTCGACGGCGCGGTCGAGATGATCCACGGGCCCGGCTGTCCGGTCTGCGTCACGCCGCTGGAGCAGATCGACAAGGCGCTGCGGCTGGCCGCCGATCCGCGAGTCATCTTCACCTCCTTCGGAGACATGCTCCGGGTGCCGGGGAGCGAGTGCGATCTGCTCCAGATCCGGGCGCGCGGGGGCGAGGTCCGCGTGGTCTATTCGCCGCTCGACGCGCTGCAGATCGCGCGGCGCCACCCGGACCGGCAGGTCGTCTTCTTCGCCGTCGGGTTCGAGACCACCGCCCCGGCCAACGCCATGGCCGTCTGGCGGGCGCGGGAGCTCGGCATTGGCAACTTCAGCGTCCTGGTTTCGCACGTCACCGTGCCCCCGGCGATGACGGCCATCCTCGAATCGCCCGACAACCGGGTCCAGGCCTTCCTGGCCGCGGGCCACGTCTGCACGGTGATGGGCTGGACCGAGTACGAACCGATCGCGGAACGGTACCGGGTGCCGATCGTCGTGACCGGATTCGAGCCGGTGGATATCCTGGAGGGCATGCTGATGGCCGTCCGGCAGCTGGAGGGAGGCCGGCACGCCGTCGAGAACCAGTACGCTCGCTCGGTCCGGCGCGAGGGCACCGTCCCCGCGCGCGATCTGGTGGCGCGGGTTTTCCGCCTGGTGGACCGGAAGTGGCGCGGCATCGGCGAGATCCCGCTGAGCGGCCTCGGCCTCCGCGAGGAGTTCGCCGACTTCGACGCCGAGTACCGGTTCGGGCTGGCCGCGCTCGAGGTCGAAGAGCCCGCGGAATGCCGCGCGGGCGACGTGCTGCGGGGCCGCCTCAAGCCCCATGAGTGCCCCGCCTTCGGCGTCCGATGCACTCCCGAGCACCCGCTCGGCGCCCCGATGGTCTCGTCGGAGGGGGCGTGCGCGGCCTACTACACGTGCGGGCGCTTCCGGCATCCCGCGGGAGTGGAGGGCTAGGTGACGGGAACGGCAGTCGGTATCGGGGCGCTCGCGTGTCCCGCGCCGCTCACCCCGGCCGGATGGGTGCAGCTCGGCCATGGGTCGGGGGGCAAGATGAGCGCCGCCCTCCTCGCGGAGCACTTCCTGCCGTACCTGGCCAACCCGGCGCTGCTGGCGCTGGGCGATGCGGCCGTCGTGCCGGCGGGCGCCACCGAGCTGGCGATCTCGACCGACACGTTCGTCGTGAGCCCGCTGGAATTCCCGGGCGGCAACATCGGGTCGCTGGCCGTGCACGGCACGCTCAACGACGTGGCGATGATGGGCGCGCGGCCGCGCTACCTCTCGGCGGGGTTCGTGCTCGAGGAGGGGCTGCCATTCGACGTGCTCGACCGCGTCGTGGGGGCGCTCGCCGCGAGCGCGCGGGCCGCCGGCGTGCCGGTCGTGACCGGGGATACCAAGGTGGTGGAGCGGGGGAAGGCCGACGGGATGTTCATCAACACGACCGGCATCGGCGCGCTCGATTTCGACTTCCGGCCGGCGCCGACGCGGGCGGCGCCCGGTGACGCGATCATCGTGAGCGGCCCGCTAGGGCGTCACGGCATGGCGATCATGGCCGCCCGCGAGGGGCTCGAGTTCGAGTCCCGCATCGAGAGCGACTCGGCGGCGCTGGTCTCCCTGGTCGAGGGGCTGCGTGCGGGCGTCGGCCTCGAGGTGCACGTGCTGCGCGACCCGACGCGCGGCGGCCTGGCCAGCACGCTCAACGAGATCGCCGCCGCGTCCCGGGTCGGCATGGAGATCGAGGCGGCGGCGGTCCCCGTACCCGGCGACGTGGCGGCCGCATGCGAGATGCTGGGCCTCGACCCACTCTACGTCGCCAGCGAGGGTGTGCTGGTGGCGATGGTTCCGCAGCCCTGGGCGGCGGCCGCCCTGGCGGCGCTCAGGGCCGACCCCCTCGGCCGGGCGGCGACGTGCGTCGGCCGGGTCGTGTCCGCCCACCCCGGCCTGGTCGTGCTCCGCACGGAGATCGGGGGCACCCGGATCGTGGACATGCTGCCTGGCGACCAGTTGCCTCGAATCTGCTAGATTCCGTCATGCCCACCCCACCCACCAGCACCTGCCCCGCCTGCGGCGCGACCGGCACCGGCCGGTTCTGCTCGACCTGCGGCGCCCCTCGGGGCGGCGCGGCCTGCCCCGGCTGTGGCCGGCCACTCTCCCCTAATGCCAAGTTCTGCGCCTCGTGCGGCCGGGGGGTCGGCGCCGGCGCTGGCGCCGCTGCCCGCTCCGGCGACCGCACGCCGTGGATCATCGCCGGGGCGGCGTTGGCCGGACTTCTGGGGGTTCTGCTGGTGATGGTGACCCGCGGCTCGGGTTCCGCCGCCGCTGCAGCGGACCCAGCGGCGGCCGTCGCGGAGGGCGGGGGGGCAGCGGGTGCGCCGCCGGACATCAGCAACATGTCGCCCCGGGAGCGGTTCGACCGGCTGTACAACCGGGTGATGCAGGCGGCGCAATCGGGCGACGAGGCGTCGGCCAGTCGGTTCATGCCGATGGCGCTCATGGCCTACACCCAGCTCGACAGCCTGGACGCCGATGCACGCTACCATGCCGCCCTGCTCCAGGTGCACACCGGCGACGTGGCCGGCCCGATCGCCCTGGCGGACACGATCCTGGCGCAGCAGCCGGGGCACCTGTTCGGGTATATGATCCGGGGGACGGTGGCCCGCTGGCAGAAGGACGACAAGGCGCTGGCCCGGGCGTACGCCGACTTCATGAAGCACTACGATGCCGAGCTCAAGGCCGGTCGGGTGGAATACGAGGAGCACAAGAACTCGATCGCCGAGTTCCGCCAGGCTGTGACGCAGGCCAAGCCCGGCTCGCCGGGCACTTGAATCCTGGGGAGCCGGCGGGGAACTTAGGTGTCGGGGGACCAATTCACGACCACGGGGGCAGACGATGAAGGCAGGCCACAAGTTCCTTTTCGGGGCGGCGCTGATCGTCGGAAGTGTCGGCTTCCTGATCGCGGAAGGCGTGAAGGAGACCGGAGTGTATTTCCTGACTCCCACCGAGCTCGCCGCCAAGACCGCCGCCGACCCGACGTTCGTGGACAACGTGGGGTTCAAGGTAGGCGCCAAGGTGGTGCCCGGCTCCGTCCGCCGCGACAACGCCAGCCGAACGATCGACTTCCAGGTGTCCGACGGGGTGAAGACCTACCCGGTCACCTATCGCGGCCTCGTCCCCGACACCTTCACCGACGCCAACGACATCGAGGTCGTCGTGGAAGGGCGGCTCGGGCGCGACGGCGTCATCCGCGCCACCGACGTGCTCGCCAAGTGCGGCTCCCGCTACGAGGCCGTTCCCAAAGCGTGAGATCCTCTCCATGACACTGCTGGGACAATTCGCGCTGTGGGCCGCCTTCCTGATCGGCCTGTGGTGCGTGGCCATCGCGCTCACCGGCCGCTGGCGGGACCGCCCGGAGCTCGCCAGGACGGTCATCCGCTCGGTGTACGCCATCTTCGGCTGCCTGGTGGTGGCCTCGCTCGCCCTCTGGAAGGGGCTGATCACCCACGACTTCAACATCGAGTACGTGGCGGCCTACACCAGCCGGAACCTGCCGCCGTACTACATCGTGTCGGCGTTCTGGGCGGGCCAGAAGGGCTCGCTCCTCTTCTGGGCGGTGGTGCTCTCGCTGTTCGCCAGCCTGGCGCAGCTGCTGACGCCGCGCCGCTATGCCGATCTCATGCCGTACGTCGCGGGCGTCACCTCGGTGGTGGTGGCGTTCTTCGTGAGCGTCATGCTGTTCGGCTCCAACCCCTTCGAGCGGATGGCGTTCACACCCCCCGACGGGCGCGGGCTCAACCCGCAGCTCCAGAACGTCGGCATGGTCATCCACCCGCCGATGCTCTACCTGGGCTACATCAGCATCACGATCCCGTTCGCGTTCGCCATCGCGGCGCTGCTCTCCCGCCGGCTGGACACCGGGTGGATTCACGCCATCCGGAAGTGGACGCTGGTGAGCTGGCTGTTCCTGGGGATCGGGATCACGCTCGGCATGTGGTGGGCCTACGTCGAGCTGGGATGGGGCGGATACTGGGCTTGGGACCCGGTGGAGAACGCCAGCTTCCTGCCCTGGCTCACCATGACCGCGTTTCTCCATTCGGTGATGATCCAGGAGAAGCGGGGAATGCTGAAGCGGTGGAATCTCGGGCTCATCGTGGGAACGTTCCTGCTCAGCATTTTCGGCACGTTCATCACTCGGTCGGGGGTCATCGCGAGCGTGCACAGCTTCACCCAGTCGAACGTGGGATACTTCTTCCTGGCGTTCCTCGTGGTGGCGGCGGTGCTGTCGTTCACCCTGCTCTACACCCGCTGGCCGCTGCTCGAGGCCGACGTGCGCCTCGAGTCGATGTTGAGCCGTGAGGCGGCGTTCCTCTTCAACAACCTGCTGCTGGTGGGCATCGCCTTCTCCGTGCTGTGGGGGACGCTGTTTCCGATCCTTTCCGAGGCGGTGCGGGGCAGCAAGATCACGGTCGGGCCGCCGTTCTTCAATCGGGTCAATGTCCCGCTCGGCTTGCTGCTGCTCGCGCTCACCGGCATCGGGCCGCTCATCGCCTGGCGCAAGGCTTCCGCGGCCAATCTGCGCCGGCAGTTCATCGCGCCGCTCGCTGCGGGGGGCGTCATCCTGGCCGCGCTGCTGGCCGCCGGCGTGCGCGACTTCTATGCGATCATGGCGCTCGCGCTCGCCGGCTTCGTGGCGGGGACGATCGGGCAGGAGTTCTACCGCGGCGTGCGGGCGCGCCGGCGGATGCACGGCGAATCGGTGCCGCTGGCATTCGTTCGGCTGATCGGGCGGAACCGCCGGCGCTACGGCGGCTACATCGTGCATGCCGGGATCCTGATCTACTTCGCCGCGTTCGCCGGCATGGCATTCAAGACCTCGCGCGAGGCGACGCTCAAGCCCGGCGAATCGGTCGAGCTGCGGAGCCCCTTCGGCCACACCTACACCTTCACCCACGTGGGTATCTCGCAGTACGAGGCGCTCAACCGCGTGGTCAGCGCGGCGACGGTACAGGTGGCGGTGGATGGGAAGCCCGCTGGCCTCATGACCAGCGAGAAGCGCCAGCACGTGGACAGCTTCAAGCGTCCCACCTTCGAGCCGTCCACCGAGGTCGGCATCCGAAGCGGGCTGCGGGAGGACGTGTACATCGTCTTCGCCGGCGCTGTGGACGGCACGGAGGAGGCGGTCTACCGCTTCAACCTCAACCCGCTGGTCTGGTGGGTGTGGTTCGGGGGCTTCGTGCTCGCCTTCGGCGGAATCGTGACCATGTGGCCGGGCGGCGGGCCGACGATGGCGCCCTCGCGGCAGGTGCAGGGCGGCTACGGCGTGTCGTTGGTGGGCGCGGGGAAGGAGTGAGCCGGTGACGGACCAATTCCACGACCGGCCGGCTTCTCGGCGCGGGTTCCTGTGCGCGGGGCTCGCGTTCGCGCTGGCGCCGGCGGCGCAAGATTCACTCGCGGGGCGCGGCGCGGTCGGCACCCTGCGCGACCCGTCGGTCGTCGGCCGCCCGCGCG
>DAIPLK010000099.1:3054-10723 GCA_036769285.1 Gemmatimonadales bacterium | reverse complement strand
GAGCGCTTGCCTCCGGAGCAAGAGGTCGCGCGTTCGAGTCGCGCCGGGCCCACTCCGGAAACCGAAACCCCGCTGTCACTTGCTGACGAGCGGGGTTTCTTATGTCAGGCCGCGCTCGGGATGGTGCGGGATATTGGTGCGGATTGCATCAGCTTGGGAACCCAGGCCCGGCCATCCGAGTCGAAGTGGTGCTCCACGCGGTACTCCACCGCCTCCGAACGGTAGCCGGCGATGATGAGTGCTTCCCCGACGTGTCTGGCAGGCAACCAGCTTGCTTCAGCCCGAATGGGCTGTTCTTCAATGACAAGCCACCAGCCGACGAAGGCACACCAGGCAGGTACCCAAACGTGAAGCCACGAGCTCAGGGCGGGCTTCCCCCGTCGACAAGCCGACAGGGGAAGGGACCTGTTCCCGCAATGCGCCGGGTACAGTCCAGACTGCGTGAAGAACCCGGGCGAGCGCAGGGCTAGCGCCAATGCCAGTGAGTTAAGGAAATTCTGACGTTGGCCCTCCCTCCCCTGGTTCCCAGGCTCTGCCTGGGAACAAGAGGGATTCCCCCCGGTGCTCTTAACCGACTGGGATTGGGTCGAGCCCCCTTGCCAGCGCTCAACACCCCAGTCATTCTGGGGTGTTCTTCCGGGAGATCGAGTGTTAGCGCGTGGCTGCACGGCCGAGGCTGAGTGGGATGAGTTCGTGCGCGGGGTTCCATGGGCGACCGTGCACCACGCCTTTCGCTACGGCCGGCTCCTGGCGAGCTGCTTCGGCTACCTGCGCCCGATCTACCGCCTGATCGAAGCTGATGGCCGAATTCTCGCCGCGGTCCCCCTGATGCAGTTCTCCGTCGGAGGGCTCTTCAAGTCCTTGCAATCGCTCCCCTTCAACATCTACGGTGGCCCGCTGCTGCAGCCGGATCATCAGGACGACCCGGTCCTTCACCAGGCGATCGCACGGGACCTGGACGCCCAAGCCGCTCGGCTGGGCGCGTTTGAGGTGCGGCTCTCCATTCCGGTCTCGGCCCCACCCGCGGTGTGGTGCGGCGTGGAGGCGATCGGCCGGTTGGAGGGCGCGGTGACCGACTGTCCGGTGCTCGACCTGGAACGGCCGCTCGATGAGGTGCGCCAGAATTACCGGCCGGAGGTGCGCCGAGCGCTCAGGACCAGCGCCCGGAGCGGCATCACGGTCGAAGCCTACGCCGCGATGGAGACCGTGCGGTCGCTCTACCCGCTCTACCGCGCGCGCATGGAGGAGATCGGGGCAACGGTCAAGCCGTGGCGCTTCATCGATGGCATCCTCGCCGAGCGCCTGGGTGTCCCGTTCGTCGCTCGACAGGGTGGGCGGGCCATCGGATTTCTCATTCTCCTCGCCTCTCCCGGCATCGCCATCTACTGGATCTCGGCGATCGAGCCCGGCGCGTCCCAGGCTCGGCCGATGAACGCGCTGCTGGACGCCGCGATCGCGTGGTCGCATGGGGAGGGGATCCCGCGGTTCAGCTTCGGAGAGTCGCATGGACGCCCGGGGTTGTCGCGGTTCAAGCAGGGCTTCGGCCCGGGACCGGGACGGCACATCGTGGCGGTCCGAACTTACCGGCCGGGTATCCAGCGCGCCTGGCGACTGCTCGAGCCCGCGGCCCGGCAGACCTACGCGGTCTGGGACCGCTCCCGAGCGTTGCTCCGGGCCGCGGCCACGCGCGGCGCATGACGGTCCCTCCCGCGCCCCGCGTTCCCCAGAGCTGCATCGCTCCGCTCGCAGGCCGGAGGGTGCTGGTGACCGGTGCGACCGGGTTCGTCGGCCAGCACGTCGTGCGGGCGCTCCTCGCGGGTGACGGCATCGCGGTCCGGATCTTGGCGCGGTCGCCCAGCCGCGTGCGCGAGGTCTTCGGTCCCGCGGCGGAAGCGATGGACGTGCGGTTGGGCGACCTTACCGACGCGGCTTCGCTGGGGACCGTCTGCCAGGGGGTGGATTGCGTGATTCATAGTGGGAGCGCGGTGCCGTACGCGTTCGCAGGCGCCGCCCCGCCAGGCGAGTTTACGCGGGTCAATATCCAGGGAACGGAAAGGCTGGCCCAGGACGCGTTGCGGGCCGGCGTGCGCCGCTGGGTGCAGGTCTCGAGCACCGCGGCCATGGGCACGCCGCACGAGGCGACGGTGGACGAGACCACCCCATGCAGACCGGTCTCGCCCTACCAGGTGTCGAAGCACGGGTCGGAGCAGGCGCTGCTTCGGCTGCAACACGAGGGACTCGACGTGGCAATCGTTCGGCCGTGCCTCGTGGCGGGGGAGGGGAAGCGCGGGGGTGAGTTGCTCAAGCTGTTCCGGCTCTGCGCCCGAGGGGTGTTCCCGGTGATCGGCGGACGGCTGAAGGTCGAGAAGCCGTTGGTCGCGGTGGACGATGTGGTGCAGGCGCTGCTGCTCGCCACAACCCGGGGGGCCAGCGGCGGAGTATACCTGGTGCACTCAGATGGCGGGCACACGCTCGGCGCGATCCTCCAGGAAGCCGGCCGGCTGGTGGGCAAGCGGCGGCCGTATGTCTCGATTCCTCTCCCGGTCGCGAAGGCCGTGGCCCAGGTCGGCAGCTGGGGCTCGCGACTGCTCGGGCGAGAGCTTCCGCTGACGAAGGAGCGACTGAACCTGTTCCTGATGAATCGGCGCATCGAGATCGGGAAGGCGCGGGAAGAGCTGGGGTATCAGCCTCAGCATCAGGAGGTGGGAGAGATGCTGGGGCGGACACACGCGTATTACGTAGCCAGCAAACAGCTATAGGGGGCCGTCAAATCGGGCTCGCGGAGCTCGCCCCTCCACCAGCGAGGCACTATTCCGGTTGAAGCAGCCAGCGGCCTACGTATAGCATGCCGCAAATGGCGGATCGTTTGGACACCGGGTTTGCAAGGCTCGCGGTTGACGCGGAGGTTAGCGAGAAGGCGGTTGCCAGCTTGCACCAATGGCTCGCGGATGAGGCGCTCGCGGCTTATCGACCGCAACTCGAGCGCGTGATCGAAGCCGGATGCTGGGACTTCCTGCTCGATTCGTTCTACCGCACCATCCCCTGTCAAACGAGGCGGTAGGGAGCACGGGCGAGCTCGGAATTGGGACCCCGCAGGTCGTAACGGCCGGGCGCGGCGCAGGTGGGTGGCACCTCAGGGTGGACCTTCCGCCGCCCGCACCGTGTCACGGGGGGGCGGCCGACAACATACCTTCGCACCTAGAGTCCAAGCCCACGGTCGTTTCGGCGGGCGTCGCGGTGATCTGCAGAGTGAAGCTTCCGGATCCGGCTCCTCGCGCCTGCACCATCTCTCGCAGGCGCATTTCGAACTGCCGGACTATGAAGCCAGGTACGAAATGGTGCGCGGAAATGGTGCGCGATGGCTGGCGCTTGCCATCGCTCGACGCCGCTACGTGAGAGAGAAACGGCAGGCAGGAACCGCGGTTAGCGATGCAGGCCGCTGTCGACGTGTGGTCCGGCGCAAGAGGTCGCGCGTTCGAGTCGCGCCGGGCCCACTCCGGCAAGCCCAGCCCCGCCATCGCTCAGCGACCGGCGGGGCTTTGCGTTCCGGCGGCCGGGGTGTCGGGCAGCCGGGGCGAGAGGTAGCGCGCGCACCCATCCAGCGTCGCGATCTCCGCGTAGTCCGTCTCCGGCACCGCGACGTGCAGCGCCTCGTCGAGCTCGATCACGAACCGGAGAAAATCCATCGAGTCGAGGTCGACCTGGTCCCGGAACGGCACCCCGGGAGCGAGGCTCGCGAGGTCGACCTCCGGAGCGACGCGCCCCAGGCACTCGAGCACCTTCGCCCGGATCTCGTCTGGGGTCATAGGCGATCGGGCTCCTGCAGCAACTGCTCCACCCGCGCGAGGAAGAGTCCGCCGCGGTGGCCGTCGCTCGCGCGATGATCGCCCGACAGCGATGCGGTGACCGCCGATCGCGCCACGACCTGCCGGTTCACAACCAACGGCCGCGCCACGATCCGGCCGAAGCCCACGATCGCCACCTGTGGCGGATAGATGATCCCCCACACCGCATCCACACCCCGATCGCCCAGGCTGGTGACCGTGATCGTGCCGTCGGCGAGCTCCGAGCTGCGGAGCGCGCCGCCCCGGGCGCGCCGCACCAGGTCGTCGAGCGACCGCATGAGATCGTCGAGGCCGCATCGGTCCGCGTCGTGAATCGCGGGAACGATGAGCCCGCCCGCGCGCAGGGAGACCGCAACGCCGACGTGAATCCCCGCCTGGGGCACGGGCCGGTCGTCCACCCACCAGGCATTGAGATCGGGAAACTCCCGCAGCGCCAGCGCGACCGCCTTGAGCTGGAGCGCCGCCGGCAGCAGCCGCGCGGCGGGGGGGCGGTCGCGATTCCGCGCCGCGAGCCACTCGAGCGCCGGGGTCAGGTCGATGGTCGTGCTGAGATAATAGTGCGGGATCTCCCGCTTCGACTTGGCCATGGCGGCCGCGATGGCCCGCCGCATGGGGCTGAGCTCCGCGGGCGGCGGCGGAGCCGCCGCGACGGGCACTGCGGCGCTCGGGGCGGCCCCCGCATCCCCCGGCTGAATGAGGGCGAGCGGTGTCCCGACGGGCACCTTCTGGCCGGGCTCGACGAGCGTCTTCACCAGTACGCCGTCGGTGAACACCTCGATCTCGATGGCACCCTTGTCGGTGTCCACCTCCGCGATCAGGTCGCCCCGCGCGACGCGGTCACCCGGCGCCTTGAGCCACTGGACCAGGCGGCCCGCCGTCATGTCGGCCCCGAGCGAAGGCATCCGGAACTCCTCGAGCGCGGCGGTCACCGGCGCCCCACGACCGCGCGGACCGCACTCACGATGGCGGGCGTCTGCGGCAGCGCGGCCTCCTCGAGCTGTCTGGCATAGGGGATCGGCACCTCGGCGCTGCACACGCGGGCGACCGGCGCCTCCAGCTCGCCGAACGCTCGCTCCATGATGCAGGCGGCGATCTCCCCGGCCAGGCTGCCGGTGCGCCAGGCCTCGTCCACGATGACGGCGCGGCGGGTCTTCCGCACCGAGGCCATGATGCCGTCGAGGTCGAGCGGCCGCAGGGTGCGCAGGTCCAGCACTTCGGCCCCGATGCCGTCGCGCGCCAGCTCCTCCGCGGCCGCGAGCGACTTGGCGAGCGAGCCGCCGTAGGTGACGATCGTGACGTCAGCGCCCGGGCGGCGCACGACGGCGTGGTCGAGGTCCACCGGTCCCGCCGCGTCCGCCAGCTCGCCCTCCACCGGATAGAGCGAGGCGTGCTCGAAGATCACCACCGGATCGGGCTGCCGTAGCGCCGCGAGCAGCATTCCCCGCGCGTCCTCCAGCGTCGCCGGCGCGAGCACGCGAATGCCCGGGATGTGGGCGTACCAGCACTCCAGGCTGTGCGAGTGCTGCGCGGCGAGCTGGCGCCCCGCCCCTGTCGCCATGCGGATGACCAGCGGCACGCTCAACTGGCCGCCCGACATGTGCCGCAGGGTCGCGGCGTTGTTCACAATCTGATCCAGCGCGAGGAGGCTGAAGTTGACCGTCATCACCTCGACGATCGGCCGCATGCCACCGAGCGCCGCGCCGATCCCCGCGCCGACGAAGGCCGACTCCGAGAGCGGCGTATCCCGCACGCGGTCGGGGCCGAATTCCTCGAGCAGCCCGCGGCTGGCCGCATAGGCACCGCCGTAGCGCCCGACGTCCTCGCCCATGAGGAAGACACCCGGATCGGTCTGGAGTGCCTGGCGCAGCCCGGCGCGCACCGCCTCGCGATAGGTGGTCTTCATGGAGCCGCCGATGCGGAAACGTCCCGCAACAGGTCGGTCACCGGCTCCAGCGGTCCCGCTTCCGCTTCGGCCACCGCGCCGGCGACTTCGGCCTCGGCCTCGGCCTCCAGCTGACCGAGCGTTTCCGCCGAGAGCAGGCCCTCCGCCTCCAATCGGGCGCGGAGCAGACGGATCGGGTCGCGCTGCTTCCACACGGCGATCTCGTCCTTGGTCCGGTACAGGTCGGGGTCGTACATCGAGTGCGCACGGAACCGGTAGGTGCGCAGCTCCAGCAGGTAGGGGCGCCCGTCGCGCCGCACGGCCTCCGCCGCCCGACGGGCCGCGGCCTCGACCGCCAGCACATCCATGCCATCCACGGCCGCGGAGGCAACATCGTACGCCTGTGCCTTGCGGGCGATGTCAGTCTGCGACTGGTGCCGGCTCAGCGCGGTGCCCATGGCGTACAGGTTGTTCTCGCACAGAAAGAGCACCGGCAGGCGCCAGAGTGCGGCCAGATTGAGGGACTCGTGGAACTCGCCTTCGGCCACCGCGCCGTCGCCGAAGAAGCAGGCGGTGATCGCCGGGCGGGCCCGCAGGCGGTCGGCCAGCGCGAGCCCCACGGCGATCGGCAGCCCGCCGCCCACGATGGCGTACCCGCCGAAGAACCGGCGCGAGACGTCGAAGAGATGCATCGACCCGCCCCGCCCTCGGCTGCAGCCGTTGGCGCGGCCGAACATCTCGGCCATGATCGCGCCGGCGGGAACACCCCGGGCCAGCGCCTGCCCATGCTCGCGGTACGTGGCGACCACGTTGTCCTCGGGCGTGAGCGCGGGCATCACCCCCGCCGCCACGGCCTCCTCGCCGATATACAGATGGAGAAAGCCGCGGATCTTGCCTGCCGCGTACAGCTCCGCCGCCTTCTCCTCGAACCGGCGGATTCGCAGCATGGTGCCGAGCCGCGCGAGCGCGGGCTCGCGTTCGAGCGCGGGACCGGGGGCCGCTGCCGTGGTCATGTCGCCGTGCCTTCCAGCGTGGAGGTGTCGCCCTCCGGAAGTCCGAGCTCGCGTGCCCGAAGCAACCGGCGCATGATCTTCCCGCTGCGGGTCTTGGGCAGGGAGTCGAGGAATGCGATCTCCTTCGGCGCCACCACGGCACCGAGCCGCCGCCGCGCAAACGCGAGCAGCTCGCGGCTGAGCGCGTCGCTTGGCGTCGCGTCGCCGCGCAGGGAGACGAAGGCCTTGACGATCTCTCCCGCGATCGGATCCGGCTTCCCGATCACCCCCGCCTCCGCCACCGCGTGATGCTCGAGCAGGACGCTCTCCACCTCGAACGGCCCGACGAGGTGGCCCGAGGTCTTGATCACGTCGTCGGCGCGCCCGACGAACCAGTAGTAGCCGTCCGCGTCCCGCCGGGCGAGGTCGCCCGTGAGATAGTAGCCGTCGGCGAAACAGCGCCGGTACCGCTCCGGCTCGTTCCAGTACGCGCGGAACATCGACGGCCAGCCGGTGCGGAGGGCGAGCTCGCCCTGCACGTTCGGCTCGCTGATCACCTCCAGGCCCGTATCGGTGCGCCGAACGATCGCGGCCTCGACCCCGGGGAGCGGCTTGCCCATCGACCCCGGCCGGATCGGCATGGACGCGTAGTTGGCGATCATGATCCCGCCCGTCTCGGTCTGCCACCAATTGTCGTGGAACGGGAACCCGAACGCCTCGCGGCCCCAGAGCACCGCCTCGGGATTGAGCGGCTCGCCGACGCTCGCGAGGAAGCGGAGTGACGACAAGTCGTACTTCCGGGCCAGCGTCGTCCCCGCCTTCATGAGCATGCGGATCGCCGTGGGTGCGGTGTACCAGACCGTCACGCGCTGCGCTTCGATGATGCGATACCACCGCTCCGCGTCGAAGTCGCCCGCGTCCACGATGCTGGTGACGCCGTTGGTGAGCGG
>DAIPLK010000099.1:0-2954 GCA_036769285.1 Gemmatimonadales bacterium | reverse complement strand
GGCAGCTCGGCGCGCAGGGCCTCCACCTTCCGCCGGTAGAGGGAGGCAGTCGTGACCAGAGCCTTCGCCTCTCCGATCGCCAATCGCGACCTGATCGGCTCGGGGCCGAAGGCGGAGAAGAGCGGGCAGAAGATGCTCCCGCGCTTGAGCGTGCCGAGGGCGGCCGTGTAGAGCTCCGGGATCCGGCCGGCCAGCGCGTATACCCGATCGCCCCGGTCTACCCCGAGGCTCTGCAACACGTTGGCGAACCGGTTGGTGCTCGCCCGCAGGTCGGCGTAGGTAGCGTCGAGCGGGGTGTCCTGCCGCCCCAGCCAGCGGAACGCCACCCGGCCGCCGTGAGGCGACCGGGCGTGCCGGTCCACGGCTTCATGGGCGATGTTGAGTCCGTTGCCGCCGGGCAGCCCGTCGAGCTCGCGGCGGGCGTCCGCCCACGTGAACTCCACGCATGCCCGGTCGTAGTCAACGAGTCGGGGCAGGACCGCGGTCCGAGCGACCGACATCATCACGCCGGCGCGGTCGCGGCGGCCTGCGGCGCCGCCAGCTCCCGCATCAGTTCCTTGAACCGCTCCCACTCCACCGCCGCCCAGACCTCGGTCTGGGCCTGCCCGTGGATCCGGATGAGCATGGCCACCTTGGCCGCCGTCTCGAGGTCGGGCGCGGAAAAGATGTCGAGGTAGTCGTACGGGCCGAAGACGGCGAAGTTGCTTGCCCACTCGACCTCGGGGCACTCCTCCCGGATATGAGACATCGCCTCGCGCTCCAGTCGCTCGAGTGATCCCGGCGTGCGGACCGCGTCCGGGGACAGCCGCGTGAGCAGGACGAATGTCGGCATGGGGCACCTCCCGGCGTTGGGCCGACACTTGAACTCTGCCCCGGTGCCGTGAACCGGGAGTGAGTTGGCGATGAAGACCCGTTCACGGGGATCCGCGCTGCAAGGCGTGCAGGTCCAGGATCTCCCGCTCCGTCGTCGCATCCTCCGGGGCCTTGTCGGTCCGCATCCCGTCCAGCATCCGCGGGAATCGCAGCGCGTACCCGGGACGGTCGCCGGAACGGCCGCAGGTGTGGAGCGGCGACCGGCTGACCTCGTCGGCCAGCACCTCGATCACGTACTTCGGCTCGGCCCACACGTCCGGCGTGATCAGTGAGTCCACCCTCCGCGGCTTCGACGGGCGGGCTCCGCGGTCGAGCAGGGTGCGGAGCTCACGCCACTGCCGCTCGGATGGTCCCGACCCGATCTTGGCGACGGTGCGGAAGCGATCGTGCTTGGGGTCGTACACGGCACCAAGCAGCGACCCGATGCCGAGCGCCGCGCGTTTGCCGCGACCCGCGAGATAACCCACGAGCACCAGGTCCACCGTATCCCGCAGCTTCCGCTGGTAGGCACGCTTGAGCTTGACCCAGGTATACCGCCGCGCCCCGGCATGGTAGGTGGCGTCCGGCCGTTTCGCGACGATGCCCTCGAGCCCCCGTCGGATCATCGCATCGAAGTACGCCTGGAGCTCGCGGGGTCGGTCGGTGGTGAGCGCCTCGGCGACCGCGAGCGGATCATCGGGGCCGAATCGCAGCAGCTTGCGCAATCGGCGGGAGCGCTCGCGCTGCGGCAGCGGGAGGTAGTTCCGCCCGTCGGCGTAGAGCAGGTCGAACAGGAACAGTCGCAGCGGGTGGCGTGCCGCCGCCTGCGCGATACCGGTCCGGCGCTTCCGGGTCAGGGTGGTTTGGAAGGAGAGGAACTTTCCCGAGGCCGGGTCGTAAACGACGGCCTCACCCTCGACGATCGCGCGACGGGCCCGGAGCTGCCGTCGGAGTCCCTCGGTGAGCTCGGGGAACATCGCCGTTACGTTCTCCAGGCGCCGGCTGAACGCCCAGATGCGATTGCCGTCGCGGTGCAGCTGGAGCCGAAACCCATCGTACTTGGGTTCAGCCTGGACGGGACCGAGGCGGTCGATGATCTCCTTGACCGAGCGCAGGCGCTGCGCCAGTGCCGGCCGCACCGGGACGCCGGGACGCGGCCCGACCCTGGCCAGCGCGCGCTCGCCTCCCGTGAACGCCAGGCGGACGACCTGGCCGAGATCAGAGCGTACGGCATATGCGTGCTCCACGACAGCCTTCTTGCGGCCGTCGCCAAGAGCGGCGACGGCCGTCGCCTCGAGCAGAGTCTGGTCGCCCACCCCGAGCCGGAGCCGGCCCTGGATGATGCGCACGAGATACTTCGCCTCGATGGCGCTCGCCCGCCGGAGCAAGGCCGTCAGCAGCGAGATCTTGCGGTCGATGGAGCCCGGCCCGGCGGCCGTGGCGGCGGCCATCATGGCCCGATAGGCGTCCTGGACGGCGAGACGCCCGCTGCGCGGCCCTCCTCCGGCGAGGCGCTCGGCCACGAGGCCGAGGTCGCCCGCCTGCCTGAACTTCCGCGCCACGACCACCGGGGTCGTGGCGTAAGCCGCCGCCAGGACCCGGAGGAGGAGCTTCGTGGCGACGCCGATCTCGACCCCGTCGTAGGGCGGCCTGAGCTGGCCCTGAAGCAGGTACACCACCGCCTCCAGCGAGCGCGCGTCGGCGGCCCTCAGGAGATCGGCCACCGCGTGCACGATCGCCCGCCGTGAGGTCGCTTCCTCGATCCCGCCCAGCCGGTCGGCGAAGGCCCGGAAGCGCACGGTCAGGAGATCCACCACCGCCGGTGCAGCGCCCGCTTGACGACCGTCGTGAGCACCAGGTAGCCAAGGAGGGTGGCCAGCAGCACCGGCCAGTAGAGCGGTGGCAAGGCGACGAAACCGAGCGCGGCGGCAAACGGGGACAGTGGGAGCCAGGCCCCGATCGCCATGATCGCCGCCGTGGTGGCCACGAGCGGCCAGCTCGCGCGGCTCTGCACGAACGGAATCCGGTTGGTGCGGATGACATGCACGATCAGCGTCTGCGTCATCAGCGACTCGACGAACCAGCCGGTCTGGAACAGCGCG
>DAIPLK010000209.1:0-3246 GCA_036769285.1 Gemmatimonadales bacterium | reverse complement strand
AGCTGGAACATGAGGTAGAGGCAGGTCACGATCGAGATGATCGGCGTGAGCGGCACCCAGGGCGCGCGGAACGGGCGCACTCGATCGGGCTCGGCTCTTCGCAGCACGATCACGCCCGCCGACACGAGGACGAACGCGAACAGCGTGCCGATGTTCGTCAGGTCCACCACCTCGGCGATGTTGGCGAACGCCGCGAAGGTGGCGACGAAGAGCCCGGTGATGATCGTGCCGATGTAGGGCGTCTTGAATCGCGGATGCACCCGCGCCAGGAACGGCGGCAACAGGCCGTCC
The DNA here is from genome assembly GCA_036769285.1 of Gemmatimonadales bacterium. GTDB lineage: Bacteria > Gemmatimonadota > Gemmatimonadetes > Gemmatimonadales > GWC2-71-9 > CAVVWJ01. The sequence continues at coordinate 2,955 of DAIPLK010000209.1, read as the reverse complement.
CGCGACATCGACATGAAGATCCGCGGCTGGCCGAGCTGGAAGACGAGCAGCACGCTGCTCATGGCGATGACCGCGCCGAGCGAGACGATGAGGCGCGAGACGGCGAGCAGGCGCGGGGAGCCGTCCGCCAGGGCGAGCGCGGTGATCATCGGCTCCGGCGTACCCAGCTTCTGCCACGGCGCCATCCCCGTCATCACGAGGGCCAGGACGATGTAGAGCACCGTGCAGACCACCAGGCTCATGATGATGCCGAACGGCATGTCGCGCGCCGGATCGCGCGCCTCCTCCGCGGCCGTGCTGGTGGCGTCGAAGCCGATGTAGCTGAAGAAGATGATCGCCGCGCCGGCGCTGATCCCGGCAAACCCGTTGGGCGCGAACCCGCCGGTGGCGGGATTGTTCCAGTTCTCCGGCCGGATGAGCGTGCTGCCCACCGCGCAGAAGAAGAGAATGATGCCGATCTTGAGCAGCACCATCGCGTTATTGGAGTTGGCGCTCTCCCGGATCCCGATCACCAAGAGCACCGTGATGAGGGCGACGATGAGGAACGCGGGCAGGTTGGCGACGACAGGGAACCCGAACAAATGCGGCGCGGTGGAGAGGGCGGAGGCGAGATACTGGTTGGTGGCGTCACTCGCGCCGCCCGCCACCGCATCGGCCGCCAGATGGGCGGATCGGTAGTCGGTCGCGAGCCAGGCCGGCATCGAGACGCCGAAGTGGCTCAGCAACTCCCGGAAGTAACCCGACCAGCCGATCGCCACGCCGATATTGCCCACCGCGTATTCGATGATCAGGTCCCAACCGATGATCCAGGCCACCAATTCGCCGAGCGAGGCGTACGCATAGGTGTACGCCGAGCCGGAGATCGGCACCATCGCCGCGAATTCGGCGTAGCACAGCGCGGCGAATCCGCAGGTCAGCGCGGTGAGCAGGAACGAGAGCACGATTGCCGGGCCGGCGCCGGGCCGCAGCGGGTCGCCCACGATGGCGGTGCCGGTGGTCGCGAAGATGCCGGCGCCGATCGTGGCCCCGATGCCCAGGGCGGTCAGGTGCCACTTGCCGAGCGAGCGCTTGAGGCCGCCGCGCTCGAGGATGTCGTTCTCGCAGTCCTGTACCGATTTCCGGATGAAGAGCCGGGTCATGAGGTCCTCGGTGCGGGGAACATCGTGCGGCCGCGGCGTCACATCTCGCTTACGAATCCCGCTTGCCTGGCAGCGTGAAGATGACGGTCGTGGTGCCGGCGACCCGGGTCCCGTCGGGCGCCCGCGCGGGCGTGAAGCGGAACGCCCGGATCACCTCGTCGAACTTGCGCGCGTAGTCGCGGTCGCCGATGGCGGGGTCCACCTGATAGCGTTCGACCTGCCCGTCCACCCGCACCCAGAAGGTGACCGCCAGCGACGCGCCCCGCAGCTCCTTCGGCGGGGTATCGAACGGGAAGGCCAGGTCGCGCAGCTCCGGCGGGCGAATGGCGCCCCCCTGGCCTCCGCCGCCGATGCCAGGCCCCACGCCCGCCCCCTGCCCGGGCCCGATGCCATGACCGACTCCGCCGCCCGTGCCGCCGCCCGCACCGGGTCCGGCTCCCGGTCCCGTTCCCGGCCCGGCTGCGCCGGCCGCCGATACGGGTGGTTGGGTGTCGCTCGACTGCGGAGGAGGAGTGGAGACCTCGGCCGCCGTAGTGGGCGGGAGCACAGTCGGCGCCGGCCTCGGCTCGGGTTCGATGCGGGGGCGCGTGACCGGCGCCGTGACCGCCGTCTGCCGGGGCGTTACCGACCGGGGGGGCGGCGGCAGGGTAATATAGGCCACGCCGGCACCTCCGCCACCACCGCCCCCACCACCCGGCGCGAGCGCCGGATCCCCAGGAGCCAGCGTGCGCGACCAGAGCCGCTCACCGCTCCGGACGGCCAGTGCGATGATCAGGGCGTGGAGCAGCACCGAGAGCAGCAGTCCGCCGTAGCGGCGCCGCGGGGAGGGGAGCGAGAGTTGGAGCGGACGTGGCGCGTGCGTAGGGCCCTCGGGATCGGACGGATGCGTCGGAGGCGAAAGATAGCGGACGGCGTGCAGCTCCTGTCCGAGAGACGCGCCGCGGCCCCCCGAACGCACGCGCGGGGGCCGGTTCCCGGCCCCCGCGCAAGCATGTCCGAGACGACTCCCGCCTACTGCGCGTTCGCCTCCTGCGGCGTGAAGCCGATGATCTGGACCCCGGCTCCCCGGGCCACGTCCATCGCCTCGACGACGTCCTGGTAGATCCGGTTGGGGCCCGCCTTGATGAACAGCAGCTTGGCCGGGCGCTGATCGTAGATCGCGTGAATCTGCGTGTCGAGCTGGTCCCTCGGGACCGGCTGACCGTTGATGGCGTAACTGCCGTCGTCGCCCAGCTCGAGCACGATCTGGCTGGGCGGCGCCTTGGTGGTCGCGGTCTCCTCGGGCGGCGGCACCTGCACGTCCAGCGCCATCCGCGACAGCGGCTGCGTGATCATGAAGATGATCAGCAGCACCAGGAGCACGTCGATCATCGGGGTCACGTTGATGTCGGACTGCACACCTCCGCTGGGCCCTCCGGTGCTCATCGCCATTACTTCTTCTCCTTCTTCTCGCCGGCCTCGAACAGCCCGGTGTTCCGTGGCTCCGTGATGGCGGCCATGACGCGCACGCCGGCGCGGCGGGCGGTCTCGACGGCTTCCTGGATCTTGGCGTACTTGAGCTTGTTGTCCGCCTTGAAGTACAGGATCTTGTCCTCGGTGCGTGCCGAGTAGATCGAGCGCAGCTGGTCCTCGAGCGTCCCGGCCGGCAGGGCGCGGCCGTTGAGGAAGTACCGGCCGGCCTCGTCGATCCCCAGGACCACCTCGTTCTCGCCCTCGGGCCGCGGGTCCAGGTTCTTGCCCTTCGGCAGGGTGGCCTTGAATCCGGCGGCGATCAGCGGCGTCACGATCATGAAGATGATCAGCAGCACCAGCATGA
>DAIPLK010000010.1:17256-35061 GCA_036769285.1 Gemmatimonadales bacterium | reverse complement strand
CGCTCGCTGGTGCAGACCATCGGCCGCGCGGCGCGCCACGTGAACGGGCGCGCCATCATGTACGCCGACCGCATCACCGGGTCCATGCAGCGCGCGCTCGCGGAGATGACCCGCCGGCGGGAGATCCAGCAGCGTTTCAACGCCGAGCATGGCATCACGCCGCGGTCCATCGTCAAGTCGATGGAGGAGGTGCGGCTCGCGACCCATGTGGCCGACGCGCGGACCGAGAAGCCCGAGCCCCGCCTCGCCGGGCAGGAGAAGGGAGACCTGCGCGATCCGGCCCGGCGTGCGGCGTTGATCCAGGCCCTCGAGCGGCAGATGCGAGAGGCGGCCGCCAACCTCGAGTTCGAGGTCGCCGCCATGCTGCGCGACCAGCTCAACGACCTCAAGGCGATGGCCGCCCCCGACGTCCGGCGGGGTGCCCCGCCCAAGCTGCGCCGTCACGCGTGATCCGGGCACTCACGCGGGCCGAGCTCGAGGCAGAGGGCGAGGCCATCGGGCGAGCGCTTCCGCCGAGAGCGCTGCTCTCCTTCGAGGGCGACCTCGGCGCCGGCAAGACGACCTTCATCCAGGCGATCGTCCGGGGGCTCGGCGTCACCGGCGCGGCCACCAGCCCGACCTACGCGCTGGTGCATCGCTACCACGGCCGCCGCGGGCCGGTGTTTCATCTGGACTGCTTCCGCCTGCGGTCGGCCGACGAGGCGGCGGACCTCGACTGGGAAGGGTTGGTGGCCGAAGGCGACGCCATCCTGGTCGAGTGGCCCGAACAGGCGGGCGCCTGGCTCCCCGCGCCGGACCGGCGCTTCCGGCTCCATCACCTGGCCGACCCCGCCCGGCGCGGGCTCGAGGCGCTCTGATGCGGCTGGCGATCGAGACGGCCACCGACCGCGCGTCGGTCGCGCTGGGAGCCAGCGCCGCGGCGGCGGTGGAACGTGACCTCACCGGCGCCCGCCGGCACGCCGCCGAGCTGCTGCCGATGATCGCCGGCCTCCTGCGCGAGGCGGGCGCCACGCTCGACGACGTCACCGCGCTGGTGCTGAGCGACGGCCCCGGAAGCTTCACCGGCCTTCGGGTCGGCGCGTCGGTGGCCAAGGCGCTGGTGCAGACGCGAGGGCTTCCGCTCTGGACGGCGCCGTCGCTCATGGTTCGCGCGAGCGGCGTGGCCCGTCCGGGGGCCACGGTGCTGGCGGTCGCCAACGCGCTCCGGGGCGAGCTCTACGCGGCGGCGTACCGATTCGAGGGCGGCGCCGTGCACTGCCTCCTCGCGCCGTCGGTACACCGACCCGATCGGCTCGTGACCGGTGCGCTCCGTCCCGACATCCTCGTGGGCGAGGCGCCCGAGCCGATCGTGCTCGCGCTCGAGCGGTGGGCGGGCTCGGCGCTCATCGCGCCGCCCGAGGGTGCGCCGCGTGCGCGCGAACTGCTGGGCCTCGTCGGCCGGCCCGGCGGCGCGGCACGGATCGATGCGGTGCAGGGTTGGGAGCCGGTCTACGGTCGGCCGGCCGAGGCGCAGGCACGCTGGGAGACGGCGCATGGACGCCCCCTACCGGATTCGATCGGCAGTCCCCGCTGACGCCCCGGGGCTCGTAGCCATCGAGCGCCGCGCCTTCAGTGATCCATGGAGCGAGGCGAGCTTCCGCGAGACGCTCACGTCCCCCTGGACGTTCGGCCTGGTCGCCGAGACCGGGCGGGGGATCGTGGGCTACCTGATCGGGCGCGAGATGGCCGGCACCGGTGAGGTGCTCAACCTGGCGGTGGCCCCCGAGTTCCGCCGCCGGAGGATCGGCGGCGCGCTGCTCGAGGCGGGGCTGGCGGCGTTCCGGCGGCGGAAGGTGGACGAGGTCTTGCTCGAAGTCCGCGAGTCGAACGTCTCGGCGCAGGCACTCTATGTGGCCTACGGCTTCCGTCCTGTCGGCCAGCGGGCAGCCTACTATCGGAACCCCCGCGAGGATGCGCTGGTCCTCCGGCTCGAGTTGCAGCGCGCGTGATTCTGCTGCCCACAGCGTAACTTTGGTTGACGGAAGAACTTGCGAGATCTACATTCTCATCGGGTCCACACCGGTGGCCCCACGCTAGAACCCTGGAGGTGCATGTGAGCCGGAGTCTGAACAAAGTCATCCTGATCGGGAACCTCGGGGCGGATCCGGAGGTCCGCAGCACCGCCAACGGCTCCCGCGTGGCGACGCTCTCGGTCGCGACGAGTCGGCAGTGGAAGAACCAGAGTGGCGAGAAGCAGGAAAAGACCGAATGGCACCGCGTCATCCTGTGGAACAACAAGGGCTCGAACCTCGCGGACATCGCCGAGAAGTACTGCAAGAAGGGCGACAAGGTGTACATCGAGGGGAGCATCGAGTACCGCTCGTGGCAGGACCGCGAGGGCCAGACGCGGTACACTACTGAGATCACCGCGCGTGAGCTGATTCTGCTCTCCGGGCGGAGCGAGGGCGCCGAGTCGTCGTATACCGCGCCCAGCAAGGTGGGCGCCGCGGCGGCCGCACCGAAGGGCAAGGAGTCGTTCGAGGACTTTCCGGAGGCGCTCGACGCCGAGGACGACGACCTGCCGTTCTGAATCGCGGCTGCGGGTCCTCGGGGGCAACGATGCCGGTGGGATCGCGGCGATCTCACCGGCTGTTCGTTGCCCGATCGAGACCGGCTCGCCGAGTCCCCCGGTCTGCCAGGCACCGGATATCTCCCGACCCCCCGCCATTCGCCAGAGCCCGGCGACGTCACCGGGCCCGCCGAGGCCACCGGTCAGTACGCCAAGCTCAAGTCAAAGAATGGCTTACGGTGGTAGACACCGCCCCCCGACCACTGGCGTTGAATTTGCCTCTCCCGCCCCTGAACCGCTTCCGGTTCGCCGTTCCCTATCTCCATATCTGACACCGATGTCGCTGGGAGACCCCGATGCCGCGTACGTTCCACTGGAAGTGGGTAGGCCTGCTGGCCCTGACCCTGACGCCGGGTCTGGCGCTCGCGCAGGCGGGCGCGCCGCAGAGCCACACGGTCCGCGAGGGCGATACGCTGTGGGATCTCGCCAAGCAGTACCGCGGCGATCCGTTCCTCTGGTCCGACATCTATCGGATGAACACGAGCGTCGTCGAGGACCCGCACTGGATCTACCCCGGCGAGGTGCTCCGCCTGGCCGGCGCGGACAGCGTCCCGGCGGTGCCGACCACCGACACGCCGGAGCCGCTGGCCTCCGTCACTGACACGACGGAGCCGACGGCCTCGGTCGCTGACGCCCCGGCCAACCCTGCTGCGCCCGCGGCCCCCGCGGCCCCCGCGGCCCCGCCGGCCGATGACTATCAGGGCGCGCCGCAGCAGACATTGGCCCAGCTCACCGCCGTCTCGGCCAACGAGCCGGGCGACGAGGAGCCGGGGCTGTTCGGTCCGCGGCGCAGCCACATGCTGCAGGAGAGCCTGAAGGCCTACTCCCACCAGACGTACCGTGCGCTCCGGCGGAGCGAGTTCTACTCGTCGGGCTTCCTCACCGAGAACCAGGACCTGCCCTTCGGCAAGGTGCTTGGCCCGACGATGCCGCAGCAGATTCGCGCCATGAGCGCCAACGCGAGTGCCTTGCCCTACTCGACGATCGCGGTCGAGGCGCCCCGCGGCGCCACCTATCAAATCGGTGACACGCTGCTCGTCCTGCTGCTCGGGCCCGAGCTCGACTCGCACGGCGAGATCGTCGTGCCGACCGGCCTCGCGCGCGTCGTGGACACCGTACAGGGCCGCTACGTCGCGAGCATCGTCGCCACCTACGGTCCAATCCGTAACGGGCAGCGCGTGCTCCCGGCGGAGAAGTTCACCCCGCCGGGTGAGGCCCATGCGGTGCCGGTCACCGAGGGCGTCCGCGCCACTTTCCTCGGCGGCAGCGGCCGTCAGGATCTCAAGGCGCCGCAGATGGTGGTCTTTCTCGACAAGGGCCGCCAGGACGGGGTCGCGCCCGGCGATCTCTTCGAGATCCGCCGCCGCGCCGAGCGCCTCCCTGACGGGCGTCAGCTGATCAACGACGTAATGGCCACGCTGCAAGTGGTGCACGTGCGCGACCACACCGCCACGGCCCGCCTCCTCAACATCCTCTCGCCCGACATCCCGCCGGGTACCGACGCACGGCAGATCGCCAAGCTCCCGTCCTGACCTCCGGGAGAGGGGCGATGACGCGGCGTCGGGGGGGCTCCCCGGCGCCGCGTCGCTTTCCCGGTTCCTTCCCTGCCGCACGTATCTATATTGCGGGGCGACGGTTCCGTTCCTTAGACATTCCCCGGTGGGAGAGATCATGGCGAGACGCGACGCATGAGTGGGCGGGTCTTGGTGACGGGTGGGGCGGGGTTCATCGGCTCCCACATCGCGGAGGCATACCTCAAGGATGGGTGGGAGGTCGTCGTGCTCGACGATCTCTCCCGCGGGCACGAGTACAACGTCCCGAAGGGCGCGCGGCTCGTGCGCGCCGACATTCGCTCGCCCGAGGCGCGCCAACTGGCAGCCACCGGTCGGTTCGACGCCCTCAACCACCACGCCGCACAGATTGACGTCCGGTTCTCGGTCGATTCACCCGCCGTGGATGCGGGCATCAACGTCGTCGGCTTCGTAAACCTGCTCGAGGGCGCCGGCGAGGGTGGCGTGAAGCGCGTCGTCTTTGCCAGCAGCGGCGGCGTCTTGTACGGCGATGCCGAGGTCATCCCGACGCCGGAGACGGCGCCGAAGCTCCCGGTGAGCCCGTACGGCGTCAGCAAGCTGGCCGGCGAGTACTACCTCCGCGCGCTCGGGGCGCTCCGCGGCTTCGAGGGGGTCGCCATGCGCTACGCGAACGTCTTCGGCCCGCGCCAGGACCCCAAGTCCGAGGCCGGCGTCGTCTCGATCTTCGTCTCCCGGTTGCTGGCGGGGCAGAAGCTGACCGTGTTCGGCGACGGTCGCCAGACGCGCGACTACGTCTTCGTGAAGGACGTGGCCCGCGCCAACGTCCTGGCCACGACCGTGACGCTGCCGGCCACCGGCGAATTCGACGCCCCTGCCTTCAACATCGCCACGTCCATCCAGCGCAACGTGCTCGACCTCGCCCAGTCAGTCGGTCAGGTGATGGGGATGCGGCCGGAGCTCGAGTTCGCCCCGCCGCGGCCGGGCGAGCTGTTCCGCAGCGCGCTCGACGCGAGCAAAGCGAAGGCGATCCTCGGCTGGGCGCCCGAGTGGAAGTTCGACGACGGTCTTCGCCAGCTGGTCGAGTGGTTCCGGAAGGAGGCCAGGTGATGCTGCAGGCGGGTGGCGCAGTGCCGCGCACCGCGGTCGAGCTGGTCCTGACCGCGAGCACCGAGACGAAGGTCGTCCTGGTCATCCTCGCCGTCTTCTCGCTCGTCTCCTGGTTCATCATCGTGCTCAAGTGGTGGCAGTTCCGGAAGCTCAACCGCCAGGCCGACAAGTTCTTTGCCGAGATGGAGCGTACGACGCGGCTGCAGGACGCCTACCACGCCGTCATGAAGCAGCCGCCGTCGCCCTACAACCGGCTCTTCCGTGAGGCGATCACCTTCTACTCGGAGCTGCGCCCGGGCGCGCTGCGCGAGGAGCGCGGCGCCGACCGGAGCGCGATCACGCCGACCCAGCTCGAGGCGCTCAAGATGGTGCTCGGCAAGGAAGTCGCGGCGGAGCGGGACCTGCTCGGCCACTACATCCCCTGGCTCGCCACGATCGGCTCCGTGAGCCCCCTCCTCGGCCTGCTCGGCACCACGCTCGGTATCATCAACGCGTTCACCGGCATCGCCACCAAGGGGTCGGGCAACCTGGCCGCGGTGGCGCCGGGCGTGGCTGAGGCGCTGGTTGCCACCTTCGGCGGCCTCGCCGCGGCCATTCCCGCCGTGATCACCTACAACCTGTACGTGAACCGGGTCCGCCTCTTCGCCGGCGAGCTGGAGGGGTTCGCCAACGAGCTGATCGGCACCATGGCCCGGGAGGGGCTGCTCTAGATGTCGGCCGGACTGGGCGGAGGACTGGGCAGCCAGCGGGGCGACCTGCCGCTCATGGCGGACGTCAACGTCACGTCGCTGGTCGACGTGATGCTCGTGCTGCTGATCATCTTCATGATCACGGCACCGATGATGCAGGGCGGCGTCGACGTCGAGCTGCCGCGCGCGGAGGCCCGGCCGCTCTCCCCCAAGGAGGGGATGGTGGTCACGGTCAATCGTGACGGGCGCATCTTCGTCGATCAGACGCCGGTTTCCTACAACGATTTTCGGGTGACGTTCCGCTCCCTGGTGGCGACACGCAAGCCGTCGGGAGTGTATCTCCAGGCGGACACCCGCGTGCCCTACGGCCAGGTCGTCCGCGTGCTCGCCATCATCCGGGGTGCCGGCATCCAGAACGTCGGCCTCGTGGCCGCGGAGGAAGAGGCACGGTGATCGTGCGTGCCGACCGTGGTCGCCCGCCGGGCACCACGGTTGGGCTGATCGGGACCCTGCTGGTGCACGTGGCGGCTGCGGCGTTCGCCTTCACTCAGGTGAAGCCCGCCAAGGCGGGGCCGCCGGTGTACGCGGTGGAGCTGGTGGCGGCGCCCGCGCCGGCGCCGAAGCAGCGGCTCGCGCGCGAGGCCGTACCGACGCCGCCACCGGAGGAGAAACCGGCGCCGGTCAAGCCGCCGCCCAAGCCCAAGCCGGTCAAGCCGGCGCCCGCGCCGGCGCCCAAGCCGCCGCCGACGGAAACCAGGCGGGAGCCGCCGCCGAAGACGAGCGCACCGGTGGCCCCCGCCCCCGGCGAGACGCCGAGCACGGGCACCGACGTCGCGACGATCAAGACGCCAGGGCTCCAGTTCCCCTTTCCGGAGTATCTCCGGAACATCGTGACCCAGGTGTACCGGAACTGGGACCGCGAGTCGGCGCGGCAGAACAGCTTCGCCGAGATCAGCTTCCTCATTCTCAGGGACGGTACGGTGCGCGACATCCACTTCGTCACCCGCTCAGGCAGCTTCGCTTTCGACCTCGGTGCGCAAGGCGCGGTCGAGGCCGCCGGCAACGCGCGGAGCTTCGGCCCGCTCCCCGACGGCTGGGACGCCGACGTCCTGCCGGTGAGCTTCTACTTCAAGCCCATTTCGCGATGAATCGACTGCTCGCCGGCGTGATCGCGCTCGCCGTTCTGGCGCCGTTCAGCTCGACGCGCTCCACTCGCGCCGCCGCCCAGGACACCACCCGGGTCACCGAAGGGGTGCGGATCGGCGTGGAATACCAGCCCGGCGTGCGCCCCGGCCTGGTCGTGCTCCCCGGACCGGGGCTCGACTCGATCCGTGCGATCGTCCGTCGAGATCTCGACTACAGCGACCGCTTCGAGATCATCATGTTGGCGGACGCGCCGACGGGCGCGGCGGCCGGGCGCGGCGGGTTGGAGAGTGGCGGCGGTCTCAACTACGGCATCTACAAGGCGCTTGGCGCCGAGTTCGGGGTCGAGCTGGTGGAGGCGGCGGGCGGCGTGACGGCGCGGCTGCACGATCTCAACGCGGGGCAGACGCGCAATCAGCAGAGCTTCTCGCTGCCCCCGTCGTCGGATCCGGGCTACCGGTTCGCGGTGCATCTCGTGGCGGATGAGGTCGCGCGCTGGGCGACCGGTACCGCGGGGATTGCCGCGAGCCGGCTCCTGTTCGTCTCGGGGGGGCGGATCTACCGGATGGACAGCGACGGCGAGGGGATCACGCCGCTCACCCCGGTGGGGCAGACCGCGCTTTCGCCGACCTGGTCGCCGGACGGGCAGAGCTTCGCCTTCACGCTGCTCGGGGCGGGACGTGGGGGGGTTCTCGTGCAGAGCCTCGCCACCGGCGTCACGGTGCCGGCGCCCGGCCCTGCCGGCGGCCTCAAGATCACCCCGGCATTCTCGCCGGACGGCCGCCTGCTGGCGTACGCCCAGTCCGACGAGAGCGGCACCGATATCTACCTCGCGAACATCGCCGATCGCTGCTGCGCGCAACGCTTGACCGTGGGACGCTATGCGGACAACTTATCTCCAACGTTTTCACCAGATGGTCGCCGCATCGCCTTCGTGTCCACCCGCGCGGGGCCGCCGCAGATCTACGCCATGGCCGCCGACGGGACCGATCAGGAGCTGCTTGCCCCGTTCGACTACGGCGCCACCGGAAGCTCGAACGCCCCCGAGTGGTCGCCGGACGGAGCCAACGTCGTGTTTCATCGCGATGTGTCCGGAAGCCCGCAACTCTTCCTCGTCAGCGTCGCGGGGCGGCGCGTCCGGCAGCTCACCTCGTCCGGCCGCAACGAAGACCCGACCTGGGCCCCGGACGGCCGGCATATCACCTTCGTTTCCGACCGGAGCGGTAGCCGGCAGCTCTGGGTCATCGACGTCGAAACCGGCCGCGTGCGCCAGCTCCGGACACCGGGCGTGGCGCGGCTCCCTGCGTGGTCCCGCCGCCTGAGTCGGACCGCGGTCGCCCCCTAACCTTGAACTCGGAGTCCTGATGCGTACTACTTCCCTGTTGTTGGCCCTGATCACCGTCGGGCTCGCTGCCGGTTGCGGCGGGAAGCCCGCGCCCGAGGAGCCCGCGCCCCAGCCCACGCCTGCCCCCGCCCCGACGCCGGCACCCGCTCCGCGGGACGACAGCGCCGAACGTGACCGGATGGAGCGCGAGCGGATGGCCCGCGAAGCGGCGGAACGCGCCCGGGCGGTCGCCGCGGACCTGGCAGCCATGATCAACTTCGATTTCGACATGGCCGTGGTCCGCCCGAACGACCAGACCATCCTCGATCGGAAGGCGGCCATCCTCGGTGCCAACCCGAAGGTCCGGCTTCAGATCAGCGGGCACGCCGACGAGCGCGGATCGGACGAGTACAACCTCGCCCTCGGCAACCGGCGCGCCGCCGCGGCGAAGCGCTATCTCGAGAACAAGGGGATCGACGCCTCCAGGATGGAGGTGGTGTCCTACGGTGAGGAGCGTCCGCTTAGCTCCGGCCATGACGAGGCCGCCTGGGCACAGAATCGCCGCGATGAGTTCCAGGTGACGGCCGGCGGGGACAACCTCGTCGCCCCGCAGTGAGCTCCATGGAGGGGCGCCTGACCGCCCGCTTCGCCGCGACCCTGGCGGTCGCGGCGGGCCTGGCGGGCTGCGTCTCCAAGAGTGACGTCCAGATGGTGCAGGGTGAGGTGGCGCTGCTCCGGGCCGAGACGCTGCGGCGTGACTCGACCCGGGCCGCGCAGCTCGGTGAGGTGATCCAGATGCAGCAGCGGATGATGGACTCGCTCACCGCCAGCTGGAAAGCGGTGGGCCAGCTGAAGGGCGACATCGCCTCGGATCTCTACAATATCCAGCAGCAGCTGGTGCAGCTCCAGGAGCTTACCGGCCAGAGCCAGCAGCGGCTCAGCGAGCTGCGCACCCAGCTCGAGGCGCGCGGTGCGCAGATCGAGACCACCGCACCCGCTGCCGGTCCCGTGCCGTCCCCCGGCGACACCGCCAGGCCGGCCGCGGCCGCCTCGGCGTCCGCCGACCAGATGTACGAGGCGTCGCTGGCTCAGCTGCGACGGGGCAGCACCAGTACCGCGCGGCTGGGCCTGCGCGAGCTGCTGCGGAGTTACCCCACCGGCACGCGGGCGCCGGACGCGCTCTACTTCATCGGCCAGAGCTTCGCCACGGAGAACCCGGACTCTGCCGCCGCCTACTACACGCAGGTCGTGGACAAATACCCGACGTCCGCTCGGGCCCCCTCGGCCCTGTACAACCTGGGCCTCCTCGCCGAGCGGCGGAAGGACGCCGCCAAGGCGAAGGACGCCTACCAGCGCGTGGTGCAGAAGTACCCGCAGTCGGACGAGGCCGCGCTGGCTCGCGATCGCCTGAAAGTGCTCGGGCATTAAGCTCGGGCGCCGCCGCCGCATGACCGGCTCGCCCGGGGAAATGCCCTTCCTCGATCATCTCGAGGAGCTTCGCTGGCGTATTCTCCGCGCGCTGGCGGCGGTCGTGGTGGGGTTCGGGCTGGGTCTGTGGCTGGTCCAGCGGTTTCAGCTGGTCGGTCTCCTCAAGCAGCCGATCGCGCCCTACCTGACCGGCGCCGGGGGCAAGCTGGTGGTCACCAGCCCCACCGAGCCGGTCATGATCGTCTTCAAACTCGGCTTCCTGGTCGGGCTGGTCCTGGCTTCGCCCATCATCCTCTGGCAGCTCTGGGCCTTCCTCGCGCCCGCGCTCTACGCGCGGGAGAAGCGCGCGCTGGTTCCGGCGCTCTTCACGGGTCTGCTCCTGTTCTTGACCGGGGTTGCGGTCGCCTACGTCCTGGTCGTGCCGCCGGCGCTCCGTGTGCTGTTCAGCTTCCAAACCGAGGCCATCCAGCCGTTCATCACGTACGACGCGTACTTCGACTTTGTCCTCCAGGTCGTGCTGGCGCTCGGCATCTCGTTCGAGCTGCCGCTCGTCATCATCATCCTGGCGTGGCTCGAGGTGATCGGGCCCGGGGAGCTGGCGCGGTTCCGGCGCTTCGCCGTCGTGGGGGCCTTCATCGCCGGTGCGCTGCTGTCGCCGGGCGCGGACCTGGTCTCGATGGTGATGATGACCCTCCCGCTGCTTCTCCTTTACGAGGTGGGGTATGCGGGCGCGGTCGTGATCCAGCGCCGGCGCCGGAAGGCGGCAGCCATCGCCGCGCTCGTGCTGCTGGGCCTGGGACTGAGCGGTGCCACGGCGGAGGCACAGGTGCCGGCCCAGCGGCGTCGCCCGCCCCTCCAGGCGGCCCGGCCCGACTCGCTCCAGGACACCACGCGCAGGAGGAAGCCCGGGCAGGCGCTCGACAGCGCCACGGCCGGCCGGCTCGGCATCCCGACCGCGCCCAGCCGGAGCTTTGCGCCCGACGATTCGGTGCTGCGGGCGCTGAAGGCCCGCCCCGGCTACCAGTCCACCCGCTATCGCGCCGACTCCGCCACCGTGTTCATCGAGGGCGAGCGCGTGCTCCTCCAGGGGCAGGCGCTTACCGAGCGGCAGGGCGCGCTGCTCGAGGCCGATACCATCCGCTATCAGCGCGACAGCTGCCTGCTCGACGCCAGCGGCAGTCCGCGGCTGTTCGACCGCGGCCAGGTGCTGGTGGGGGAGGGGATCCGATACGACACCTGCCGCCGGCGCGGCATCGTCGACGACGCGCTCACCAATTTCACCGAAGGCTCCACCGTCTGGTTCCTGCGTGGCAACGTGGCGCAGGACTCGAGTTCCAGCCGCATCTACGCCGGGTCGAGCGAGATCACCAGCTGCGACTTGCCGACCCCCCACTACCACTTCAGTGCGCACGAGGTGAAGTGGATCTCGAAGAACTTGCTGGTCGCCCGGCCGGTCGTGCTCTATGTCCGGGATGTGCCGGTCCTGTGGCTGCCCTTCATCTTCCAGGACGTGCGCCCGGGGCGCCGGTCCGGCATTCTCGTGCCCCAGCTCGGCCTGAACGACCTGGTGCGGCCGGCCCGATCGTATAACCGCCAGATCACCAACGTCGGGTACTACTGGGCGCCGAATGACTATCTCGACTTCATCGCGCGGCTCGACTGGTTTGCCAATCGGTATGTCCAATACGGTGTGAGCGGGCAGTACCGATGGCTCAATCGATTTGTGAGCGGTACCGTGGGGATCAATCAGCAGCGGCAGGTCGGCGGCAGCTCCGGACTCACGTTCCGCTGGGACCATCGGCAGCAGTTCAGTCTATCGACCAGCCTCAACTTCAATCTCAATTACGCCAGCAACACGGCCGTCATCCGGGGGAACGCGATCGATCCGCTCCAGAACACGCAGCAGATCACGAGCTCCCTGAACTACTCCAAGCGCCTCTCCTGGGGCACCTTGACTCTGGGCGGTACCCGCCGACAGAGCCTCACCAACGGCAGCGTGCAGCAGCTCCTGCCGGCCGTCACCCTCTCGCCGGTACCGATTGCGCTCGGCTCGGACATCACCTGGTCGCCCGGGCTCAGCTTCACCAACAACACCACCAAGAATCCCGCGGCCGACACCCTGCTGCGCGCGCTGCCGGGCGGCGCGTTCGATACCCTGGCGCTCGACGCGACTTCGCGGGTGACGGCACTGAGCTTCGACACGCCGATCCGCTTCGGCGCGTTCAACTGGCAGAACTCGGTGCAGGTGAACGATCGGCAGACCAAGGGTGCAGAGGTGGTCACCTTCCTGGCGGACGATCCCGCCACCCCGGATCCTGCCGACAGCGTGCGGGTCCGGCGCACGTTCCTCAGCGATTTCGAAAGCTCGATCGACTGGGATACGGGCATCAACCTGCCTGTGCTGTTCCGGGGCTCGTGGAAGCTCCAGCCCGTCGTGGGGATCGGTAACGCGACCTCGGCCGGGCCGTTCGCGGTGAGGAACCGGAACACGAACGGCGGTTTCGTCCGCCAGGGGAAGCGGTTCCGCTTCGGGGCCAGCGCCTCGCCGACGCTGTTCGCGTTCTTCCCGGGCATCGGCCCGCTCAGCCGAATTCGGCACAGCTTCTCACCCGTGATCACCTGGAACTACCAGCCCGCGGCCGACGTGCCCGAGGACTATGCGCGGGCGATCGCCCAGCCGGGCCAGGCCATCTCGCTGCGGAGCGACGCCCAGCAGCGCGTCACCGTCGGCCTGTCGCAGGCGTTCGAGGGGAAGTTCCGCCCCCGTGGCGGTGACACGACCGCCGCGAGCGGAGCGGACACCCGCAAGATCCGGCTGCTCAGCATCAACACCAGCGGCGTCAGCTACGACTTCGAGCAGGCCAAGAAGCCCGGCCTCACCGGGTGGGCCACCCAGACGGTCACCAACTCGATCCTGAGCGACCTACTCCCCGGCTTCAACCTGAGCCTGACCCACGACTTGTGGCGGGGTCGGGCCGGGGTCGACACGGCCAAATTCGACCCGTTCCTGCAGACGGTGAGCGCGAGCTTCGCGGTGTCCGGGAATACCTTCCGGTCGCTCGCCTCGATCTTCGGGATCGGCGGGAAGGCATCCGAGGAGGGTGCCCGCCGGCCCGACGAGGTGCCGAGCTCCTACGTCGCCGAGTCGGGTCGGCGGGCGCGTCCGGGGTCGTTCTTCAGCAGCACCCGGGCACCGATGCGCCATCCGGGGAGGAGCTTCACCGCCAACTTCAACTACCAGCTCACCCGCGAGCGGCCACCGAGCGGGGTGACCACCGGCCCGGGCACGCCTGACCGCCAGAGCCTCGGTTTCAGCACCGGCTTCTCGCCGACTCCTTTCTGGTCGTTGACCTGGTCATCGCAGTACAACATCACCGATGGCAAGTTCGAGTCGCACGTCGTGCGGCTCGAGCGTGAGCTACACGAGTGGCGGGCAGGGTTCAATTTCATGCGCAATCCGAACGGCAATTTCGCATTCTTCTTCAGCATCTACTTGACCGATCTGCCCGAGCTCAAGTTCGACTACGACCAGACAAGCATCGAGCGGTAGGGCGGCGCCCGCGGCCCGGGCGCCGAACGAGTCACCCTGAACGGAGTGAAGGGGACATGCGTTCGGGCAGGTCCCCTTCGTGGAGCCTGCCTTCAACGCAGCGAATGGGCTCAGCATGACTCCCGGGCGCTCGTGCGGCGTGTCACCAGGCCGGGACAGCGGCCCGTCATGCGGCCATGCAAGTGGAACTCCCCACATGCCTTGAGACCCCTCCCCCTTGGCACGCGTTCTGCACGACAACGCGCAACCCCCTTCGGAGACCTCATATGCGTGGCTGGTGGATTCCAGTCGTCCTGGCGGCCGCGGCGGCCTGCTCCTCCAACGACCGGATCGGGCCCGGCATTCCGCCCGACGTTCCGGCAAGCCTTTCCAGCACGACGCTCGACGGCGCGATCGCGCTGATCTGGACCGACAATTCCTACACGTCGGATCCGGCCAACTTCCAGAACTACCGGATCTACAGCACGACCTACAACCTCGATCAGGACCAGTGTGGCACCAGCTGGCAGCTCGAGGGCACGACCGTCGCCCCCGAATTCGTGGTTGGCGCGCTGACCAACGGGATTCCGCGCTGCTTCGCGGTGACGGCTCTGAGCGTGGACGGATTCGAAAGCGACCGGTCACCGCTCCGCGCGGACACGCCGCGGCCCGACGCGCGAAACGTGCTCATCTATGCCTTCCAGTCCCAGTCGGCCGGCAGCGGGTTCCGCTTCTGGGACGACCTGAACGGCGACAATCGTGTCCAGGACGCGGAGCTTGGCCTGGTGCGTTCGGGCGCCGGGACCGACATCGACTTCGCGGTGGATCGCGACATCTCGGGCGACCTGTTCCTGACGCCCGTCCGGACCGGCACCGGCGTCGAATACTACGATGCGAACAACCCGGTCGAGGATCTGACCTCCATCGACTTCGCGGCCGACCGCACCTACCGCACGTCCGGCATCCTGGCGATTCCCGGCTACGGCTACGTCTTCGAGATGGACGGAGGTGACGGCTTCAAGCGCTATGGCGCAGTGCGGGTCACCCATGTCGGCCAGACGTTCCTGATTCTCGACTGGGCCTACCAGACGGATCCCGGCAATCCGGAGCTGATCGTCACCAGGAAGTAGGGATGCGCAGCGGGGGTTGAAACGGGGCGGACGACGGGGTTACTTCGGGCCATGCCCCAGCCCGCATGTGTCTTGGACGGCCGGTCGCTCACGGTTGCGGAAGTGGTGCGCGTCGCCCGGGACCGGAGCGTCCGGGTCACGCTCGACCCCCGTGCGAGGGAGACGCTGCTCGGGAGCAGGCGGCTGGTCGAGGCGGCCGTCGCCTCCGGGCAGACGATCTACGGGATCAACACCGGCTTCGGCAAGCTCGCCAACGTGCGGGTGCCTCCGGACAAGCTCGATCAGTTGCAGGCCAACCTCATTCGCAGCCATTCGGCCGGCGTCGGCGATCCATTCCCCGCTTCGGTGGTGCGGGCCGTCATGCTGCTCCGGGCCAACGTACTGCTCCGTCCGACGAGCGGCGTGCGTCCGGACCTGGTGGACGCGCTCGTGGCGGTGCTCAACGCCGGGGTCGTACCGCTTGTGCCCGAGCAGGGCAGCGTGGGCGCCAGCGGCGATCTCGCGCCGTTGAGCCACATCGCGCTGACGCTGATGGGCGAGGGCGATGTGCTCACCGACGGCGGCTCCACGGCCGCCGCCGGGGCCCTCACGGCAGCGGGCCTCCTCCCGTTCCGCTTCGCCTCGAAGGAAGGGCTGGCGTTCATCAACGGGACCCAGGCCCAGACCGCGCTGCTCGCGCTCATGGTACACGATGCGCGGGTGCTCTGGCGCACCGCGGTGGGCGCCGCGGCCATGAGCCTCGAGGCGCTGCGCGGGACGCCGGCGCCGCTCGACCCGCGCATCCATGCCGCCCGGCCCCATCGCGGGCAGATCGAGGCCGCCGGGCTCATGCGGGCGCTGCTTGCCGATAGCGAAATCCGGGAGTCCCACCGCGAGGACGACCCGCGCGTACAGGACGCGTACAGCCTCCGGTGCGCGCCGCAGGTGCTTGGCGCCGTGGCCGATGCCATCCGGTTCGCCGAGGAGACCGTCGCGATCGAGCTCAACGCCTCCACCGACAATCCGCTGGTCTTCGAGGGCGGAGACGTCATCTCCGGCGGCAACTTCCATGGGCAGCCGGTGGCCCAAGCGCTCGATCTGCTGGCCATGACCCTGACGACCCTGCAGGCGATCGCGGAGCGACGCGTCGAGCGACTGGTGAACCCGGATCTGTCGCAGGGACTCCCGGCATTCCTGACGAGCGATCCCGGACTCTCCAGCGGGTTCATGATGGTGCAGATCACCGCCGCCTCGCTGGTGGCCGAGTCCCGCGCCATCGCGATGCCGGCGAGCATCGGGTCGATCCCGACCGACGCCAATCAGGAAGACTTCGTTCCCATGGGGATGGCCGCGGCCTGGAAGGCGCAGCGCATCCTCGGGAACGCGCAGCAGGTGGTGGCCGCGGAGCTGCTCTGCGCCGCCCAGGGCCTCGAGTTCCTCAAGCCCCTGGCGCCGGGCAGGGGGGTCGAGGACCTCTACCGGCGGCTTCGGGCGCTGGTGCCCGGTGTGCCCCGGCTGGACGCCGACCGGCCCCCGGCGCCCGACCTCGCGCGCCTGGCCCGGGCGGTGGCCCTCGGGGAGCTCGATCCGGGGGCCCGCTGACTCTTGCACGTACTGCTTGCCGGGGGTGTGGCAGACCGGTATCTTTCGGTCGCTCCGTGCCTTATCCCCGATCCCCTTCTCAGCCCGAGCCGCATGAATCTGGAAAAGCTGAAAGACTCGGCGAGGAAGTTCGAGCAGAAGGAGGACTGGCGGAAGGCGATCGAAGTCTACCTGAGAGCCATCCAGCAGATCGAGTCCGGGGCGGAGACCAGTCCCGACCTGTCGCTGTACAACCGCGTCGGCGACCTCTACCTCAAGATCAACGATACCGCCGCGGCCGTGCGCTCCTACGAGCGCGCGGTCGATCTGTACGCCGACCAGGGGTTCTTCAATAACGCCATCGCGCTCTGCGGCAAGATTCTGCGGGTGAATCCCGGCCGCACCCAGACCTATCTCAAACTGGCCCAGCTGCACGCGCGCAAGAACGTCGTCATCGAGGCCAAGCGGAACCTCATCGAGTTTCTCGAGCGGATGAACGCGCTGGGCCAGCTCGACCAGGCGTTCCAGTCGGTCGAGCAATTCGCCGACCAGTTCTCCGGCAGCCAGGAGATCCGGATCATGCTGATCGAGCTGCTGCGCGCGGCCTCGCGCGAAGAAGAGGCGCTCGAGCAGCTGGCCAAGATTGCGGGAGATCTCGAGTTACACCACCACCCCCGGCCTGCGGTCGCGACCGGCGACTCGGGGGCATCGCCGGCGGTGGCGCACCCGCTGCATCCCCCGCCGATGCCGCCGGGATACGGCGGCCTCGTGTTCCTCGACACGGGATTCGAGGTTACGTCGCCGCCCGCCGCACAGCCCGCCCACGCGGCCGACGTGCCGATGGTCGCGGCGGCGCCGCCGCCGGAAGGGCTCGAACTCACCCAGGCGGTGTACGAGGGCGCGGAAGCCGCGGGCGGTTTGGACGGTGAGCCGGCCGCCGCGCTCGAGCCCCTCACGGGACTGGAACCGACCAACGATGCCGACTTCCAGCTCGCTTCGTTCGGCCCCGTGCCCGGACTCGAGCTGGATGCGGGGACCGAGGAGATCGAATTCGACGGCGTGGCTCTCGAGGCCATGGACCAGCCCGACCCCGGCGTCGCTGAATCGGAGCCGGTCGAGGGCCTGATCGACGTCGCGGAGGATATCGATCTCGAGCTGGCGGCAACCGAAGTGGACTTCCTGGAAACCGGGGAGCCGGAGCCGGACCTGGAGCTCGACTTCATCGAGGATGACGCCGAGGCGCGAGCGCCGACCTCCGGACTTCCGCTCATCGACGCCACGTCCGGCGTCATGTCTCCGCCCGGCGACGAGCTGGCGGAGCTCGAGGAGCGGATCCTCGACGATCCTGAGAGCCCCGATCTCCACCGCGAGCTCGCCGACCGGCTGCTGCTCGTCGGTGACCTCGCCCGCGCCGCCGAGGAGCTGCGCCTGTCGCTCCAGGGATACGAGCGGGCCGAGGACTGGGGCGGTGCCTCGGGGATCGCCGACCGGCTCGTGGCGCTGGAGCCGGACGCGATCGTCAACCACCAGAAGCGCGTGGAGCTCGCGTTCCGAACGGGTGAGCGGGCCCCGCTGCTCGACGCCTACCTGGCCTTGGGCGATGCGCTCGGCCGGGCCGGTGCCACCGAGAAGGCGTTGGCGGTCTACGGCCGGGTGCAGGAGCATGATCCCCACAATGCGCAGGCCTCCGCTGCAATTGCGGCGCTGACTGGACCGCCGCCGGCCGCGGCACCGCAGGCCCCAGCCGTGGCCCAG
>DAIPLK010000010.1:0-17156 GCA_036769285.1 Gemmatimonadales bacterium | reverse complement strand
CGCCGCCGCCGCGCGCGGAGGGGAGCTTCATCGACCTCGGGTCCATGATCCTTGAGGAGAGCGGGCCCCGCGACACCCGTATGCGGATCGACCGGCGTGATCCGCAGCATGAGGACGAGCAGCGGGAGTTCCAGGAGATTCTCGAACAGTTCAAGCGCGGCATCGATCAGAACCTCGAGACCGACGACTACGAGTCGCACTACGACCTCGGCATTGCCTACAAGGAGATGGGGCTGCTCGACGAGGCGATCGCGGAGTTCCAGAAGGCGCTCCGCGCGCCCGAGGGCCGGCTCCGCACTTCCGAGGCCCTGGGCATGGCCTTTTTCGAGAAGGGACAGTTCGCCGTCTCCGAGGCCGTACTGCGGCGGGCCGTGGACGCCGTGGACGCCGGCGACGACGCCAAGATCGGCGTCATCTATTGGCTCGGCCGTTCCCTGGAGGCGCAGGGGAAGCGTGCCGACGCGCTCACCAGCTACGAGCGTGCGATGGCGGTGGACATCCGGTTCCTCGACCTCGGCGAACGCATTCACCGACTCACTGCGGGACTGCGGGAATGAGCTCCCAAATCGCGCCTGTCACCCTCGCCGGCCTGCAGCGTCCGGTGCGCGGTCGCCTGGAGCGGGTACCTCAGGAGCTGCACCGCATCGTCCAGGCGGACTTCGGCCTCATCGCCGAGGTGAACTCGCACCTGTTCCAGATGCAGGGCAAGATGTTCCGGCCTACTCTGCTGCTCCTGGCGGACGAGGCCACTGGCGGCCGCGATCCGCGGACGATCACCCTCGCGGCGGTCGTCGAGCTGATCCACCTTGCCACCCTGGTTCACGACGATTCCGTGGATCACTCGGTGCTGCGCCGAGGCATGCCGACGATCAATTCTCTCTTCAGCCATCAGGTGTCGGTCATCATGGGCGACTACCTGTACTCGCGCGCGGTCATCGAGCTCGTCCGCCTGGACGACCTCGAGCCGCTCCGAGTGTTGAGCCGGGTCACCAACGAAATGACGGTGGGAGAGATGCGCCAACTGCTGGCGCACGAGCCGCTGGAATTCTCCGAGGAGTCCTACGACTTGCTGATCCAGGCGAAGACGGCGTCCCTCCTGTCGGGGGCGTGCGAGGTCGGCGCCCTGCGCGCGGCGCCGACCGAGCGGACCGCCTTGCGCCGCTATGGCGAGGCGCTCGGCATGGCCTTCCAGATTGTGGACGACCTGCTCGACTACGTGGGCGACCCGAGCGTCACCGGAAAGCCGACCGGCTCCGACCTGCGCGAGCACAAGGTGACGCTCCCGCTCATCGCCGCACTGCCCCGGATGGATTCGGCCGGCCGCCGCCAGGTGGATGCGTTGATGGCGGCCGCCGAGCCCGACGACGTCCAGATCGCCGAGGTGATCGCCGCGGTCGCGGAGGCTGGTGGCCTCGACTACGCACGCGAGCGGGCCCTGCACTTGGCGCAGCAGGCGGATGGGGAACTGGACGTCCTCGCGTCCTCGCCGGCTCGCGACGCGCTTCGGGCGAGCATCACCTACGTCGTGGATCGCAGGCGCTGATGGCCGGCCCCCATCGCCCCGGGTTCTATCTCGGCACCCTGCTCGCCGGCTTCATCGCGGGCGGGGCGCTGACCGCCCTGTTCCGGCAGACCCTGCCGGACAGCGCCGCCCGCACCTTCTTCACCAGCACCTGGACGGCCAACTTCGGCCCTGTTTCGGCCGACCTGCTGGTGGTAAACTTCACCCTGGGGCCGATAGGGCTGCATGTGTCGTTGCTGGCCCTGATCGGCGTCCTGGTGGCGTACCTGATCGCCCGCTCGATCTTCTAGGGGGTCCCCGTGGGAAACCTCGGTTTCACCGAAATCATGCTCATCATGGTCGTGGTGCTCCTGCTGTTCGGGGCGAAGCGGCTGCCGGAGGTGGGCGCCTCGATCGGGAAGGGGATCCGCGAATTCAAGCGGAGCCTTTCCGACACCCAGGACGCGATCATGGGCCCGGACGACGCGCAACGGAACCTCCCGCCGCGCCAGGTGGATTCCTCGGCACCGCCCGCGCAGACCAGCGCTCCCGCGGGAGAGCCGAAGCGGCTGTCGCAGTAGGTCGGGGGCCGGGGAGTACGAAGGAATCACCCTGAATGCAACGACGGGGGCGTGCCCTAGGGCATGCCCCCGTCGCGTTTCTCATGGTGAGGGTCGGCCGCCCGGCCGGGGAACCTAGGCTCCCTGTGTCGCCGGCCCCGTCTGCTGCAGCACCTTCTTCCGGTCGTCCACGATCTTGGCCGCCTGCCGCAACGCCTCGAGATAGCTCCGCACCCGGTCCTGGCGCGCGAGGCTGATCATGCGGGCACGGTACGTGTCGAGCTCCTTCACGAACGCCGCCGAGTCGGCCTTGGTGTGCTCGAGCGCCTTGATGAAGTAGATCCCCTCCTTGGTGTCGAGCATCCCGCTCTGCTGGCCCACGTCGAGCCCGAAAGCCGTACCCACGACCATCGGATCCGTCAGCGGCGGATTGACCCGGGAGAACGGCCCGAACTCCTTGAATGGGAGCTTCATCGAGTCAGCGACGGCTGCGAGCGTGCCCCCCGCCTCGATGCGCTTGAGGTACTCGCGTGCCACCTTGCGCCCCAGCTCCAACTTCTTCTCGGCGCGCGCCTGATAGGCTACCGCTTGCCGCACCTGGCCGAGCGGCGGCACGCCGGACGGCTCCAGGCTGTCGAGCCGGAAGACGTAAAAGGCGATCGAGGTCTCGATGACCTGGCTGGTGTGCCCCGGCTTGGCGGTGAAGGCCCAGACGCCCACGTCGGGGACCACGAGATTGCCGATCTGTACCTTGGTGCCTTCCTGCGCCGGCCCGGCCTTGCCGATCGGGAGCTTGAGCGCCCGAGCCACCGTGTCGAGCGCCGCCGGGTCGGCCTTCTCGGCGCCCAGCCTCTCCAGGCTGTCGGCCTGCGCGTCGAGCTGATCGCGGTGTGGGCCGGCGACCTCGATCGGGATGAGGATGTGCCGGCCCTTGGCCTTGTTGCCCTTGCGGCTGTTCATCTCGATCAAGTGGAACCCGAACTGCGAGAGCACGGGCTGCGACACCGTGCCGAGCGGGAGCGCAAACGCCGCCGAATCGAAGGCTGCATCCATGCTGCCCCGGGTCCATTCTCCCAGATCGCCGCCGCGGGCGGCACTCCCGGTATCGGCTGACTCGCGCTGCGCCACTTCGGCGAACGGGGCGCCGGCCACGATCTCCGCTCGTACCGAGTCGATGCGCGCTCGCGCGAAGGCAGTGTCGGCCGCGGTGGTCAGCCGCGGCAGGGCCACGAAGCTCAGGTAGGCCGTGGCCGGACGCTCGAAGTCGTTGAGGTGCGCCTTGTAGTACGCGGAGATCTCGGCGTCGCTGAGAGCGACGGCCGAGTCCGGGATGATGTTGCGAGCGATGACCGCGGTGAGCCCGATCTTGACCAGCTCGTGCTCGTCACGGTACTGCTCCCAGAGCGCCGCATCCGAGAGGTAGATGTCGGCGGTGACCATGCGAAGCAGCTTCGATCGCTGGATCTGCTCGCGGTACTGCGCCTCGAGCGAGGGCAGGTACTGTTGCGCCACGCTGGACGTCAGCCAGCGCTGATACTTGCCGAGGTCGAATTGACTGTCGGTCTGGAACTCGGGGATCTTCTGGAATTCGGGCGGCGGGGATGTCCGCATCGCCTCCACGATCTCCTCCTCCGTGACCCCGATGCCCCGGCGCCGGTACTCGGCCTCCAGCACGCTGTTCTGGACGAACTGTTCCCAGACCTCGTCCCGGATCTGCTGGTAGTCTTCCAGGCCCAGCGCGCCTGGCGCCTGGCGCTGCCGGGCGTCGATGTTCTGTTGGACGACGGTCTGGTACGTCCGCGCGTCGATGCTGGTGCCGTTGATCTTGCCGACGGCGGTCTTGGTGAGCAGGCCGGTGTTGCCGGTGATGCCGCTCAGGTCGATGACCAGCCAGGCGAAGAACGTGAGGGCCACCACCACCATCAGCGGTTTGGCCGCGTTGCGGAACGCTTGCATCATAGGTGAATCCGGGACTCCGGCCCTGGGGGAGACAAAAGAGCCTTAAGCTTAAGCGGGTCAACACAGAACCTCAAGCCGGTGCGACGGTTAGCAGTTGACAGGTCGGGGGGTGGCGCGCTACTGTCACGTGACTCCCCACAACGACTTAGATCGTTCTCCTCCCACGCCGACTCGGCCGTCGGAATGCGGAACCCGGATGGCACTTAGCGAGATCGAGAAGCTCGAGCGCCGGTATGTCGAAAACCCCCAGGGGCTGACCTTTGCCCCGCTCGCCGAAGTCCACCGGAAGAACGGGGACGTGGCTCGTGCGCTCGAATTGCTGCGGTCCGGCCTGACCATTCACCCCGACTACATCCCGGCCAGCATCGTGCTCGGCCGCTGCCATCTGGACCTGGGCGACCTGCAGGCCGCGGAGGCCGCCTTCAGCCACGTGCTCGACCTCGACGGAGAGAACGTGATCGCGCTGAAGGCGATGGCAGAAATCAGCGAGCGGCTGTTCCGATTCGATGAGGCGGAGCGCTTGCTTCACACGCTGCTCGCAATCGACCGCAGCAACGACGAGGCGCGGGACCAGCTCGGACGGGTGGAGGCCGCGCGTCGTCAGGCGGAGACCGCGTCGTCGGCTGCTCCGGAGGTGGGGATGGTGGTGGCGTCCGACGGACTCGTGTCCGCCGCGGAGGCTCCTGCCGATGAACTGCCGGCGCCGGACGCGGCGGCTCCCGAACCCGTCGGCTTCGAGGCCGCCGTCGACGAGGAGCTCGTTTCGGCCACCGCGAGTCTGCCGGAGATGAGCCACCCACCGATTCCCGAGCCCCCGGCCGACCGGACGCTGGACTGGGTGGCGGACTTGGGCGGCGCCGAGGTCGAGGAGACGGTCCCGCTCACGCTCGAAGCGCCGGAGAACACCAACGAGCTGGTCGGACCGCCCCCCGAGGGGATTGAGCTCGAACAGCCGATCACGCTCGAGGCGCCCGTGCAGCCCCTCGCCGGCCTGGTGGGACGGGACGACCGGGTGGGCGCGGCCGAGCACGTCGATGCCACGGCCGAGCACCTCGATGCCGCGGCCGATTTCCTGGTCGAGACCGACGAAGACATCGTCCTTGAGAGCAGCGGCGGGGGCGAGTTCCGGGTGGCCGACGCCGCTCTGGAATTGGAGCCCAGTCGGGGGCGGTCCGAGCCGGCGCCGTTCCTGCCCGCGCCCCCGATTGACTTTGGGCCCGCGCCGGCTGAAGCCGAGCCGCCCGCTCCTCCGCCCGCCCCCTGGGCTGTCCCGATAGCCGAGCCTCCCCGCCAGCCGGAACCCGATCTGGTCATCACGGAATCGATGGCCGAGCTGCTCCTGCAGCAGGGGCATCGCGACGAGGCCCTGGTGGTATATCGCCACCTCGAGAGCCGGGGCGCCGGCGACGCCCGATTCCAGGAGAAGATCGCCGAACTCGAAAGTGTGCCAACGGCCCCCGAAGCTCCCGTACCGGCGTACTCCGTCGTTGTGACTCATGGGCAGTCGGTGCAGGCCTATCTGCGAAGCCTTCTCGGTGCTCGTCCGCCCGCCCCTGCCGGCGGGCCGCCGGTACACGCCGAGCCGTCCCGGACTGGCGCCACCGCCGACCGCGAGGGGGCTCCCACACGTCCGGCCCAGGACAGCCTGTCCCTGAGTTCGGTCTTCGGCGAGGAATCCACGCCTACTCCGCCGGCGGTCCCGGCCGCGGGCGCTGGCGGACCCGGCCCGAGCGGCGTGTCCTACGATGATTTCTTCGGCGCGCCGGGCACGTCCGCCACGCCGCGACCCCCGCGGGCATCCGAGGCCAAGAGCGACGATCTGGACCAGTTCCACGCCTGGCTGCAGAACCTGAAGCGCTGAATGCGCATCGCCGTCCTGAACGGCCCGAACCTGAATCTCCTCGGGCAGCGGGAGCCCGAGGTCTACGGACGGACCACGCTGGCCGAGATCGAGGCGATGGTGCGGGATGCTGCCCGAGCCCACGGCGCCGAGATCGAGTGGTTCCAGACCAACCACGAGGGCGCGCTGGTGGACGCGGTGCAGGCGCTCAAGGGGCGCGCAGACGGGGCGCTCATCAACGCGGCCGCGCTGACCCACTCCAGCCTCGCGTTGCGTGATGCGCTCCTGGCCGTGCGGGTACCCTTCGTCGAGCTGCACCTCTCGAACATCTTCGCCCGGGAGCCGGAGCGCCGGCATTCCCTGATCGCGGACCTGGCGCTCGGCATGGTGACCGGGTTTGGTGCGCAAAGCTACCTGCTGGCCCTGCAGGCGCTGGTGGGCCGACTGCGTGCCGCCTGACCGCCGAGGCGAGCGCCAGGCAGCCCTGCGGGTCGCCCTGGAGGGTGAGGGGCTGGATGGCCTGCTCGTCACCCACCTGGCAAACATCCGGTACCTGACGGGATTCAGCGGCTCGGCAGCGCTGCTCTTGGTACGGCCCGATTCTACGACGCTGATCAGCGACTTCCGCTACGCCGTCCAGGCCCAGGCCGAGGCGGGCGAGGCGGCGGTGGTGGAGATCGACCAGAAGAGCGTTTGGGACCGGCTGGAACGGCTGCTGGGTACGAGGCCGGCCGCCTCGCTCGGCATCGAATCCCAGGCGATCACGGTGCGGGACGCGGAGCGGGTGTCGGCGCTCAGCCGCTGCCGGCTGGTGCCGACCGCTGATCTGGTGGAGCGGCTCCGGGCCGCCAAGTCGCCCGAAGAGGTGGGCGCCATCCGTTCGGCGGCCGGCCTGGCACAGGCGGCGCTGGCCGACGTGCTGCCCATGGTGCGGGCGGGCCAGACGGAGCGGGAGGTCGGTGCCGCGCTGGAGGCCGCGCTCCGTCATCACGGGAGCGAGTGGCACCCGTTTCCCACCATCGTGGCCAGCGGTCCGCGCGCCGCACTGCCGCACGCGCGCACTAGCGCGCGGGTGATCCAGGCGGGCGAGTGGCTGCTGCTTGACTTCGGCGCCCAGGTGGACGGATACTGCGCCGATCTCACCCGAACGGTGGTAGTCGGCGCGCGAGCGGACGAGCGGCAGCAGACGATCTACCAGCTCGTACGGGCGGCGCAGCAGCGAGCGCTCGAGCACCTGCGCGCGGGGATGACTGGTCGCGAGGGCGACGCGCTCGCCCGCGAGGTCATTGCCGCGCGCGGCTTCGGCGAGGCATTCGGCCACTCGCTCGGCCACGGCGTGGGGCTCGAGGTGCACGAGGCGCCGCGGCTCGCGCCGACGGAGGAATCGCTGCTCCCGCTGCACGCGGTGGTCACGGTGGAGCCGGGCATCTATCTTCCGGGCTGGGGCGGGGTACGATTGGAGGACGACGTGTACCTGGGGCCGGCCGGGGCCGTGCTGCTGTCGGACGGTCGGACGGAGTTGGTGGAGCTGGTGTAGCGGGTTCAGTTCAGGCGCATGCCTCGCCCCAAGTCATCGTGAGCGAGCGAAGGAGCCACTACCTGACGCATGCCTCCTTCGCTGCGCTCAGGGTGACTCGCAGGACCTTGTCAGGAGCATCAGTGGCGACGACGGCCGATTTCAGGAACGGACTGGTGCTGGAGATCGATGGGCACCTGTACCAGATGGTGTACTTTCAGCACGTCAAGCCGGGGAAGGGCGGGGCGTTCGTGCGGACCAAGCTCAAGAACATCCGCACTGGCGCAGTGCTCGACCGCACCTTCACCGCGGGCGAGCGGGTCAACGACGTGCGGCTCGAGCGGCGGGCGATCCAGTTCTCCTACGCCGACGGCCACTTCCACCACTTCATGGACCAGCAGACCTTCGACGATATCATGCTGACCGACGACGTCATCGGCCCCGATCAGCTCCGCTACTTGAAGGAAGGGATGGAGTGCGAGGGACTGGTGCACAACGACCGGGTGATCCTCGTGGAATTGCCGTACTTCGTCGAGCTCGCCGTCACCCGGACCGATCCGGGCGTGCGCGGCGACACGGCCACCGGCGCCACCAAGCCGGCCACCCTGGAGACCGGCGCCACGGTGCAGGTCCCGCTCTTTGTCGAGGAGGGCCAAGTGATCCGGGTCGATCGCCGTGAAGACAAGTACCTGACCCGCGTATGACGCCCAAGGAGATGAAGGAGCTCGCCGAGCTGCTGCAAAAGGTGCCGGGGATCAAGTCCATCGACATCCAGGACGTGCAGGGCCTGGCGCAGCTGCTGCGGGAAACGCCGGAGATCGGCTCGATCGAGGTGAAAGGCTGGTTCGGCACCGGGGTGGTGATCACCCGGACGGCGGCCGCCCCAGCCTACCTGCCGGCGCCCATGGCCTACCATCCGGCGGCCCCTGCGCCGTCGGCGCCCTCCTCGCTGTCGGAGGGAGAGCCCCGCGAGACCCCGCGGCCTGCGGTGTCGCTCAAGGAGATCAAGTCCCCGATGGTCGGGACATTCTACAAGTCGCCCGAGCCGGGTGCCGATCCGTACGTCAAGGTCGGGGCCCGGGTCGCCGTGGGCCAGACGGTATGCATCATCGAGGCGATGAAGATCATGAACGAGATCGAGGCCGAAATCGGCGGCGTGGTCCGGGAAATCATGGTGGACGACGCGCAGCCGGTGGAGTTCGGTCAGGTCCTGTACCGGGTTGACCCCAATGGCTGAGTCCGACGGTCCCGCCGCGGCGCCGGCGCCGACCGCGGGCGCCTCGCCCTTCAACTTCAAGCAGACCATCGCCCAGATGGTGCAGCGGAACGCGTCGGATCTGCTGCTCAAGGTGGGGCGGCCCCCCACCGTTCGCGTCAACGGCGACCTTCAGGCGCTCGAGATGGCCCCGGTCAAGCCCGAGGACCTCAAGATTCTGGCGGAGCAGGTGATGACGCCGCGGCAGGTGAAGGAGTTCGCCGAGAAGAAGGAGGCCGACTTCGCCATCGGCGTGCCCGGGGTGGGCCGGTTCCGGACCAACGTCTACCAGCAGCGCGGCACCCTGGCGTTCGCCTTCCGAGCCATCCCGTACGAGGTCAAGACGATCACCGAGCTCCATCTCCCGGAAGTGCTCGAGGAGATCTCGCTCAAGCCGCGCGGCCTCATCCTGGTCACCGGGATCACCGGCTCGGGCAAGTCCACCGCCCTCGCCGCGATGATCAACCACGTGAACCAGCACCGCCGGGTGAACGTGATCACGATCGAGGACCCCATCGAGTTCCTCCATCGCGACCATATGTCCAATATCTCGCAACGCGAAGTGGGGAGCGATACGCTCTCGTTCGCGTCGGCGCTTCGGCACGTGCTGCGCCAGGACCCCGACGTGATCCTCGTAGGTGAGATCCGTGACATGGAGACGCTCGATACCGCGCTCAAGGCGGCCGACACCGGGCATCTCATCTTCTCCACCCTGCACACCACCGACGCCACGCAGACGCTCAACCGGATCATCTCGTTCTACCCGCCCTACCAGCACCAGGAGATCCGGATGCTGCTCGCCACGGCGCTGCAGGCGGTGGTGTCCCTCCGGCTGGTGCCGAGGGCGGACGGCCGCGGCCGCGTGCCCGCGGCCGAGGTGCTCATCAACAGCGCCGCCGTGGCGGACAACATTCGGCACATCGAGAAGGCGCTCAACATCCCCGACCTCATCGCTGAAGGGACGGTGTCGTACGGCATGCAGTCGTTCGACCAGTCGCTCATGAAGTGGTATAAGGATGGCATGATCTCCTATGAGAGCGCGCTCTTCTACTCGACGAACCCGAGCGAGTTCGCCCTCCGGGCGTCGGGCGTGGACTCGGCGTCGGATCGCAAGTTCACCGAGATCACCGGTGACCAGGCGGCCGCGCCCCGCGCGCTGGATCTGACCCCCTGATGTCCGGGAAGGTCCGAGGCGTGAACCGAGCCGCAGCCGAGGTCGGCGAGCCCGGCGGAGCCGAGTGTGTTTAAGAAGGTCCTCATCGCCAACCGCGGGGAGATTGCCCTGCGGGTCATTCGCGCGTGTCGCGAGCTTGGCCTGGAGACGGTGGCGGTCTATAGCGAGGCCGACCGCGAGTCGCTGCACGTGCGTTTCGCCGATGACGACGTCTGCATCGGGCCGCCGCCGAGCCGCAGCTCGTATCTCAAGATCTCCCATATCATCGCCGCCGCCGAGATCACCGGGGCCGACGCCATCCACCCGGGCTACGGCTTCCTGGCCGAGAACGCCGAGTTCGCGGACACCTGCAAGGCGTCGAACATCACGTTCATCGGTCCCACCGGCGACCAGATCCGCCAGATGGGCGACAAGGCGACCGCCCGGCGGCTGGCGGCCGAGGCGGGCGTGCCGACGGTACCGGGCTCGCCCGGGACGATCGACGATCCCGACGAGGCCCTCGCCTTCGCCCAGTCCATCGGCTTTCCCGTGATCATCAAGGCCACGGCCGGCGGGGGCGGCAAGGGGATGCGGATCGCGCACGACGCCGAGCAGTTTCCCCAGCTGTTCGGCCTGGCGCAGAACGAGGCACTCGCGGCGTTCAACAACGGCGCGGTGTACGTCGAGAAGTACATCCAGCATCCCCGGCACGTCGAGATCCAGGTGATGGGCGACAGCTTCCAGAAGATCGTGCACCTGGGCGAGCGCGACTGCTCGGTCCAGCGCCGCCACCAGAAGCTGATCGAGGAGAGCCCGAGTCCGGCGCTCACCGCCGACCTTCGCGACCGGATGGGGCGCGCCGCGGTGGCGCTCGCCGCCAACATCGGCTACATCGGCGCGGGCACGCTCGAGTTCCTGCTCGACACCGACGGGCAGTTCTACTTCATGGAGATGAACACCCGCATCCAGGTGGAACACCCGGTCACCGAGATGGTGACCAGCTTCGACCTGGTGAAGGAGCAGATCCGGGTCGCGGCCGGGGAGCGCATCAGCTTCCAGGGCGACGGCCGGCGGCTCCGCGGCCACGCGATCGAGTGCCGCATCAACGCCGAGGACCCGTACCGCAATTTCCAGCCGTGTCCGGGGCTGATCCTGGCGTACCACCCGCCCGGGGGCCCCGGGGTGCGGGTGGACACGCACGTCTACGCCGGCTACACGGTGCCGCCGTACTACGACTCGCTGCTGGCCAAGGTGATCGTGCACGGCAACGACCGCGCGGAGGCCCTGACACGGATGGGGCAGGCCCTCGACAGCTTCATCCTCGAGGGGGTAACGACGACCATTCCGTTTCTGGCGCGGGTGATCCGCCACCCCGACTTCGTGGCCGGCGACATCGACACCAGGTTCCTCGAGCGGGAGCCCCAGCTCCTCCGACCCGACGTATGAAGCTCGACGTCGTCTTTACGCCGGCCGGGCTGACCCCGACCGAGGTACAGGGCCGGACGGCGTTCGTCATCGACATCCTGCGCGCGACCACTGCGATGTGCGCGGCCCTCAACCACGGCGCCAAGGCGCTGATCCCGGTGGCGTCCACCGAGGAGGCGCTCAGACTGGCGCAGACGATCGGCAGCGCCGACGTGCTCCTGGCTGGCGAGAAGGACTGCGTGCGGATCCCCGGCTTCCATCTGGGCAACAGCCCCTTGGAAATGACCGAGGTCGCGGTGCGCGGCAAGACGCTCATCGTCACGACCACCAACGGGACCAAGGCGCTCCTCGCCTGCCAGGGGGCGGCCGCGGTCTACGCGGCATGCGCGGCCAATCTCACGGTCGCCGCCGAGAAAGCGCAGGAGCAGCTCGAGCGCGACGGCGACCTCCTCATCGTGTGCGCAGGCCGCAGTGGCGCCTTCTCGCTCGACGACGCCTACTGCGCCGGACGGCTTGCTGCCGCGGCACTGGGCGGGCTGAAGCCGCGGCGCGGGCTCAATGACGCCGGCATCGCGAGCCTCGACCTCGTGCGGCGCTACGGCGATCGCTGGGAGCGCCCGCTCACCTACAGCCGCGCCGGCCGCGAGCTGATCAAGCTCGGCTTCCGCGACGACGTGCTGGACGCGGCCCGCCTCGACGCCTACCCGGTGCTGGCCCACTTCCATGAACGTCGGGTGACGCTCGCACACGTGCCGGTATGAGCGCCGATTCGCGCCGGCGATTGGGCGCGATCACCGCCCTCGTCGCCGGTCTCTTCGTCGGTCTGACCCTCCTCCCGCTGCCCGTCACCGGGCCCATCGGCCACTCGCTCGGGCAAGCCCTCTGGCGCGTGCTCGGCGCCGGGGCGCTCGGGATCCCGCTGCTCGGCATCGGGCTGGCGCTGGCGGGCTTCGAGCGCCTCGGTGCCCTCGACATGAAACGCTCGGCGTTCCTCATCGTCGGGCTCAGCGTCCTGCTGCCGTACCTGGCCGGCGTGCTCGGTCATGTGACCGTCGCCGACCTGGACACCCAGCGGCTCCTCGGCCGCATGGTGGGCGTCGTGCCGGGGTTCTTTGCCGTGGAGATCCCGCAGGGCATCGGCCCCGCCGGCGCGGTGCTGGTCGGCTTCCTGGCCCTGTCGGCGCTCACCCTGGCGACCTTCGCCTGGCACCCGCTGCAGCGGTTGGAACGGCAGCCCGTGGGGCCCGCCGGGCCGGTGGGCGGGAAGGGCGGAGCCGCCAGGGGCGACGGGAAGAGCAGGGCCGCCGTGGCTGCCAAGAGCGATCCGGTGGCGCCGGTCCAGGATCCGCCCCCAACGCTGCTGCGCGACGAGGCGGCGGCCAGGCCGGCGGGCAAGGGCCCCCGGGCGAAGCCCGCAAAGAAGCTCGAGGCGCGGCGCGGGCCGGGCGACAAGGAGCTCGGCCCCATCTGGGATGTGGACCTGCTCGAGCCGCCGCGGGCCAAGAGCATCGATGCCGGCGAGGGAGAGCTCGATGCGCTGCAGGAGCGGCTCGAGGAAACCCTCGCCGAGTTCCAGGTGGAGGGTGACGTCGCGAACCGCACGACTGGGCCGGTGGTCACCCAGTACGGGGTACGCCTCCGGCCGGGCGTCAAGATGAATCGACTGGTCAATCTGGCCGACGACCTCGCACTCAAGATGAGCGCCCGCTCGGTCCGGGTGGCGCGCATCCCGGGCCGGGACATGGTCGGGGTCGAGGTGCCGAACCCGAAGTCACGGGTCGTGCTGCTGCGTGAGCTGCTCGAGGATGAGCAGTGGACCAGCGAGGAACGGCTGCTCCCCGTGGCGCTCGGTCTGGACCTCGAGGGACGGCCGGTCATCGCCGACCTGGCCAAGATGCCGCATTTGCTGCTCGCCGGCGCGACGGGTACCGGCAAGTCGGTCGGGATCAACGCGATCATCACGTCGCTGATCTATCACTACCAGCACAAGGAGGACCTCCGCCTCCTGATGATCGACCCGAAGATGGTCGAGCTTTCGATGTACAAGGACTTGCCGCACCTCCGGCACCCGGTCGTCACGCACAACAAGGAGGCGGCGCGCGTGCTCAAGTGGGCCGTCGGCGAGATGGAGCGTCGCTACGCACTGCTCGACGCCAACGGCGCGCGGAACATGAGCGAGTTCAATCGCAAGGTCCTCGATGGGAAGACCCTCAAGCACCCCGCGGCGCGCCGGGTGACGCTCACCGACATAGCCGCCGAGGCGCCCGACACGCCCCCGGCGCCTCCCCAGGTCGAGACCTACACCGAGGGAAAGCTGCCCCACATCGTGATCGTGGTGGACGAGCTTGCCGACCTGATGCTGTCCGTGCAGGCCGAGGTCGAGACGCCGTTGGCCCGCCTCGCACAGAAGGCCCGCGCGGTGGGCCTGCATCTGATCCTGGCCACGCAGCGTCCGTCGGTGAACGTGATCACCGGCCTCATCAAGGCCAACT
This sequence comes from Gemmatimonadales bacterium, assembly GCA_036769285.1. Taxonomy (GTDB): domain Bacteria; phylum Gemmatimonadota; class Gemmatimonadetes; order Gemmatimonadales; family GWC2-71-9; genus CAVVWJ01. Next base: position 3,455 of record DAIPLK010000010.1, on the reverse strand, counting down.
TCCCCAGCCGGATCGCGTTCCGCGTGGCGTCCAAGGTGGACAGTCGCACGATTCTCGACCAGAATGGCGCCGAGGCACTGCTTGGCAAGGGGGACATGCTCTTTCTCGAGCCCGGCAAGAGCGAGCCGATGCGCCTCCAGGGTGCCTATATCTCGACCGAGGAGAGCGAGAAGATCCTGGAGCGCTATCGGCAATGGAAGGCGGAGCGCGACCAGCGCGGGGTGGTCTACTCGACCGAGAGCAACATCCTGGACGAGGTGCCGGACACCGAGGCGGGGGAGGGCGGGGGGGAGGGTGCGGCCGACGGCAGCGAGCGCGATCCGCAGTTCAAGGACGCGGCGATCGCCTGCGTGCAGAACCAGGGTGGCTCGACATCCCTGCTGCAGCGGAAGCTGGGTATCGGTTACGGCCGGGCGGCCCGGATCATGGACCAGCTCGAGGAGGCCGGCATCCTCGGGCCGGCCAACGGCAGCAAGCCACGTGACGTTCGCATCGGGATCGACCAGATCGACGAATATTGCCGGTGAGGGGCGCGTGAGTCACCCTGAGCGAAGCGAAGGGGGCATGACCGGAATCATGCCCCCTTCGCTTCGCTCAGGGTGACTCCACACAGGCGGCGGACCTTGAGGGCATATGTGATGCCCTGACCCAATCCGCAGGCGGCCGATCTGGCCTGCCGCACCGACCGCAGCCAACACCGTCCCGGCTCGCGCACCGCTTTCCTCCCCGATCTCCAGCACGGGACTGCGCCGTCCTCAACGGAAGTCTCCTGCGTGACGGCGAAGGCCTCCATCCCGTTCGGTGTCGTCGCTCAGAAGCGGCGGCCTGCCCCGTGCTGCGGGCTCGCGGCAATCGGTCCATCCACGGTCGGGAGTCGAGCGGTCGCTTGGCGATTTGCCGCACCCGCACCCGCCGGAATGGTGCCGGCGGCTCGAGCCGGGCGCGATACCGTACGCCATGCGATCGAGGAGCCGCTTCGTTCCGAGCGCCGAGTGGTCGGACCGGCGCCAGCGCCGCGGGCTCTGGGGGGAGCGGGTGGCCATGGCGTACCTCACCAGCTGCGGCTGGGGCATCGAGGCTCACCGGTTCCGGCTGGGGCATCGCGACCTCGACGTGATCGCCCGGCGCGGCGAGCTGGTGGCGTTCGTGGAGGTAAAGACGCGCGGGTCGTCGGTGTGGGGGGCGCCGGCCGAGAGCGTGAACTGGCGCAAACGGCGAAGCATCGCGCGGATGGCGGAGGTCTGGCGCGAGCGGCACGGCCGCGGGGGTGACGTCTACCGGTTCGACGTGATCGAGGTGCGGGTGGAGGCATCGGGCGGGTCTCGGGTCGAGCACTTGGAGGACGCTTGGCGGTTGTCGCCCTCGTCATGACCGGAGCGGAGGATGACGCGAAATCGGTCACAGCTGTACTATTGATTCGGCAAGTCTTCGGTATTATGTTGGTCGCAGCTATCTTAGTGTAGCAAAATCAGCCACAACAACACTTAGAGGACATCATGGCCGCAGAAGAGACCCGGCTCGAAGCCGATCGCCGGAAGGCCCTCGGGCTCGCCATCTCCCAGATCGAGAAGCAGCTCGGCAAGGGCTCCATCATGCGGATGGGCAGCGACTCGGCCCGGGTCAAGGTGGCGGCCATCCCCACCGGCGCCATCAACCTCGACGCCGCCACCGGCGTCGGCGGCATCCCGCGCGGCCGGATCACCGAGATCTACGGTCCCGAGTCCTCGGGCAAGACCACCCTCACCCTTCACCTCGCGGCCAATGTGCAGAAGATGGGCGGCGTCGCCGCCTACGTGGACGCCGAGCACGCGCTCGACATCGACTACGCCAAGAAACTCGGCGTGGACATCGAGAACCTGCTCGTCTCCCAGCCCGACACCGGCGAGCAGGCGCTCGAGATCGTCGAGATCCTGGTGCGCTCGGGGGCGGTGGACATCGTGGTCATCGATTCGGTCGCGGCGCTCGTGCCCAAGGCCGAAATCGAGGGCGAGATGGGCGACAGCCACGTCGGCCTCCAGGCCCGGCTCATGAGCCAGGCGCTCCGCAAGCTGGCCGGCGCCATCAACCGCTCCAACTGCGCGGTGGTGTTCATCAACCAGCTGCGCGAGAAGATCGGCGTGATGTTCGGCAATCCCGAGACCACCACCGGCGGCAAGGCGCTCAAATTCTACGCCTCGCTCCGGCTCGACATCCGCCGGATCGGCCCGGTCAAGGAGCGTGAAACGGTCGTCGGCAACCACGTGCGGGTCAAGGTGGTGAAAAACAAGGTGGCGCCACCGTTCCGGCAGGCGGAGTTCGACATCATGTTCGACGAGGGAATCAGCCACACCTCCCTGCTGGTGGACCTCGCCTCCGAGGCCAACATCATCCAGAAGTCGGGCGCCTGGTACTCCTACGGCGACCAGCGCATCGGCCAGGGCCGGGAGAACGCCAAGCTGTTCCTGCGCGACAACCCGCCGCTCATGGCCGAAGTCGAGGACAAGGTGAAGGAACTCCTCGGCATGCACGCCACGGTCGGCGCCGGCGGCGCCGCCGGCGCCGGAGACGACGACGAGTGACCCTGCCGGTTCTCACCGCGCTCGAGCCGGACCCCCGCCGCCCAGGCACGCTACGGGTGGAAGTGGACGGGGCCCGGTTCGGCGCCGTGCCTGAGGAGCTCGCGCGGGCGGCTGGGCTGGCGGTGGGCCGCGCCGTCGACGCGGAGCTGGCGGAGCGTCTGACCGCGGCGGCCGACGCGGAGGGCGCGTTCCGCACGTTGCTCCGCGCCCTCGAACGCCGGTCGTTCGGCCGAGCGGACCTCGGGCGGCGGCTGGTGCGAAAGGGCCATCCGGGGCCGGCGGTGGACGCCGCGATCGAGCGCGCGATCGGGCTCGGGCTGCTCGACGACGCGGCGTTTGCACGCAATTACGTCCAGACACGGGGGGCCCGCGGCCGGGGACCTTCCCGGCTCACGCGGGACCTCCTCGCGATGGGTGTCGACCGTGTGCATGTCGATCGCGCGCTGGCCGCCGAATGGCCCGAGGGGAGCGACCGCACCGGCCTGCCGCTCGCCCTCGCTGCGAAGCGCGCCGCTCAGCTCGGCGAGCTCCCCCGGCCGGTCAAGCGCCGGCGTGTGCTGGCGTATCTGGCGCGGCGCGGTTTCGCCGGCCGGGACATCTCCGACATGGTCGCCCGCCTCGTCAGCTGACCAGCCCCGGTCCCCCGCGCCGCGCCCGCCTGCAGACCCATTGACGGCCGCTACCCCGCTTGCCCTGATGGCTTCCCGTGCAGCTCGATACCGAGTCGCCCTGGGCGAAGCGAAGGGGGCGTGACCCGATGCAAGGCCTCTTCGCTCTGCTCAGCGTGGCTCGGCGTGGAGGCGGAGGGTATCGCCCGCACTCAGGGAATCCGGGGCCCACGGCGCCGCCCATGGCCCCTAAGTGCGGGCGCCCCTATATTTTCCCTCCATGCAGTCC
>DAIPLK010000208.1:0-3282 GCA_036769285.1 Gemmatimonadales bacterium | reverse complement strand
GACTCCCGAGGACCTCGCCACGGCCCTGGGGGTAGCCAAGAAGGCGGTCGCCGCGCTCTGAAGAACGGTGGTTGTCGATTCCAGACATCCCCGAACGACTAACTGGCATCCAACGACGTTCCAGCACGAACCGGAGGAAGCCATGAAATACCTGTGCCTGATCTACGACGATGAGAAGAAGATGGGTGCCATGTCGAAGAACGAGATGGATGCCTTCATGGGCGAATACTTCTCCTTCACCGACGGGATTCGGAAGAGCGGCCATTACCTCGGCGGGGAGGCCCTCCAGCCCATCCAGACCGCCACGACCGTGCGGATCCGGAATGGCAAGTTGTCCTCGACCGACGGTCCGTTCGCTGAGACCAAGGAGCAGCTCGGCGGGTTCTATCTCATCGAGGCCCGTGACCTGAATGACGCCATTCAGGTGGCCGCCAGGATCCCATCGGCGCGCACCGGGAGCGTGGAGGTCCGCCCAATCATGGTGTTCGATCAACAGTAGAGCCGGCACGTGAGCGGATCGCACCGTCCGAGTCACCCTGAGCGGAGCGAAGGGGCATGACCGAAGGCTCGCCCCTTTCGCTCCGCTCAGGGTGACTCGGTGCGCGCCTCCGCGACGAACGTCATGGCGAACGACGAGCCGGCGGACCATGTCCGAGCGATGGTGGACACCATCTATCGCGCCGACTCGCGCCGCGTGCTCGCTACGCTCATCCGTCTGCTTGGCGACTTCGACATCGCCGAGGAAGCGCTGCACGACGCATTCACGGCGGCGGTCGAGCGCTGGCCGCAGGACGGCGTCCCCGCCAATCCCCGGGCGTGGCTCGTGTCCACCGGCCGTTTCAAGGCGATCGACGGCATCCGCCGGCGCGCCCGGTTCGACGCGTCGCTGGCGCGCCTCGCCGAGCGGCTCGACGCCGAGTCTATCGACCCCGCCGCGCTCGACGACGATGGCGTCGAGGACGACCGCCTGCGGCTGATCTTCACCTGCTGCCATCCCGCCCTGCCGCCGGACGCGCAGATCGCCTTGACGCTGCGCGAGGTCTGCGGGCTCACGACCGAGGAGATCGCGCACGCCTTCCTCGCCGCGCCGCCCACGGTGGCGCAGCGGATCGTGCGCGCCAAGAGCAAGATCCGCGATGCGGGCATCCCCTATCAGATGCCGTCGCGAGCCGATTTCCCGGACCGGCTCGACACGGTCCTTCGTGTGGTCTACCTGGTCTTCAACGAGGGCTACTCTGCGTCGTCGGGCGCGTCGCTCACGCGGCATGACCTCTCGGCGGAGGCGATCCGGCTGGGGCGGCTGCTGGTCGAGCTGCTGCCGGAGCCGGAGGCGATCGGCTTGCTGGCGCTGATGCTGCTGCACGAGTCGCGGCGTGCGGCGCGTACGTCGCCGACGGGCGAGCTGATCCTGCTAGACGACCAGGACCGTTCGCGCTGGAACCGGCAGATGATCGCGGAGGGATCGGCGCTTGTCGAGCGGGCCCTCTCGTCGCGCCGGTTCGGCCCGTACACACTGCAGGCGGCCGTAGCGGCGGTGCACGCTGAGGCGGCGAGTCCCGCGGTGACCGACTGGGCGCAGATCGTCGGGCTGTACGACGTGCTACTGCGGGCCGACCCGTCGCCGGTCGTCGAGCTGAACCGCGCCGCGGCGATGGCCATGCGCGATGGGCCGGCGGCCGGGCTGGCCTTGATCGACGCCATTCTCGCCCGCGGCGATCTGGAGGACTACCACCTGGTGCACTCGGCGCGAGCTGATCTCTGCCGGCGACTGGGGCGAATGGCCGAGGCGCGAGCGTCGTACGAACGAGCGCTGGTGCTCACGCGGCAGGAGCCGGAGCGGCGGTTTCTCGAGCGTCGGTTGGGGGAGCTGGGTGCCGGCTGAGCGGTCTGGGTGCCCAGAGGAGGCGAGCGACTCGGGGTCAGACCACTGCGGCCTCGACCTCCACGGCGGCCGGGCGAGCGGCCGGCCTGAACGGCCGGCGACTCTATATTCCGACATCAGCGACCAGGTACCGAACCCGTTTCTCGAGGGAGATCGTCATGGCAGGGAAGAAGATCATCGCCGTCGTCGGCGCCACCGGCGCCCAGGGGGGAGCCCTCGTCCGCGCCATCCTGGCCGACAAGGGAAGCGCCTTCACTGCCCGCGCACTCACCCGCAACGTCAACTCGGAGAAGGCGAAGGCGCTGGCGGCCGCGGGCGCCCAGGTGGTCGCGGCCGATATCGACGATGCCGCGAGCCTGGGGCCGGCGTTCGCGGGCGCCTATGGCGCCTTCTGCATCACGAACTTCTGGGAGCACTTCTCGCCCGAGCGGGAGCTGCAGCAGGCCGAGAACATGGCCCGGGCGGCGAAGGCCGCCGACCTCGAGCACGTGATCTGGTCCACCCTCGAGGACACCCGGAAGTGGGTGCCGCTCGGCGACGCCCGGATGCCCACCCTGATGGGCAAGTACAAGGTGCCGCACTTCGATGCCAAAGGCGAAGCCGACCGGTTTTTCCGGGATCTGGGGGCGCCGACGACGTTCCTGCTCACCGCAGCCTACTGGGACAACCTCATCTACTTCGGCTGGGGACCGCAGCGGCTCCCCGACGGCACCCTCGCCATCACTTTCCCGATGAACGACAAGCCGCTGTCGGCGATCGCGGTCGAGGACATCGGCAAGTGCGCCTACGGAATCTTCAAGCGGGGGCGCGAGCTCATCGGGAAGACGATCGGGATCGCCGGCGAGCACCTCACCGGCGGCCAGATGGCGGCCGCGCTCACCCGTGCGCTCGGCAAGGAGATCCGCTACAACGCCGTCACGCCGGAGGTCTACCGTGGCCTTGGCTTCCCCGGTGCCGACGACCTGGGGAACATGTTCCAGTTCCAGCGCGACTTCAACCAGTACTTCACCGGGATCCGCGACATTGCCTTCGCCCGGACCCTCAACCCCGAGCTCCAGACCTTCGAGCAGTGGCTGGCGCTGCACGCAAAGGAGATTCCGCTGCCGTAGGCGGTATCTTCCGCCAGCTCATGTCCATCGCCATCCGCCGGACAGCCTGGCTCATTCCGCTGGCTGCCGCCGCGTGCGCGCCGGCGCCCGCACGCGTCGCCCCGCCAGGCGGCCAGCTCGCCGCCGCCGAGTCGCTGTACGGCTCCCTGCGCGACCTCCGCGACCGGATCGACGTCGCCACCGCGGCCGGACGAACCGTAGCAGCCGACGGCTCCGCACTCACCGCCCTGATTGCTCGCCACGACTCTCTGCGCGTCCAGGTGTCGTCCCGCCTGGCCGCGGTGGACTCCG
>DAIPLK010000207.1:0-3295 GCA_036769285.1 Gemmatimonadales bacterium | reverse complement strand
ACAACCATGGCGAGTCCCCGGTCGTGCGCCAGGCTCACGACCGCGTGGCGCATGGTGGCGTCCGGACCGAGCACGCGGCCCGGACGGACCATCACGTCGCGCACCCTGAGGAACAGCCTCCGGCCGAGCGACCCGCCGGGGTGGAGGGCCGCGAAATCCTCCCGGCGGAAGCCCTTCACCTCGAGCAGGGCGACCGCAAGCGCGTCGCCGAGCGCGAGGGCCACGGTGGTGCTGGTCGTCGGTGCGAGGTCGTGGGGGCAGGCCTCCTCGGCGACCGCGCCGTCGAGCGCCAGGGTCGCCGCCCGGGCGAGGGACGACTCCGTCGCGCCGGTGATGGCGATGATCGGCACGCCCATCCGCCGCAGCGATCCCACCAGCCCGAACAGCTCCTCGGACTCCCCGCTCTTGCTCAACACGATCGCTACATCACTCCTGCCGACCAGTCCGAGATCACCGTGGAGCGAGTCCACGGGGTGAAGATAGGTGGCCGCGGTGCCGGTGGAGGTCAGCGTCGCAGCGAGCTTCCGCGCGATGAGACCCGACTTCCCGACGCCCGACACGATCACCCGTCCCGACGCGTCGGCCAGCAGCCGAACCGCGCGCGCAAAGCGCTCGTCCAGCCGTCCGGCGGCCGTGCCCACCGCCGCGGCCTCGAGCTCCAGCACCCGGCGTCCCAGGGCGATCAATCCCGCCGTGTCAGACGGCACGGGCAGCCGCCGGTTCCGAGAAGTACCGCTCGAGCAGCTCCGACCAGACACCACGGGCCTTGAGCAGCGTCTCCGCGACCTCGCGCACCGCGCCGTGCCCGCCGGGGGTCCGCGTGACGTGGACTGCGACCGCCTTCACCTCGGCCACCGCGTTGGCCACGGCGATCGGCAAGCCGACGCGCCGGAGCACTTGCAGATCAGCCAGGTCATCCCCCACGAACGCCGCCTCTTCCCAGGCGATCCCGCGGCGCTCGAGCAGCCCGCCGAACGCCTCCAGCTTCCGCGGACCGGGCACCTGGAGCACCTCCTCGACTCGCAGCTCCTGGGCGCGGGCCGTGGTCGCCGCGGAGTGGCGGCCGCTCACCCAGACGACCGGCAGGCCGGCCGTCCGCAGCATCACCTGGCCGAGCCCGTCCTGGACGTCGAAGCGTTTGAGCTCCACCACCTGGCCGTCCACCGGGCCGAGGAAGATGCCATTGTCGGTGAGCACGCCGTCCACATCCAGGCCCAGCAGGCGGATCCGCTGCGCCAATCCGGGGTCAATCATGGGCGCGGTACCACAGGTCGAGGGTCCGCCCAATCAAGGCATCGAGCCGGTCCAGCGGCCACTGCGTGGCGGAGTCGCTCAATGCGGCGGCCGGGGCGGGATGGGTCTCGAGAAAGAACCCGTCGGCGCCCGCGACGGCCGCGGCCGCGAGCAGGGCCGGAATGTGCTCGCGATTCCCGCCGCTCGCGCCGCCCGCGCCCTGCCCCGGCTGCTGCACGGCGTGGGTAGCGTCGAACACCACCGGCGCGCCCGCCGCCGTCCGGAGCCGTGCGAAGTTCCGCATGTCCACCACGAGGTCGCCGTAGCCGAAGAAGGTGCCGCGCTCCGTGACGGCGACGTCGGTACTGCCGGCGCTCCGCACCTTGTCGAGCGCTCCCGCCATGGTCTCCGCCTGGACCCACTGCCCCTTCTTCACGTTCACGGGGCGCCCGGTGCGCCCCGCCGCCACCAGGAGGTCGGTCTGGCGGCAGAGGAACGCGGGGATCTGGAGGACATCGGCTACCTCTGCCGCCGGCGCGGCCTGCACCGACTCGTGGATGTCGGTGAGGATCGGCAGCCCGAATTCGGCACGCACCCGCTCGAGCATGCGGAGCCCCTCTTCCAGCCCCGGACCACGCGGCGCATCGCCGCGGGCACGGTTGGCCTTGTCGAAACTCGCCTTGAAGCAGACCTGCAGGCCGCGCGAGGCGGCGAGCTGGGCAAGCGTGCCGGCCACCCGCGGGAGCACATCGCCCGGCTCGATCACGCAGGGGCCGGCGATCAGGAACGGCGTTCGCGCAAAGGTCCAGGCCATCAGCGTCCGATCTCCGCGAGCTCCTTGGGCGCCGGCCCCGGTGTGCCGCCCTGACGGTGCCGGAGCGCCGCGCCGACGAAGCCCGCAAACAACGGATGCGGGCGCGTCGGCCGCGACTTGAGCTCCGGGTGAAACTGGCATCCGATGAACCATGCGTGGTCGGGCAGCTCGATCGTCTCGACCAGTCCGCCGTCCGGCGACTGGCCCGACAGGCGGAGACCGTATTCCGCGAGCACGTCACGGTAGGCGTTGCTGACCTCCCAGCGGTGCCGGTGGCGCTCGCTGATCTCGCTGGTGCCGTAGGCCAGGGCCACCCGCGAGCCCGGGCGAAGGCGGGCGGTGTACGCGCCGAGCCGCATGGTGCCGCCTAGGTTGCTCACGTCACGCTGGGACTGCATCAGCGCGATCACCGGCGTAGCACACTCCGGCTCGAACTCCGTGCTGTTGGTATCCGGCATCCCGCACACGTTCCGGGCGAACTCGATGATGGCGATCTGGAGCCCGAGGCAGATGCCGAAGAACGGGAGACCGTTCTCGCGGGCCCATCGCACCGCCTGGATCATCCCTTCGACGCCGCGCTCGCCGAAGCCGCCCGGGATCAGCAGCCCGTCGAATTCGGAGAGCAGCCGGCCGGCCGCCGCCTGATCGGTGAACCGGTCACTCGGAATCCACTCGACGTCCACCTTGGCGTCGTGCGGAATGCCGCCGTGGATGAGCGCTTCGCTCACCGACTTGTATGCGTCGTGGAGCGCCGTGTACTTGCCGACCACCGCGATCCGGACGCGATGCGTCGGCTGGAGGATCCGATCGGTCATCGCCTTCCAGCCGCGGAGGTCCGGCTCCTTCGTCTCGAGCCGCAGCCGCTGGCACACCTCACGGTCGAGCCCCTGCTCGAGGAACCGGAGCGGAATCTCGTAGATCGACCTCACATCCGGGCTCTCGACGACGCAGCCGAAATCCACGTTGCAGAAGAGCGCGATCTTCCGCTTGATGTCGGCGGAGATTGGCTGCTCGCTTCGGCAGATCAGAATGTCCGGCTGGATTCCGATCTGCATGAGTTCACGCACGGAATGCTGGGTCGGTTTGGTCTTGAGCTCCCCCGCAGCGGCGATGTACGGCACCAGCGTCAGATGGATGAAGATCGCGTTGTCGCGCCCGACCTCCTGGCGGAACTGCCGGATGGCCTCGAGAAACGGCAGCGACTCGATGTCGCCCACGGTGCCGCCGATCTCGGTGATGACCACGTCG
>DAIPLK010000206.1:0-3300 GCA_036769285.1 Gemmatimonadales bacterium | reverse complement strand
CCCGCCGGTTCAGGTCGATGCTGTACGCCAGCGAAGCGGGCGGGCCGGGCGCCGCCGCCGCCAGGGCGACCGGGAGGAGCGCGAGCACGGCGATCAGCGGCAGCCGGAGGACGCGAGCCTTCATTGGGTGACCCGGACAAGGTGGTGTGGGGCCCGAGGGTCGGGCAGCGGCCTTCACGGACGGGCGGCGGGCGCAGCGGGTTTCAGCATGGCTCTCTGCCCATCTCACCAAAGATACGGTGCCATGACTGCTGACGCGTTCCTCGTCCAGCGCTACCTTGCATCAACCAGCGTCGATTCCGCATTCTCGCCGATGGCCAGGGCGAGCGGCATTGTCCCGCGCCGACTGGAGGATGTCCCTTGACCGAGCCCGGCCCGCAGAAACCGGAGCACATCCGCGAGTTCACCCCGCGCTCGATTGCCGTCGGCCTCCTGGTCGCTCTCGTCATCGGCGCGTCCTATCCCTACGTCGTGCTCAAGTTCGGGTTCGGCCCGAACATCTCGGTTGTCTCGGCGTTCTTCGGCTTCCTCGCCCTCGGCATCTTCTCGAAGAGCTACAATCGCTGGGAGAACAACATCGTCCAGACGGCAGGCACCGCCGCCGGGCAGATCGCGTTCCTCTGCTGGCTGCTCGCCGCGTTCGACCTGCTCGCCGCCGAGCCGGGGAGCGGGTTCGACGTACACCTCACCCGGCTCCAGACCTGGGTGTGGCTTTCGATCGCGGGCATCCTCGGCGTGTTCCTCGCGGTCCCGCTCCGCAAGCACTTCATCGACGACGAGCAGCTGCCGTTCCCCGATGGCATCGCTGCGGGCGAGACGCTCATCATGCTCGACGCACGCGGCGAGCAGGCCCGCCGCTCCACCTTCGCGATGGTCGGCGCGCTGGCCGTCTCGGGCGCGGTCTTCCTCGCCACCCAGCTTCGCTGGCTGATCGAGACGATCGGCGTCAAGGCGAACGCCTTCTCTGCGACCGTCGGACTCGGCTTCGGCATCTCGCTGCTCAATGTCGGCTCCGGCATGATCATCGGGCTGCGCGTCTCGGCGAGCATGCTGCTCGGCGGCCTCATCGCGTGGATCGTCGGGCCGGCGTGGCTGCTACAGCACGGCCTCATCACCGCCACGGCGAGGCGGGTGGACATCCTCCTGCTCGTGATGTGGCCCGGCGTCGGAGTGCTGATCGCGGGCGGCATTTCCACGTTGCTCCTCCGCTGGCGGGTGCTCGCCAAGACATTCAGGGGCCTCTCGACGGCGGGCGACCTGAGCGGTGACCTGTCGCTGCGCTGGGTCTGGGTGGGGAGCCTGGCCGCCAGCTTGCTGCTGATCCTGGTGCAGCACGCGTTCTTTGGCACCCCGGTGTGGCATTCGGTCGTCGCGATCCTGCTCGCGATCCCGCTCAGCCTGGTCGCGCTGCGCGTGCTCGGGGAGACCAACTGGGGCCCGATCTCCACAATGGCGAACCTCACGCAGGCGCTGTTCGGCGCCATTGCTCCCGGCGACATGCGCGCGAGCATGGTGTCGAGCGGCATCACCGGCGCCGTGGCCGCGGAGTCCGAGGGATTGATGCAGGACTACAAGGTGGGCAGCATGATCGGCTCGACGCCGCGCATCCTCGCATACATGCAGCTCCTCGCCGTGCCGGTCGGCGCGCTCGCCCTCGCGTGGATGTATCCGGTCCTGCGCGACACGTACGGAATCAGCGGCGAGGGCGCGCAGCTCACCAGCCCCGTCTCGCAGCGCTGGGTAGGCTTCGCGAAGATCGTCACGCAGCAGCTCTCGGGAACGGCCGCGATGAGCCCGGAAGCCATCGCCCGGCTTGCCTGGATGAAAGCGTCGTTCGCGGTCGGCGCCATCGTCGGCGTGATCCTGACCCTGCTGGAGCAGCGCAAGGCCTGGCGCTGGTTCGTTCCCTCGCCCACGGGGATGGGGATCGGCGTGCTCATCCCGATCAGCGCGGTCACCACGATCTTCCTCGGCGCCGTCGCCGACCAGGTATGGCGGATGACGCGGCCACAGTCCCACCGGCGCTACGCGATCGCCGCGGCCTCCGGCTTCATTGCGGGCGAGGCGATCGTGGCGGTGATCATCCCGCTACTCGTGACATTGGGGTTGCTGAGGCTGGCGGGGTGACGCGCCCGGCGCATCCGCCGCGACCAGTCGGCCAACGGATTGGCGAAGGCGCTTGTCGGCGTTTCCTACGGCCCTTCCTCCGGTACCTTCTGCCGATGGCCGATGGGAACAGTGACCGGGGGCGTGCCGGGCGCCCTGCCGGTCTGGTTCCGCTCGCTCGGCGGGGAGGGCATCGCCGGTGTGCGCGCGGGCGGCCACCGTGCGCCTCGGCGGGACGTTCGAGGAGGGGGGTGAGGTAGCGAAACCCGCGCTCCGGACCGCAACCCTTCAGCGCGAACGGGCCCCAGTAACGGGGCCCGTAAGTCATTACGGCGGTTGAGAGGCGCCGATCGGAATCGAACCGATGATGGAGGTTTTGCAGACCTCTGCCTTACCACTTGGCTACGGCGCCGGGGGACAGCAAAGCTAGCCGCACACCGGAGGGTCCGGAAGCCCGCGACAGGTCCGCCCCGCGCCCCCGTGCCACCCCCTTCCCTCGCGCTCGTTCCGGCCGCATCTTCGGCGCGGACGGGATGTCTCCCGTCAGCGCTCCCCGAACTCCGGCATGCCGCACCAGTTGAGGAAGGCCACCAGATTCTCGGCCTCCTCGGGCGTCGGCATCATGATCTCGGTATCGCCCCGCGTGACCAGGGGGACGAACCTGAGCCCGTTCCGCCCCGGCCGGCGGAGGGGCCGTTGGCCGACGCGCCACGGTCCTTCCTGCAGCTGGTCCGGCCGCGGCCCGGAGGCGAGCGCCTCACGCACCAGGTTGCGGAGCAGCGACCAGTCCCGCCGTTCCCGGGTCCTGGGCTGCTGCTGGTGGCGCAGCAGGAAGACCAGTTCCACCATCGCCCGCTTGCAGATCGTGTCGGCCGCGGCGTCGTCCATGGTCACCAAGAGAGCGGTCCCCGGAACCAGCGTCAACCCTGCCGGACGGAGGAGCAGCGTGCAGAGCACGATCCGCGAGGCCCGACTGAAGCCCGAATACGCGTCGCTCTACCCCGGCGTGCAGCCGGGGGTCTGGATGCCGGCGTCCTCGATCGGCCAGCAGCTGCTGCTCTGGCACCTGACAGCGCCCGCGACCCCACAGGGAGAGCGGCTGATGGCGGAGGAGCACTTCGACTTTCGCGGGGGCCAGAAGCGCCTGGGCTCCTGGATCAACATGCGGACCCGGCTGGTCGACGACTGAGCCGG
>DAIPLK010000098.1:0-11063 GCA_036769285.1 Gemmatimonadales bacterium | reverse complement strand
CCGCGCCGCCGATGACGCCGCCGATCACGGCGCCCTTGGTGCTGCCGCCGATCACTCGGCCAAGAATGGCGCCGGCCGCCGTACCCGCGCCGACCTTGGCCACATCGCCCGCGTTGGTCTTGCGGTCGCGCAGCGTGCGGTCGAGCGCCACCGCGGAGCCCTCGAGCGCGTAGCTCTGGCCTTCGATCTCCACGGCGGTGGGCGTGAGCGTGAGCTTGCCGGTCTTGTCGCCCTTGTTCTCGGACTCGTGGATCTCCGTGATGCTGAGCGTCACCTTGGAGCCGGCGGGAATGACGACCCGTCCGCTGGCGTCGGTCACGTCGCTCGCGACGGTCCCCGTGACGGTGGCGCCCGCCTTGTCGGTCTTCGACGAGATCTCGCGGTCCACCGTGGTGGCGAGGGTCGCGCCGGCGGCGAGGGCGCGCGGTGCGGGAGCCGGCTTGGGCGCCGGTGCCGGCTTGGGCGCCGGCTTGGGCTTCGACACCGGCTTCGGTGTCGGCTTCGAGGCCACCATTCCGGGCGCCGGGGTGGCCCCGGCCTGGTCGTTCAGGGTGGCCGACGAATCGACCGGGAGCCGTTGCAGATCGCGGCTCAAACTGTCAGCCGCCAGCCTGGCGCCGCGGTCGCCGCCGCAGCCCGCCAGGATGGCGAGCGTCAGGATTGCCAGTCGTTTAGCCGCCATGAGTCCTCCTGTCCGGGGAGATGTCGAAGAAGCGGGGTGCTGAACCGCCGTCGACTGGGCAAATCCGGGGCCATGGCCCCGCCCGAGGGGACAGGCGCGACTAGTTGGCCTCGGTGGGCCGTCCGAGCCGCATGCTGAACGGCGCCCGGACGACGAGGCGGTAGGAGTACTCCCAGGGCGACGTGCCGATGGCAATGCTCCGCCGGTCGTCGATGCGGTGGAACCGAAACTCGGTGTCGAGGGTGAGGCCGGATTCGATCGGCGTGCGCCGGGCGAGCCCGATCTCCTGGTACTTGCGGTAGGGGTGATAGAACGCCGGATCGGAGCCCTGCGAATTGTAGTTTGCGTCGCCTTCGTTGGAGAGGAAGTCGCGTCCCCACCACTGGATGGCGAACAGCTCGATCCAGTTGCCGGGCGTGATCCCCAGGCGCAGGTAGGTCCCGTGGCCGTGGTCGGGACGGCCCGCTGGCAGGCTGTCGATGTCCCCGTGGCTCAGCAGCTGGAAGGCGCGGAGGGTGCTTGAGCCGACTACCGGCAGAACCGCATGGAGCTGGCCGCCGAGAGCCAGCACCTGGTTGTTGGCCACCGGCTGGCCCGCCGTGTAGAGCTGCCCGCCGTGGTGCAGCCCGTGTCCCTGCAGCTCGAGCCGGAGCCAGCGTGTCGGGCTCGCGTGCAGGAGCAGCCCGTAGTCGAAGGCCTCCCGTCCCCGCCGCGTGTTGAGCCGCTGCCAATTAAGAAAGAGTTCCCCGCCGCCGGCCGCATGCTGCTCCCGCCATTGTACGCCGTACTCGACCGGACGTGTCAGGTCGAGCAGCGCACCCTGCAGCGGCTCGAGGTAGCCGTGCCGGTCCTCGGTGACGAGCGTCCCTAGGACGCCCAAGGAGTGATCGGTGCGGTAGCGGAAGCCGAGAATCGGCTTGAAGGGGTAGAGGAACCGGGAGTCGCCGCTCTGGTGGTTGCCGTGGAACCCCGCGATCACCTCGGTGCGGGGCCCCAGCGCGGCGGAGAGGTAGCTGAGGACCTGGCCGCCGAGCAAGGTTTCCCCGGTGCGGTACGGATTGAAGAACTCGGTGTTATCGAGGTAGAAGGTGAGCCCGTTCTTCCAGGTGAGCTGCTGGGCCGGCGCCGGACGGGCACTGCCGAGCAGAACAACGGTGGCGATCGTCATCCCGAGGAACCGCCGCTGATGCATCGAACCGCTCCTTGGGAAAGCCGGCGGCATCGTGGTAGAATTCGACAATCTACACGGCGAACCGCGGGATGCGAACCCCGCGCACCCCCGCCTCGGCCGAGCCGGAGGAGACGCTATGGACATCCTGCAGTGGACGGTGAACGAGGCGCTGCTCGCCGCGCCGCAGATCGTGGGGACGCTGAACCGCCTGGGCGTGGACACCTGTTGCGGCGGAACCCAAACGCTCGCCGAGGCCGCCGGATCGATCGGGTTGGCTCCCGAGGAGCTACTCGCGGCGCTCGAGCCCGCCCTGAAGACAACGAAATGAAGACCCTCGACCCCATGGCCGCCGCCAGAGATGCGGTCGCGGTGCACCCTGCGCGGCCGGCGATGGCGCTCATCCACGACGGCCCGGACGCCAGGCTGATCGTCTTCCGCATCGCCGCCGGCCAGGTCCTGCCGACGCATACCAGCCCGTCCACCGTCGTGCTGCACATTCTGTCAGGGTCCGGCCTGGTGAGCGGTGCCGACGGGGAGCGCGCGGTGAGCGCCGGAACGGTCGTCGCCTACGAGCCGCAGGAGCCCCATGGGATGCGCGCCACCACCGGGGAGCTGATCCTGCTGGCCGTCATCGCCCCGCGGCCCGCGAGTCGCTGAGGAGACCAGGATGGAGTGGTTCGTTCGCGGGTTCATGAAGGCAAGCCTGACCTGGCTGGGACTGGGAGTCACCCTGGGCGCCGCCATGGCGGCGCACCCGGCGTGGCTGGTCTACCGGCCCGCGCACATGCACATGAACATGCTGGGGTTCGTCGCGATGATGATCTCCGGTGTCGGGTACCATGTGCTGCCACGGTTCAGCGGGCATCCCCTGCACAGCCGCCGGCTGGCGGGCGTGCACTGGGTCGTCGCGAACCTCGGCTTGGCGACGATGGTCGCGGCCTTCGGCCTGGCGCCCCATCTGGGAACGCGGGCGACGCCCATCCTCGCCATCGGGGGCGTGCTGAGCGCCCTGGGCGCCTACCTGTTCATCTTCAACATCTGGCGGACGATCAACGGGCCCGCCCCGCGCCCGATGGCACTCCCGGTAGCAGCGCCGTAAGGCGCAGCCGAGCGGATGCGCACGGTCTACCTGGCCAGCGTCACCCTCCACCTCCTCGCGGCGATCTTCTGGCTCGGCGGGATGTTCTTCCTGGGCGTCGTGGGGGCCCCGCTGCTACGGCGGATCGAGCCGGCCGAGCTGCGGCAGCAGCTGTTCCACGGACTCGGCGTCCGCTTTCGCAAGCTCGGCTGGTGGGCCATCGCGGTGCTCATCGTGACCGGCGTGCTGAACCTCGGATTCCGGGGGTGGTTGGCGTGGGAGGGGGTACTCGGCTCACGGGCCTTCTGGACCACCGCTGCCGGTCACTCGCTCGCCTGGAAGCTGGTGATCGTGGTGACGATGATCGCGGTGAGTGCCGTGCACGACTTCGTGCTCGGCCCCCGCGCGGGGCTGGCGGCGCCCGGCAGCGCGGAGGGGCTGGCCCTCCGGAACCGGGCGGCGTGGGTAGCGCGGTTCAACGCGCTGATGGGGGTGGCGCTGGTGCTGGTCGCGGTGCGGCTGGCGCGCGGTGGATAACGGACTCTCGACCCGACCCGCTCAAGGTTTCATTCGATCGTCCACGTGGTCCCGGTCGCCAGCAGCTGCTCCAGGGTCCCCCGACCGCTCGCCGCCCGCGCCTTGCGCCCCAGCTCCTCGCTGAGCTCGTCGTAGGTCGGTGCCTCGACCGCGCGGAATACGCCGAGCGGAACCGGGAAGTCCGGCGGCCCGAGCTGAGAAATGAGGAATGCAGGCCCGCTGCTGGCCGCGAGGGCATCGTGGACCGCGCAGTCGGCCGCCGTGGCGCCATTCTGGCCCAGCGGCACCACCTGCGCTTCCCCGCCCACGAACCGGATCCCGCGGTTCCGCCCCTTTCCGAAGACGAGCGGGTTGCCGTGCTCGAGGAGGAGACGGGTGTCGTCTCGAGTGGCGCGGTCGGTCAAAGAGTCGTAGGCGCCGTCGTTGAAGGTGACGCAGTTCTGGTAGATCTCGACGAACGCGGTCCCCCGGTGCAACGCAGCCTGGCGGAGGACTCCTGCCAGGTGCTCCTGGTCGACGTCCAGTGACCGGGCCACGAAGGTGGCCCCCGCCGCGAGGGCGAGCGCGACGGGATCGAAGGGACGGTCGATCGAGCCGAGCGGCGAGGTCTTGGACCGCTGGCCGAAGTCGGACGTGGGTGAGTACTGCCCCTTCGTGAGCCCGTAGATTCGGTTGTTGAGCAGCAGGATCTTGAGATCTACGTTCCGTCGCATCAGGTGGATGAAGTGGTTGCCCCCGATGGCCAGGGCATCGCCGTCGCCGGTCACCACCCAGACCGAGAGCTCGGGACGGGCGAGCTTGAGACCGGTGGCGATGGCCGGCGCCCGACCATGGATGCTGTGCATCCCGTAGGTTTCGACGTAGTATGGGAACCGGCTCGAGCACCCGATGCCGGAGATGACGACGAAGTTTTCCCGGGGGATCCCGAGTCCGGGCAGCAGCTTCTGCACCTGACTCAGGACGGCGAAGTCACCGCAGCCCGGGCACCATCGCACCTCCTGGTCGGTCTCGAAGTCCTTGCGGGAGAGCGGGAGCGGGCTTTCGCGCACGAAGCTCATCCGGCCACCTCCAGGATTCGCTGATAGACCTCGGCGACGGTGAGCGGCCGCCCCTGGACCTTGTTGAGCTGCACCACGTCCACGAGGCAGCGCTCGCGGAGGAGCCGGGCCAGCTGACCCAGATTGAGCTCGGGCACGAGCACCCGGCGGAAGCGCTTGAGCACTCCATCGAGGTCGGCCGGGAACGGATTGAGATGCCTCAGGTGCAGGTGCCCCACGCCCATCCCTTGATCATGGGCCTGGACCACGGCCTGCTCGATCGCCCCGTAGGTGCTGCCCCACCCGACCACCAGCAGGTCTCCGGACTGCGCACCGTCCACGTGGAGCGGCGGGATGTCCTGCGCCACCCGGGCCACCTTGGCCGCCCGGACCTCGACCATGCGCTGGTGGTTGGCCGCATCGGTCGAGATGTCCCCCGACATGAAGTCCTTCTCCAGACCGCCGATCCGGTGCTCGAGCCCCGGTGTCCCCGGGCGGACCCATGCACGGGCAAGATTTTCGTCACGCTGGTAGACGCGAAAGTCCTCGGGATCGGTGCGGTACTTGACCTCGAGCCTCGGGAGGCTCTCCACCGCCGGGATACGCCACGGCTCGGCGCTGGTGCCGATGCCGCCGTCGGACAGGAGGATGACCGGGGTCATGTACTTGATCGCGATCCGGAACGCCTCGATGGCACAGTCGAAGCAGTCGGCAGGGGATCGCGCGGCGAGGACCGGGAGCGGGCACTCACCGGGGCGGCCGTAGATCGCCTGCAGCAGATCGGCCTGCTCGACCCGGGTCGGCAGTCCGGTGGACGGACCGCCCCGCTGCACGTTCACGATCACCAGCGGCAGCTCGGTCATGACCGCGAGACCGATCGCCTCGGTCTTGAGCGCCATCCCGGGACCGGAGGTGGTCGTGAGCCCCAACGCACCACCGAAGGCCGCCCCGATTGCCGAGCAGACTCCGGCGATCTCGTCTTCCGCCTGGAAGGTGACCACGTTGAAGTGTCTCAAGGCGGCGAGGGTCTGGAGGATTTCCGACGCGGGGGTGATCGGGTACGATCCCAGGACGAGCCGCACGCCAGACAACTCGGCGGCGGCGACGAAGCCGAGCGCGAGCGCCTGGTTGCCGGTGATGCTGCGGTAGCGTCCGCTCTCGACCGGCGCCGGCCGCACCCGGTAGGTGACCGGGAAGATCTCCGTGGCATCGCCGAAGGCGTAGCCGGACCGGAGCACGGCGACGTTGGCCGCAGCGACCTCCGGCCGGCCCGCGAACCGCCGCTCGATGTCGGCGATCTCGTCGTCGATGGGCCGGTGGTGGAGCCAGAGCGCGAGCCCGAGCGCGAAGAAGTTCCGTGACCGGCCGATCTCCTTCCTCGACAGACCGGACCCGGCGAGTGCCTGGGAGGTGAGCCCGCTGATGTCGACGGGGAAGACCCGATAATGCGACAGGCTGTCATCGGCGAGCGGATTCGACGTGTAGCCCGCCTTGGCGAGATTGGCCTCGGTGAAGGCGCCCGAATTCACGATGATCATCCCGCCCGGCTTCACGTCCGGCAGGCTCAGCTTGAGGGCCGCCGGATTCATGGCGACCAGCAGGTCCGCGGCGTCGCCGGGTGTGAACACCTCGTGGGATGAGTACTGGATCTGGTAACCGGAGACGCCAAACAGGGTGCCGACCGGGGCCCTGATCTCGGAGGGGTATTCCGGCCGGGTAGCGAAGCCATGGCCCGCGGTTGCGACCGAGCGGGAGAACTCGTCCCCGGCGAGCTGCATGCCATCGCCGGAATCGCCCGCGAAGCGGATGACAACACTCTCAAGCTCCTCGACCGCTTGCGGTCGATGCATCGGTACCTCCGGTAGTCCGCTCATGACGTGACTATAATGCGGTCGCCCCAGTCAGGCTAAGCGACGCTGGGTGAGACCTCGATGAGCGGAGTATGAATACTTGTTCATGCTGCCGCCGCTCCGGTCACGCCCCGCCGGCGCGCCGGGCCCACGCATGCGCCACCCGGTCACCCACCATGATGACACTCGACCAGAGCAGCCCCGCGGCGTAGCCGCCCACCACGTCGCTCGGGTAGTGGACGCCGAGGTAGATGCGGGAGAGGCCGATCGCCAGGACCACGGCGCCCGCGGCGATCCACACCAGCCAGCGGAGCGCAGGGTGGAGGAGACGCGGGGCGAGCAGCGCGGCACCGGTGGCGAAGAAGCAGAAGGAGAAGAGCGCGTGCCCGCTGGGGAAGCTGAAGCTCGCGGGCGCCGGATAGTCGAAGAACGGGATGGGCCGCGGGCGCTGGAAGGCGAGCTTGAGCGCGGTCTCGAGAACCCCCGCCCCGATCATCGATACCACCAGGAGGGCGGCGCCGCGCCACCACCGCCGCCAGGCGAACAGGGCCGCCAGCCCGGCGCCGAGAGGGACCAGCCCCGCCGGCCCCCCTAACGTGCTCACGAGCACGAGTATGCGCGTCAGGCCGGGCGTGGCCAGCGCATGCACCGCTGCGCGGAGCCGGAGATCGAAGGCCAGGGTCTCTCCCTCGAGCATCTCGTCGGCCAGCCAGCCGAAGGCGAACAGCGCGAGGACGGCGACGCCGAGGCCGAGGAGGGTGGCGAGCCCGGCGACCGCCGTGGGGGCCCCGGTGGGGGGCGTGTCCGGCGATACCTTGCCCTCCGCGGACCGGGCGACCTTCAACCGAGTTTCAGACACCCTCATCACCGCTCCTAGCCGCCGGCCACCGCCCCCACGACCAGATAGGGCTCCTCCCCCGCCGCAACGGCAGCGGGGAGTGGTGCGTCCGCGGGCTCGTGGGTCAGATCCTGCTCGCAAGCGAAGAAACGCAGGAACGCCCGGCGCTCCTGGGTGACGTGGTCGCGGATCGTCCCGCGCAGCATCGGGTAGCCCGCCTCGAGCGCGTCGAGGACCGAGCGCCGCGTCGCCGGACCCGAGACCTGGAGCTCCACCTCTCCGTCGACGCGCGCCAGCGTCCTGAGATGGCCCGGAAGCACCACCCGGATCATGCCAGCGTCTGGACCTCGACGGACAGCACGGCCGGGAGATCCCGCACGATGGGAGCCCAGCTGTCTCCGGCGTCGGCCGAAGCGTACACCTGCCCACCGGTGGTCCCGAAGTACACGCCGCATTCGTCGAGCGAGTCCACGGCCATCGCCTCGCGCAGCACGTTGACGTAGCAGTCGCGCTGGGGGAGACCCTTGGCGAGCGCCTCCCACTCCTGGCCGCCCGAGCGGCTGCGGTACACGCGCAGCTTTCCGTCGGGCGGATAGTGCTCCGAGTCGCTCTTGATCGGGACAACGTAGATCGTGTCCGGCTCGTGGGCATGAACGTCGATCGGGAACCCGAAGTCGGTCGGCAGGTTTCCGCTGACCTCGCGCCAGGTGTCGCCGGCGTCGTCGCTCCGCATCACGTCCCAGTGCTTCTGCATGAACAGCACGCCGGGACGGGACCGGTGCATCGCGATACGGTGCACGCAGTGGCCGACCTCGGCCGTCGGATCGGGGATGTATTGGGACCTGAGTCCACGGTTGATCGGTCGCCATGTCTTTCCGCCGTCGTCGGTCCTGAACGCGCCGGCGGCCGAGATGGCAACGAAGATCCGCCCGGGGTCGCTCGGATCCAGCAGGATCGTATGCAGGCACATCCCACCGGCGCCCGGCTGCCAGCTGGGCCCTGAACGGTGGCCGCGCAGTCCGGGGAGCTCCTGCCACGCCCGCCCGCCGTCAGTCGAGCAAAACAGGGCGGCGTCCTCGACCCCGGCGTAGACGGTGTCCGGATCGGTCAGCGACGGTTCGAGATGCCACACGCGCTTGAACTCCCAGGGGTGCTGGGTGCCGTCGTACCACTGGTGGGTACCCGGGACGCCGTCGTACACGAACTTGTTGTCCACGGGCTCCCAGGTCTTGCCGCCATCGTCGGAGCGTTGAATCAACTGTCCGAACCAGCCGCTGCACTGCGACGCATACAGCCGATCGGGATCGGCGGGCGACCCCTTGAGGTGGTAGATCTCCCAACCCGCGAAGTGGGGACCGCTGACGTCCCATCGCTTGCGCTTGCCATCCGACGTCAGGACGAAGGCGCCCTTCCGCGTGCCCACGAGTACCCGTACCCCGCTCATGCCGCGCTCCTTCCCGGGCTGGTGCCATGGATCCCTAGCGATGCTCCCAACGGCATCTACAAGTACCAGAAAGTTCCGCTCTGGTCCAGACCTGCGCCGCGGGGCGGCACCTGTCCCGCCCCGGACCGTAGGCCTTGGTCACCCTCGACCGGATGTCGAGGCGCTTCGGGGATGGAGAGCGATGGAAGCAGAAATGGCGAGGGCCCGGTTGCCCCGGGCCCTCGCCGCATGCTCCTGCGGGCGGCCTCCTACTGCACCGCGTTCATCATGTCGAAGATCGGCAGGTACATGGCGATCACCATGCCGCCGACGATCACGCCGAGGATCACGATCATGGCCGGCTCCATGAGGCTCAGGAGCGAGCTGACCGCCACGTCCACTTCTTCGTCGTAGAAGTCCGCGATCTTGCTCAACATCTCGTCCAGACCGCCGGTCTGCTCACCCACCGCGATCATCGAAATGACCATCGGCGGGAACACCTTCGACTTCTCGAGTGGCGCCGCGATCGTCTCGCCGCCCGCGATGCTCTGGCGTGACTGCATGACTGCGTCGTGCACCACCTGGTTGCCCGCCGTCTTGGCCGTGATCTCGAGCCCCTCGAGGATGGAGACGCCCGAGCTCACCAGCGTGCCCAGCGTCCGGGTGAAGCGCGACACCGCCGACTTCCGGAGCACGTCGCCCAGGACCGGCATCTTGAGCAGCAGGGCATCGATCTGCAGCCGTCCCGCGGGCGTCGCGTAGTAGCTCCGGATGCCGAAGATCACGCCGCCGATGACCAGCAGCATGGCCCACCAGTAGCTGAGCAGAAAGTTCGACATGCCGATCACGATGCGGGTCGGCAGCGGCAACTCCAGATTGGCCGAGGCGAACATGCTCTGAAACGTGGGGATGACGAAGATGAGCAGGATCGCGATGGCGCCCCCCGCCACCGTGATGATCACGCCCGGGTAGATCATGGCGCCCTTCACCTTGCGGACGAGGGCATCGCTCTTTTCCAGGAACGTGGCCAGGCGGAGCAGGATCGTGTCCAGGATGCCGCCGGCCTCGCCCGCGGCCACCATGTTCACGTACAGCGCCGAGAACGCCTTGGGATGCTTGGAGAAGGCGTCGGCCAGCGTGTTGCCGCTCTCCACGTCGTAGACCACCGCGCGGGTGACGTCGGCGAGGGTCTTGTTCTCGGTCTGCGCGGCCAGGATGTTCAGCGACTGCACCAGCGGCAGACCGGCGTTGATCATCGTGGCGAACTGGCGGGTGAAGATGACGATGTCGCGCGTCTTCACACGCGACCCGCCCAGGTTGAGCTTGATGGCCTTGGGCGCCTCGCGGACACTCACCAGGATCAGGCGGTTCTTCCGCAGGTAGGTGCTGACCTCGTCCTTGGTCGGCACATCCAGCTGGCCCCTCTGGATCTGACCCGTCTGGGAGCGGGCGGTATACTCGAACATCGGCATCGGGAGGGTCTCCGATTAACGGCGGCCGGCGTTGGCGCGCTGCGCCCGGTCGATGGACGCGATGTCCTGGTCTTCCATGGGAGTCACGCCGATCATCCGGAGGAACTCCTTCGGCTCCGAGGACACGCGCTCGCACTCTTCCTGGGCCACTTCGCGGTTGGTGTAGAGCTGGAACAGCGCGTCGTTCATGGTCTGCATGCCGTGTTTCTTTCCGGACTGCATGGCCGAGTAGATCTGGTGGATCTTGTCGTCCCGGATGAGGGCGCGGATGGCCGGGGTGGACACCATGATCTCGCACGCCATGACGCGGCCACGGCCGCGGGCCTTGGGCAGCAGCGTCTGGGTGATCACGCCCTCGAGCACGAACGCCAGCTGGGCGCGTACCTGCGACTGCTGGTTCGACGGGAATACGTCGATGATACGGTTGATCGACTCCGCCGCCGAATTCGTGTGCAGCGTGGCGAGGGCGAGGTGACCGGTCTCCGCGATGGTGAGCGCCGCGGCGATGGTTTCCAGGTCGCGCATCTCGCCGACCAGGATGACGTCCGGATCCTCGCGCAGCGCGTACTTGAGGGCGGTCTGGAAACTCTTCGTGTCGGTGCCGATCTCGCGCTGGTTGACGATGCAGCTCTGGTGGCGGTGGATGAACTCGATCGGGTCTTCCACCGTGATGATATGCCCCTTCCGCTCCTTGTTGATCTTGTCGATGATGGCCGCCAGTGTGGTGCTCTTGCCCGAGCCCGTCGGCCCCGTCACCAGGATCAGCCCGCGCGGCCGCTCCGCGAGCTTCGCAATCACCGGGGGAAGCCCCAACTCGTGGAAGGTTCGCACATTGAAGGGAATCATGCGGATTACCATGGACACGCAGCCGCGCTGCTTGAAGCAGTTGCCGCGGAAGCGAGCTAAGTTCTGGATTCCGAAGGAGAAGTCGAGCTCGTCCTCGGTCTCGAACCGCTTCTTCTGGTTCTCGGTCAG
>DAIPLK010000097.1:3457-11151 GCA_036769285.1 Gemmatimonadales bacterium | reverse complement strand
TACAGCTCCTGGGGCTCGGCCTGGTCGGCGAGATCATCGTGCACCTGCGGTCGCCACATCGTCGGGCGTACCGCGTGCGCGAAAGAGTCTGAGGTGGCGTGCCGACTCCCAACCGTCGCCCGCGAAGAACGCCTTCCCCCCCGATCACGTCCGCAGTAGACCAGCCGATGAAAATCGCTTACTGCCCCGACCCCGGTACCGCGGTCGGCCGGGCGGAGCTGTTGTGAGGCGGCTCTGGGACTCTCCCACCCTCCGCACTACCGCGATCCTGGGCCTCGGGGGTGTCGGCGCCGCGGTCGCCAATCTCATCCTGGCGGGCGCGCTCCCGACCACGGAGTATGGGCTGTTCGCGCTCGCCATCACGCTCGGAAGCCTGGGCTACTCGCTGGCCCCGGTAGGAATCGACGGCGTGGTGAACCGCCGCCCGGTGGCGGCCGGGCCGTGGCTGCTCCGCCGGGTCGCCACCGTCTCCCTGCTGGTCGCGCTGATCGTCACGGGCGTCGGCCTGCTGGTCTACGACATGTCTCGGGAGCTGGCCGCCATGATTCTTGTCGCCTCCGTCGCCGGCGGCGCGATGACGGTGGCAGGCGCGAAGCTCCAGAGTGAGCGGCGATTCGGGCTCTCGCTCGCGCTCCAGCAGAGCCCCAATGTCGTCCTCCTCGTCGCTGCCCTGGCGGCGGTCATCGGCCAGATCAGCCACGCCTGGCCACCCGTGCTGATTTCCAGCGCCGGGCTCGTGGTCGCCGCCGTCTATGGCTGGAGGGTACTGCTGTCCGAACAGGCGGCCAAACCGCATGACACGGCGGCATTCTCGTGGCACGAGGCGTTCTCCTTCGCGGGGATGAATGCGGCGGGTCTGATGCTGCTGTACGCGGAGCGGTTGATCATCCCCCGGGTGCTCGATCTGACGGCTCTTGCTCTCTTCGGCGTGCTCGGAGCGATCGCGGGCTCCGCCTTTCGAGTGCTGGAGATGGGCGTGGGCTACACGCTGCTCCCACGCCTGCGAGCGGCCGACACGGTGAGCGAGCGCCGCCACCTGCTCGTCTACGAGGCGAAGCTCGTCGGCGGCATCACGCTCTTGGCGTCCGCGCTGATCTGGTTCCTGACACCGCCGGTCGAGCACCTGTTTCTCGCCGGCAAGTACCACCTGTCCGGCGCGCTGGTACTGGCCGCGATCGTCAGTGGCATCGCGAGAGTCTCGAATGCGCTCGCCAGGTCGACCGCATCGGCGCTGGCGGACGCCCGCGAGCTCTCACTGGTCAACGCCTTCGGCTGGACAGCAGTGGTCGTGGCGCTGGTCGCGGCATTCGTGGGCGCCCGCTGGGGTCTCGCCGGCGTCATCTATGGGGTGGCGCTCGGCTGGTTCGTGAGGGCCATCGCGTGCTTCGCGCTCGTCGTGCGTCAACTGCGCCCTTCTGTCCCCGTCCCCACCGGTCTGCCTCCCGAGCCTTCCCGATCGCTACAGAACCAGTGAGGCCGCTGCAACGACGTCTCGGAAGGGCTCTGGCGATCGCGGGCCTGGCCTTCATCGCGGCAGCCACGCTCGCCCCGCTGCGGGACCCCCGTGGCCTCTCGATCGCCACACCGCTGCTCTGCCTGGTCTGTGGGGAGCGCGGCGGCGCGGATGTCGCGGCCAACCTGTTGCTCTTCCTCCCCCTCGCACTCGGATTGCGGCTGTCGGGCGAGTCGTGGTGGCGCACGGTGCTCCTGGCCGGCCTCATTTCCTTTACCGTCGAGCTGCTGCAGCTGCGCGTCGTCCCGGGCCGGGACGCGAGCCTGAGCGACCTCCTCACCAACACCAGCAGCGGCGCGATCGGTGCGACGATCGGCGGCCTCCTGCCACGGGTCATCGCACCCACCCCCACGCGGGCCTGGGCCTTCCTCGCAGGCAGCACGGCCGCCCTGCTTCTGCTGCTCGCCACCTCGGCCTGGCTGCTCACGCCATGGACACCGGACGGCGAGCTCATGAGCCGATGGGCGCACGAGTCACTGGGAAGCGACGTGTTCGGCGGCCGGGTGTGGTCGGTCCGGCTCGACGGCATGCCGATGCCGCCCAACGGACCGCCGCCCGATTCGGCCGCCTTCCGGCGGCGGCTCGACGGCGGACGGCTTTCCCTGGAGATCGACCTGGTATCGGGGGAACCGGTGCGGGATCGCTCATGGATCTACATGTTCCGAGTTCCCTCCGGCGGCGCGCTGACGCTGAGCCAGCTCGGCCGGGAGGCAGCGGTGGCCGTCCCCGCGCGCGCCCTCCGGTTCCGGCTCCAGCCTCCCATGCTGACGCTGCCCGACGGGCTTCCCGGCGCCACCGGAGTGCCCGTCCGGCTGAGCGCCGTGGAGGAGGGCCGCCGGCTCCGGCTCAGCTCGGCGTACGCGGGGAGCATCCGCACGGTCGAGCTCACGCTCTCGCCGCCCGATGGCTGGGTCATGATCATGCCGTTCGCGCTCGCCGGGAGCACCGCCGTCCGGTGGATCACGGCGGCCTGTCTCTGGGCGCTCGTCCTGCCACTCGGCTACTGGGCGGGTTGGACCCGCCGTCCGGCCGGAGCAGTCCTGGCCCTGGCGGCGGCGCTCGTCAGCTTGCTCGCGGTGCTCCCGGCTGCGGCGGGCTTCCCGACCACGCACTGGTCGGAATGGCTGGCCGGAGCGCTCGGAGCGGCCAGCGGCTGGGCCCTCCACGGCCCCGCGGCTTATCTTCAAAGGCGATGCGCCTCGCCTTCCGACAGCGGATCCTCCTCGTCCTGATTTGCCTCGGCGCCGCCCCTACCGCGGTGGCGATCCTCGGCTGGGCGCTGACCGTGCGCTCCACCACCCCAGCAGCCGGTGCCTTGCGAGCCATGGAAGACGTGGGCGCGTCCGGACGGACGCTGATCCAGACGCTCGACTCGACGCGGTTGAGCCCCCCGGAGCGGCGGGCGCTCACCGATCACGCCAACAAGCTCAACAGCGCCCTCGGCCAGTTCCAGCGGGTGGATACCTTTGGCCGCTACTACTACGCCGGCCTGGGGCTGGTCGTGCTCCTGGTGGGCGCCGCCTTCCTGTACGCGTCGGTACGGCTGGGCGGCCACCTTTCGCGCCAACTGAGCCGGCCGATCGAAGAGCTCATCG
The DNA here is from genome assembly GCA_036769285.1 of Gemmatimonadales bacterium. GTDB lineage: Bacteria > Gemmatimonadota > Gemmatimonadetes > Gemmatimonadales > GWC2-71-9 > CAVVWJ01. The sequence goes on along the minus strand of DAIPLK010000097.1, from coordinate 8,043 downwards.
GGTGGACCGGCCACATTCGCCGCATGGAGGCGCTGCCGCCGGACCTGCCGCGCCGGGGAGCGCCGGAGTTCGAGGCGCTTCGCACCGCGCTCCGCCAGATGGCCCAAGCGATCGAGCAGGGACGCGCGCGGGAAATCGAAGCGGAACGGCTCCGGGCCTTTCGCGAGACGGCGCGCCGGGTGGCCCACGAGATGCGAAACCCGCTCACGCCGATCCGGCTGGCAGTCTCCCAGCTGTCCCGCTCCGCGGCACCAGGGCAGCAGGAGGCGATCGAAGTCCTGGTTGCCGAATCGGGCCGGCTCGAGCAACTCGCGCGGGAGTTCACCGATTTCGGCCGGCTGCCGGAGGGTCCCGCCGCACCGGTGGACCTGGCGGAGCTGCTGACCGGGCTCGCCCGCACCAGCGTGCCACCCACGATGCGCATTCGGCTGGCGCTCGATCCGGCCCTACCCACGCTGCTCGGCCACTACGACCCACTCCGCCGCGCCTTCGGCAACATCGTGCGCAACGCCGTCGAGGCCTGCGACGCACGGGGCGAGATCGAGGTCGCCGCCCGGGCCGAGGACGGCGGCGTGCGGGTCGAGATCCGCGACCACGGGCCCGGCGTGCCGCCCGAGCTCGCCGGCCGCCTGTTCGACCCGTACGTCACCGGCAAGAGCGGCGGCACCGGACTCGGACTTGCGCTGGCCAGGCAGACGGTGGAGATGCACCAGGGCGCGATCGCCGTGGAGCCGACGCCGGGCGGCGGCGCCACATTCGTCGTACGGATGCGGGGGCGGTGAGGGCCCGGGCCCAGATTCTCCTGGTGGACGACGAGGCCAACATCCGCCGGATGCTGGCGGCGCTGCTCCGCGAGGAGGGGTACACCGTGGCGGAGGCGCCCAACGGCAACGCGGCGCTGCTCCAGCTGGACGACGTCGACCCCGACGTCGTCCTGCTCGACCTGTTCATGCCGCCCGGTCCCGACGGGCTCGAAACACTGGCCCGCATCCGCGAGCGGGGCCGGGGTACGGCCACCATCATGATGAGCGGCAAGGCGCAGCTCACGGACGCGGTGCGCGCCGTCAAGCTCGGCGCCTTCCAGTTCCTGGAGAAGCCGCTCACCCCCGAGTCGGTGCTCGTGACGGTGCGGGCGGCGCTCGAGCTGAACCGCGCGCGGGCCGAGAATCGCGCCCTCCACGCTGAGCTCGGGCGCCGCTCGGCCCTCGTGGGCGAGAGCGCCGCGATGCAGCAGGTGCGCGCGCTGATCGCCCGCGTGGGGCCCACCGAGGCGCGAGTCCTCCTCACCGGAGAGAGCGGCACGGGGAAGGAGCTGGCGGCGGCGGCGGTCCACGCAGCGAGCCGGCGCGCCGGCCGCCCGTTCGTCACGGTCAACTGCGCCGCCATCCCGCGCGATCTGGTGGAGTCCGAGATGTTCGGCCACGAGCGCGGAGCGTTCACCGGGGCCACCGAGCGGCGCCTGGGCCGGTTCGAGCTGGCCCATACCGGCACGCTGTTTCTCGACGAGATCGGCGACCTGAGCGCCGACGCCCAGGCGAAGCTGCTCCGCACGCTCGAGACCGGCGAATTGCAGCGGATCGGCGCGGAGGGTACCCAGCGGGTGGACGTGCGGATCGTCGCCGCCACGAACCGGCGGCTCGAGGACTCGGTGGAGGCCGGCGAGTTCCGCGAAGATCTGTTCTTCCGGCTGAACGTCTTTCCGATCCGCCTCCCTCCGCTCCGTGAGCGGCTCGAGGACCTGCCGGCGCTGGTGACGCATCTGGCCGAGCGGGTGCGGCCGCGTCAGGCGCCGATCTTCACGCCCCAGGCGCTCGAGGCGCTGGCGGGCTACGCCTGGCCCGGCAACGTGCGCGAACTGGCCAACCTGGTCGAGCGGCTGGGCATCCTGTGTGGCGCGACGGTGGACGCGGCGGCGGTGCGCCAGGTGCTGCGCGGCGGGCCGACGCCGCCCGCCGCCGCCGCCGCCCTCGGCCGCCCGCTCGCCGAGGCACTGGACGATTTCGAGCGGGGGCTCATCGGCGCAGCGCTGACACAGGCGCAGGGCAACGTCGCCGAGGCCGCCCGCGTGCTGCAGACCGACCGGGCAAACCTCTACCGCCGGATGCGCCGGCTGGGACTCGATCGGGAGTAGCCCGGCCGGCCCTCCTCCACCTCTGCGAGATCCGCATGCGCCTCCCCGTCGGCGGCCTGATCCTCCTGTTGGCGCTGCCTCCCCTGTTGCGGGCACAGGACAGCGTCATCGTCATCGATCCGGACCGGCCCCCCAGCGATTCGGCCGTGGTGCGCGCCGGCCCTCCGCCCGACGTCGTGGCCGAGCTGCTGGCGTTCTACAATGATTCCGCGACCACGCGCATGCAGGGCGAGGTGAGCTTCCCCGCGGGCAGCGCGTTCGTGGGACGGCTGGCCCTCTTCCGGGGGTCGCTGCGTCTCGCGGGCCGGGTGCGCGGCGACGTCGTGGTGATCAACGCCACGCTGTTCCTGCTGCCGGGAGCGGAGATCGAGGGCGATGTGCTCGTGGTCGGGGGCCGCCTGATCCGGAGCCCCGACACGCGCCACGTGGGGCGTGAGCGGGTCGTATGGGACGCCGCGCCCGTACTGCGATCGGCCGAGGGGACCCTCGTGCTCCGGGAGCGCCGGCGCCCGCTGAGCGATTTGGCGGAGGCGCGGACCAGCTTTCAGACCGGCCGGATTCGCACGACCCTGCTCCTCGCGACCGGGGGCACGTACAACCGTATCGAGGGGCTCCCCATCGTCTTCGGGCCCACGTTCGAACTGCGCCCCTCAAGGCGGTCGGTCGCGCGGGTGGACCTCCGGGGCCTCCTGCGCACCGCCGGTGAGGGCTCACGCCTCAGCAGCGACTTCGGGTACGGCGCGCGAGCCGAGCTCCGCTTCCCCGTCGGCGGCATCGCGGGACGGGTCTACAGCGAGGTGGCGTCGTTCGAGGATCAGCCGCTCTCGCCGGCGGAGAACGGCTGGTCCGCGTTCCTGCTCCAGCGTGACTATCGCGACTACTTGGAGCGGCGCGGCGGCGGGGGTGCTGGGTGGGTGCAGCCGACGCGGTCCCTTCGACTCGAGCTGTCCCTGCGGCGAGACCACGAGCGCTCGGTGCGGGCCACGGACCCGTGGTCGCTGCTCCGGAACAGCGACCGGTGGCGACGCAACCCGCTCAGCGACGACGGCCATTACTTCACGACCGGCGTACAGCTCGACCTCGACACCCGGAATGATCGCGATCGACCCAGCACCGGCTGGCTGCTCCGCGCGCGCTACGAGCACGCCACCAGCGACGACGTTGCCCCGGTCACGCTGCCCGAGACCGTCCGCCCGCTGATTCCGACCGGCGGCGGGTATGCGTTCGACCGGCTCACGCTCGATTTGCGGCGGTATTCACGGCTCGCTCCGGGCCTGCGGGTGAACTCCCGGCTCCGGGCCGACGGCTGGATCGGCGGCGACCGCATGCCCATCCAGCGGCGGGTCTCGCTGGGAGGGCCTGACCTGCTGCCGGGGTACGGCTTCCGCGCCTCCACCTGCGCTCCGCGCGGGTTCGTGGACGCGTCCGACCCCGCCCTGTGCGACCGATCGCTCATCGCCCAGGTCGAGGTGCGTACCCGGCTTGGCCTCAACCTCGGCTACCGCCTGCGCGACCGCGAGAGCGGCGCCGCGGGGCGCTTCATCGGCATTGAAGAAGCGGACCTCGTGTTCTTCAGCGATGCCGGCAAGGGGTGGCTGGCGGGCGACGGGCCGGGCCAGGTGCCGGCGAACCGCATCCCCTCCTTCCATGAGTGGAAGGCCGACATCGGCATCGGGCTCGACGCCGGCGAGATCGGCGCCTACTTGGCCAAGAGCCTGACCGGGGGCGAGCCCGTGCGATTCCTCGTCCGACTGCAACGCCGGTTCTAGTGCCCTCGATCATGTCGCTCCAACGACGCCGGCGGACCCGGTGCGCGCTCGTTGTGGCGGCGGCGCTCGTCCTCGCCCTGCTTCCGGGACGAACGGCGCAGGCGCAGGCGGCCGAGGCGATCCGGCTCACCGTCCGTCTCGCCGACGACTCGACGCCCTCCGGCTCCCGGGCGCCGGTGGTCCGCTCCGAGAATCTGCTGGGCGACGGCCGCTGGCTGGCGGCGCTGCGTTCGGGGCTCCCGGTGCGGCTGCACTACCGGGTCGAGGTCTGGCGCGCGCGGGGCGGCTGGTTCGACGCGTTCGAACGGCAGGCGGACTGGGACCTCGTTGTCCGGCACGAGCCGCTGCTCGACCAGTACACGGTGCTCACCCTGGTGGGGGACCGCGCGCAGGAGCGGCGCTACGCGACGCTCGACGCGCTCAACGCGGCGCTGGCCTTCGCCTACCAGGTGAGCGTGCGCCCGGCGGCGGCTGGGCGATATTACTACACCGCCGCGCTGGAGATCTCGACGCTGTCCGACTCCGATCTCGACGAGCTGCAGCGATTCCTCGAGGGCGATCTGGACGAGGTGGCCGAGGGGAAGAAAGGTGTGGGCGACGCACTTGGCCGGGGCGCCACCCGGTTCCTGCTCCGCCTCGCCGGGCTGCCTAGCCTCCGCCTGGAGGTCCGCAGCGCGACCTTCGAG
>DAIPLK010000097.1:0-3357 GCA_036769285.1 Gemmatimonadales bacterium | reverse complement strand
GGCTAGATCGTCCCGCCGAGGGCGCGCAGCGCCTCGTCGCCGTAGAACAGCTTGATGTACTTGGCCTGCGTGACGGAAAGCCGGCGGACCGCCCACGAGAGGTGGACGAAATGCGGCTCGCGCGGAGGCACCAGCGGGTGCATCCCGCATTCCTGCGGTAGGTGGTTCCCTTTGCGCGTGTTGCATGAGCTGCACGCGGTCACCACGTTGCTCCACTCGTTGTCCCCGCCCCGCGACAGCGGAATCAGATGATCGCGCGTCAGGCACTCCCGGTGCCGCAACTCCCCCTGGCCCCGGTGGCAGTACTGGCAGCGGTAGCTGTCGCGGGCGAAGAGGAATGTGTTGGTGACCTGGCGACGGAAGCGGCGGGGGACGTGCACGAACTTGACCAGCCGGATGATGGCTGGTTTCGGTAGGGTCAAGCGTTCGCTTCTGACGACGACACCGGCGTCCTGTTCGACGATCTCGGCCTTGCCCTCGATGACCAGGCGCAGGGCCCGGCGCACCGGGACCATCGTCAACGGCTCGAAAGAAGCGTTCAACGCCAAGCACCGCACGCGACGTCTCCGCAGCGCAATGGGTGGAGGATGCACGAATCCCGCCTCGCTCGCCCCGGCAGGGGCGGGCCCGACGGGAGACCACCGGCGGCACCGGACCGTATCACCGCCGGCTTACCGCTCAATTGAAGCGTAACCCAGACTCCGGGACCCTGCAAGGGAGTCGCTATTTCTTGACGAGCGCCTGAATTCGTGCGGCGATAGCCTCGCGCAGGCGTTGGCTCCTGGTGATCACCAGCACGGTGTCGTCCCCCGCGATGGTGCCGATGATCTCGGCCCAGCCAGCCTGGTCGAGCGCCTCGGTGATCGCCCCGGCCGACCCGCTCGCGGTCTTGAGCACGAGCAGCGGTCCCACCCCGTCCACGCTCACCAGCAGCGCGGGCAGCACCTGAGAGAGGTCTGGGCGCACGGCAGCGCGGTGCGGGTGGGTGTAGAAGGCGCCGCCCTGGGGGTCGGCGAGCTTGGCCAGGCCCAGCTCGCGGATATCGCGCGAGAGCGTCGCCTGGGTGACGACGAAGCCTTCGGAGGACAGAGCCTCGCGCAGCTCGTCCTGGCTCTCGATGCGCCGCTCCCGGACGACGCGCAGGATGGCGGCGTGGCGCTGGATCTTCACAGCGGCCGACGGCTTCGATACACGTCCCGTCCTCCCACCAAGGTGACCAGCACATCCCGGGGTGCGCTCGCCAGCGCCAGTTCCTCGGGGGGCGCCCCCGTAAGCCCGCGCTGCGGCCGGATCACGACGCAATCGCCCCATTTGCCGGGGGCGAGGGAGCCGACCTCTCCCTCGAGGCCGAGCGCGCCGGCGCCCTCGAGCGTACCGAGCGAGAGCGCGCGGGCGGCGCTCAGCCCGGCCAGCTCGGCAGCGGCCCGCGCCTCTGCAAGTAAGTCGAGCGCGCCCACGCTCGCGGCGGAGTCGGTGCCGAGCCCGACGCGGAGCGAGGCCGCGAGCAGCCCCGCCAGCGGGGCCGCACCGTGCCCGTGCGCACGGTTCGACAACGGGCAGTGCGCGACTGCCGCCCCCGCATGGGCCAGCCGTCCGATATCCGGGCCGGCGATCCGCACCGCGTGGATGCAGAGCGTCCGCTCGGAGAGCACGCCGTGCTCCTCGAGCCACGCGACCGGCGTCCGCCCGAGCGGCGACGGCAGCGGAATCCCGCGCGCCTGCCAAGCGTCGGCGAACTCGCCCGCACCTCGCGCGAGCAGCGCGCTCTCCGCCGCCGACTCGGCGACGTGCACCGCGACCGGCAGCCCCGCCCACCTGGCGAACTCGGCGGTCGCTGCGTAGAGCGGTCCGCTCACGGTATATGGCGCATGCGGCGAGACGCCGATCCGCACTCGCCCGCCGACGTACTGCCCCAGCCGTTCCACCTGCCGCTCCAGCCCCGCGAGGCTCTCATCCCGTTGGTCCGGATGGGGGCCGAAGACCTCCTGGTACGCGATCCCGGAGCCGCCGGCTTCCGCGAGTGCCTGGATGACTGCCCCCGAATCGCCGGTGTCGGCGACCGTGGTGACGCCCGCGGCCCAGCAGTCGACGAGGCCACGGCGCGCCGCGGCGAGGAACGCGTCGGGGGCGCGGGTCGCCTTGGCCGCGCGGAGACGGCGGAGCCAGGCGGCGAAATCGGGCTCCGGCGGCCCGCCGCCCATCCCGGTCAATTCCAGGTGCGTGTGCGTGTTGACCAGGCCCGGCAGCAGCAGAGCTTCCCCGAAATCTTCCGCCAGCGCGTCGGCCGGCCGCGGAACGTCGAGCTCGTTCCCGACGGCCACGATGCGTCCGTCCGGCCCGACCAGCAGCGCGCCGCGCTCGACCGGCGGCTCTCCGATGGGGAGGACCCACCGTGCCGAGAGCCGACGCGCCCTCATCCTAGCGCTGCGGATTCGGTGCCGGTCCGACCCCCCCCATCACGCCACCGGCTGTCCCACCCGCATGGGCCGGCGCGGCAGGGGGAGCCGGGGTCGGTCCGGGTCCTGCCGGCAGCGCAGCTGGCGGCGGCGCGCCATCCGGCGCGGCCCCACCCAGTGGACCGTTGCCGCCCACTGCGCCGAAGGGCGAGTGGATCGGGCAGAAGGCAGTCGGCTCGGTGCCGGGAATGAACGACTCGATGTAGTGAACGTCCTTCGGGCAGAAGGGCGTGGCCTTGTAGCCGGTGGTCTTGTCGATGTCGAGCGCCGTGAGCCCATCCGGACGCGGCCAGGCGGCCGGGATCGCCCGGCGCTCGTAGACCTCGCGCATCATCGCCGTCCACGCCGGCGCCGCGAGCACGCCGCCCTGAGCGTTGGCTTTGATCTTCTTTGGCTGATCGAATCCGATCCAGATGCCAGTGACGAGGTCCGGCGTGAAGCCGATGAACCAGACGTCGAACCCGTCGTTGGTGGTGCCGGTCTTGCCACCGGCCGGGAAGTTGATTCGCGCGCCGACGGAGCCGACCGCCGTCCCGTGGCGCACCACATCACGCAGGACGTCGGTCATGAGCCAGGCATGCGGGGTGTCCATCACCGACACGGAGCGAACCTGCGGCTGCCAGAGGATCTTGCCGGTGCGGTCCTCGACCCTGAGGATGGCGTTCGGGATCGTGCGCGTGCCCAGGTTCGCGAAGGTCGTGTAGGCCGAGATCATCTCCAGCGGGATCACGTCTGCCGAGCCGATGTGGATCGACGGGTACGGCGGAACGCGGGTGGTGAGCCCGAACTTGGTGGCCTCGCTGATCACCGCATCTTCGCCAATTTCCATCCCCAGCTTGATGGCGATGATGTTGCGCGACATGTACAGCGCGCGCCGGAGCGTCATCGGCCCGTCGAACTC
>DAIPLK010000205.1:0-3379 GCA_036769285.1 Gemmatimonadales bacterium | reverse complement strand
GGACCACCTACAAGGCCAAGCTCGCCGAGCAGGGGATCATCTTCTGCTCCTTCGGCGAGGCGGTCCGCGAGCATCCGGAACTGGTGCGCAAGTATCTCGGCTCCGTCGTGCCGGCCTCCGACAATTTCTTCGCCGCCCTCAACGCCGCCGTCTTCAGCGACGGGTCGTTCGTCTACGTCCCCAAGGGCGTCAAGTGCCCGATGGAGCTCTCGACCTACTTCCGCATCAACACCGCGGAAACGGGCCAGTTCGAGCGCACCCTCATCGTCGCTGACGAGGGAGCCTCGGTGAGCTACCTCGAGGGATGCACCGCGCCCAAGCGGGACGAGAACCAGCTTCACGCTGCGGTGGTCGAGCTGATCGCGCTGGAGGGCGCCAGCATCAAGTACTCCACGGTCCAGAACTGGTACGCGGGCGATGAGGAGGGCCGGGGCGGCATCTACAACTTCGTCACCAAGCGCGGGAAAGCCTCGGCCAACGCCAAGATCTCGTGGACGCAGGTCGAGACCGGCTCCGCGATCACCTGGAAGTACCCGAGCGTCATCCTCCAGGGTGACAACTCGGTGGGCGAGTTCTACTCGGTGGCGGTAGTGAACGGCCGGCAACAGGCGGACACCGGCACCAAGATGATCCACCTGGGGAAGAACACCCGCAGCACGATCGTCTCCAAGGGAATCTCGGCTGGCCGGGGGCAGAACAGCTACCGCGGCCTGGTGAAAGTGCTGCCCAAGGCGGAAGGCGCCCGTAACTACACCCAGTGCGACTCGATGCTGATCGGGAACCGCTGCGGGGCACACACCTTCCCCTACATCGACGTGCAGAACTCGTCCTCGTCCACCGAGCATGAGGCGTCCACCTCGAAGATCGGCGAGGACCAGATCTTCTACCTGAAGCAGCGGGGCCTCAACACCGAGAACGCCATCTCGATGATCGTGAACGGCTTCTGCAAGGAAGTGTTCAAGGAGCTGCCGATGGAGTTCGCGGTGGAAGCGCAGAAGCTGCTCGGAATCAGCCTGGAAGGCAGCGTGGGGTGAGGTGGGTGGGAGGGTGTCCCCCTTCCCCCCGACTCATCTCGAGCGGAGCAAAGCGGCCATGCCTCTGGTGATGGCTCAGGATGACATGGGCGGCGGCGGCGCGGCGGATATCTACTGCTAAGGAGCAACGAGTGCTGGAGATCAGAGACCTTCGTGCAAGTGCTGGTGGCAAGGAGATCCTCAAGGGCATTGACCTCACGGTCAACGCCGGCGAGGTCCACGCGGTCATGGGACCGAACGGCTCCGGCAAGAGCACGCTGGCCCAGGTTCTGGCCGGCCACCCGGCCTACGTGGTCACGGGGGGCTCGGTCACCTACCGCGGCCAGGACCTGCTCGAACTGGAGCCGGAGGCGCGCGCGCAGGCCGGAGTGTTCCTTGCCTTCCAGTACCCGGTGGAGATCCCCGGCATCACCAATGCCTACTTCCTCCGCGCCGCGTACAACGAGATCCGGAAGGCGCGCGGCCTCGAGGAGGTCGATTCGATGGACTTCCTCGACCTGCTCGAGGAAAAGCTCAAGATCGTCGAGTGGGAACCCGAGATCATGAGCCGGGCCGTGAACTCCGGCTTCTCCGGTGGCGAGAAGAAGCGCAACGAGATCCTCCAGATGGCGGTGCTCGAGCCGACGCTCGCCATCCTCGACGAGACCGACTCCGGTCTCGACATCGACGCGCTCCGCATCGTGGCCGCCGGCGTGAACAAGCTGCGCCGGCCCGACAACGCCATCATCGTGGTGACGCACTACCAGCGCCTGCTCAACTACATCGTGCCGGACCACGTGCACGTCCTGTCCAACGGCCGGATCGTGAAGTCCGGCGGCAAGGAGCTGGCGCTTGAGCTCGAGGCCCGCGGGTACGAGTGGCTGGAGGACGCGGTGGGGGCCGCGTCATGACCGAAGCGTTCGTGCAGGAGTTCGAGGGCCGGGCCGGGACGGCCACCGCCGAGGGCCCCGACTGGCTGGAGCCGGTCCGCCGCTCGGCGATGGACCGCTTCGCAAGCACCGGCTTCCCGTCGGCTCGGGATGAGGAATGGCGCTTCACCCCCATTGCGCCGGTCGCGCAGGGGAGCTGGCGTCCGGCCACGGGTGGAGCGGGGCAGCTCTCTCGCGACCAGCTCGAGCCGTTCGTCTTCGGCCACGCCGACTGGTCCACGCTCGTCTTCGTGAACGGCGTCTACCACGAATCGTTCAGCGCCGTTGGCTCGCTGCCGCCGGGCGTGCGCGTGACCAGCCTCGCCGAGATGCTCCGGTCGGATGGCGGGCTGCTCGAAGCACATCTCACCCGGCATGCACCCATCGAGGGCTCGCCGTTCACCGCCCTCAATACGGCGCTGATGCGCGAAGGCGGCGTCGTGCATGTGGGGGCCGGGATCGATCTCGCGGCCCCCGTGCATCTGCTTTTCGTCACGACTGCCGAGGGGGGCGGCACCGTCGCCCATCCGCGCAACCTGATCGTGGTCGAGCGCGGGGCGCGGGCCTCGCTCATCGAGAGCTACGTGACGCTCGCGCCGGGCCAGAGCTACTGGTCCAACCCGGTGACCGAGGTGGCCGTGGCCGCGGGCGCTTGGGTGGAGCACACCCGGATCCAGCGGGAGAGCGAGAGCGCGTATCACACCGGGCTCACCCACGTGGACCAGCAGCGGGACAGCCACTACCGGTCGTTCTCGCTGGCCATGGGCGCGGCGCTCGCGCGGCACAACCTCCACGTCAGGCTCAACGAGGAGAACGTCGAGACGCTGATGTACGGGCTCTACGTCACCCGCGGCGACCAGGTGGCCGACAACCACACGGCCATCTACCACGACCGGCCGAACTGCCGGAGCTGGGAGGTCTACAAGGGCATCCTCGATGGACGCTCCCGCGCGGTGTTCAATGGCAAGGTGTTCGTGAAGCCCGAGGCCCAAAAGACCGATGCCAAGCAGACCAACCGCAATCTGCTCCTCTCCGACGGCGCGCGGGTGGATACCAAGCCCCAGCTCGAGATCTTCGCCGACGACGTGAAGTGCACCCACGGCGCCACCGTCGGGCGGCTCGACGAAGTGGCCCGTTTCTACGCCCGGAGCCGAGGCATCCCGGCCGCCGCCGCCGACCGACTGCTCACCTATGCCTTCGCTGCCGAGGTGGTGGACGAGGTGGCGCTCGCGCCGGTGCGCGAGGAGCTGGACCGCCTAGTGCTCCACCGCCTGGGCGGCCTCTGAGCAGGCCGTGACGGCCACCGCCACTCCGGTGCTCGATGTCGAGCGGCTGCGGGAGGACTTCCCGATCCTCTCGCTGCGGGTGCACGGCAAGCCGCTCGTCTACCTCGACAACGCCGCCACCAGCCAGAAGCCCCGCTCCGTCATCGAGGCC
>DAIPLK010000096.1:0-11266 GCA_036769285.1 Gemmatimonadales bacterium | reverse complement strand
TCCGGCTCCGCCGGCCGCTCGCGCTGCCGCCGGGACGGAGCGAGCGCGAGGTGCTGCAGGCGCTGCGCGGCCTGGCCGGAATGAACCGGGTGTTCCGCTCGTACATCGGCCTCGGGTATGCGGGGACGTTCACGCCGCAGGTCGTCCAGCGGAACGTGCTCGAGAACCCGGGATGGTACACCGCCTACACGCCGTACCAGGCCGAGATCTCCCAGGGACGACTCGAGGCGCTGCTCAACTTCCAGACGATGGTGTCCGACCTGACCGGGCTGGAGATCGCCAACGCGTCGCTGCTCGACGAGGCCAGCGCGGCCGCCGAGGCGATGCACATGACGCTCGCGGTCAGCAGCGTCAAGGAAGCACCGGTCTATCTGGTGGACGAGTATTGTCATCCCCAGACGGTCGCCGTGGTGCGGACGCGGGCGGAGGCCCGGGGAATCCGGGTCGAGGTGGGCGAGCCCGAGACGTTCGACTTCGGCCCGGGCGTGATCGGTGCGCTGGTGCAGTATCCGGCCACCGATGGCGCGGTGCGCGACTTCCGGAGCCTCTGCGAGCGGGCCCACGCGGCGGGCGCGCTGGTGACGGCGGCGACCGACCTCCTGAGTCTGACGCTGCTCCTGCCGCCCGGAGAATGGGGCGCCGACATCGCCGTCGGGAACAGCCAGCGCTTCGGCGTGCCGATGGGATACGGCGGCCCCCACGCCGCATTCTTCGCGACACGCGACGCGTACAAGCGGTTCCTCCCCGGACGGATCATCGGCGTGTCCCGTGACCGCGACGGCCGGCCCGCGCTCCGGATGGCTCTCCAGACGCGCGAGCAGCACATCCGTCGCGACAAGGCGACGAGCAACGTCTGCACGGCGCAGGTGCTGCTCGCGGTGATGGCGAGCATGTACGCGGTCTATCACGGCCCGGACGGGCTCCGCCGCATCGCCGACCGGGTGCACGGTCGCACCGTGATTCTCGCCAACGCGCTCCGCCGGCTCCGCTACCGCGTCGTGCACGACTCCTACTTCGACACCATCTGCATCGAGGTGCCCGAGTGGGCGCTGCCCCGGCTGCTCGACGCTGCCCGCGCCCGGATGATCAACCTCCGCCCGCTGCCGCCGACCCGGCTCGGCATCGCCCTGGACGAGACCGTGACCCTCGGCGACCTGGCCGACATCATCGCCGTGTTCTCGCTCAACGAGGCGCTGCCGTTCATGCTGGAGGACATCGGCGTCCACACCGATCGCGCCATCCCGCCCGCCCTCGAGCGCCGCTCGGCCTACCTGGCGCATCCGGTCTTTCACCTGCACCACTCCGAGACCGAGATGCTCCGCTACATCAAGCGACTCGAGGCGCGAGACCTCTCGCTCACCAGCGCGATGATCCCGCTCGGCTCCTGCACGCTGAAGCTCAACGCCACGACCGAGATGATGCCGGTGAGCTGGCGCGAGTTCAACCGCCTGCATCCGTTCGCGCCGCGCGACCAGGCCGCGGGCTACGACCTCATGTTCCGGCAGCTCGAGTACCAGCTCGCCGAGATCACCGGCTTCTCCGCGGTGTCGCTGCAGCCCAACGCCGGGTCGCAGGGCGAGTACGCGGGCCTGCTGGTCATCCGCGCGTGGCACCGGGCGCGCGGCGAGGCCCACCGCCGGACCTGCCTGATCCCGATGTCCGCCCACGGCACCAACCCCGCCAGCGCGGTCATGGCCGGCATGGAGGTGGTGCCGGTGGTGAGCGATGCCCACGGCAACGTGGACGTCGCGGACCTGCGCGCCAAGGCGGCCAAGTACCGCGACACGCTGGCGGCGCTCATGGTGACCTATCCGTCCACCCACGGGGTGTTCGAGAGCTCCATTCGCCAGATCTGCGAGATCGTGCACGAGCACGGCGGTCAGGTGTACATGGACGGCGCCAACATGAACGCGCAGGTCGGGCTCTGCCGGCCGGGCGACATCGGCGCCGACGTCTGCCACCTCAACCTGCACAAGACGTTCTGCATTCCGCACGGCGGAGGCGGGCCCGGCATGGGACCGATCGGGGTGGCGAAGCATCTGGCCCCGTTCCTGCCGGGCCATCCGATCGTCGACCTCGACCACGCGCAGGCCTGCGGCACCGTCTCGGCGGCGCCGTGGGGCAGCGCGTCGATCCTCCCGATCTCATGGGCGTACATCGCCCTCATGGGGTACGACGGGCTGGCGGAGGCGACGAAGATCGCGATCCTCAACGCGAATTACGTCGCGCGCCGATTGGAGCCCTACTACGGCGTCTTGTACACGGGGCCGCACGGGTTGGTCGCGCACGAATGCATCCTCGACACCCGGCCGTTCAAGGCCTCGGCGGGCGTGGACGTGGAGGACATTGCCAAGCGGATCATCGACTACGGGTTCCACCCGCCGACGGTGTCGTTCCCGGTGGCCGGGACCCTGATGATCGAGCCGACCGAGAGCGAATCCAAGGAGGAGCTCGACCGCTTCTGCGACGCGATGATCGCCATTCGGGAGGAGATCCGCGAGATCGAGGACGGCCGTGCCGATCGCGAGCAGAACCTCCTCACCAACGCACCGCACACCCTCGAGCAGGTGATCGCGGACGGGTGGAGTCGGCCATACGGCCGGGAACGTGCCGCCTATCCCTCCCGCGCCACGCGCGAGCACAAGGTCTGGCCTACGGTCGGACGGGTTGACAGCGCCTACGGCGACAGGCACCTGCAGTGCGTGTGCCCGCCGGTGGAAGCATACGCTTGAGGAGCGTCGAGGGAGTCACCCTGAGCGAAGCGAAGGGGCATGGCCGGGCCCGCGACTCCTTCCCGCCGCTCGGGATGACTCGCCTCTGGATGGATGCCTTCGCCCGCCCCGGCTGGATGAACATGGCGATCGACAGCGCCCTGCTCGAGCGGGCCGAGGCGGGCGAGTGGTGGCTCCGGCTCTACGCGTGGGAGCCGGCGTGTCTCTCGTTCGGGCGCCATGAGCCCGCGGCCCGGCGGTACGACGCCGACCGGATCACGGGCCTCGGACTGTCGGTCGTGCGGCGGCCGACGGGCGGACGCGCTGTGTGGCACGCGCGCGAGCTCACCTACGCGGTGGCCGGCCCGATCGATGGGCTCGGGACGCTCTCCCAGGTCTACGGCGGGATTCACGCGATGCTCCGCGACGCCCTCCGCGCGCTGGGAGCTCCGGCCGAGCTGGCGCCCATGCAGCGCAGCGCCCCTGTCGACGCCGGGGCCTGTTTCAGTAGCCCCGCCGGGGGCGAGGTGATGGTCGCCGGACGGAAGGTGGTGGGGAGCGCCCAACTACGGCGGGGTGCGGCATTCCTCCAACACGGGAGCGTGCTGCTCGAGGACGATCAGGCGATGGTGGCGCAGGTGACTCGAGGGATTGCGCCGCCGGACCGCTCCGCCCCGCTCAGCCGGTACCTGGGCCGCCCGGCCCGGTGGGCGGAGGTCGCGGAAGCGGTCGCCGAAGCGGTCGCCGCGGCGGCGGACACACGCTGGGGACGGGGCGTCGAGCGGGTGAGTCCACCCGCATCGCTCCTCGAGGGGGCGAGGCGCCATGGCGAGCGGTTCCGTTCGGCCGAATGGACGTGGGCCGGCACCACGCGCGCCTGACGGCACCCCGCCAGCCTGCTAGATTCTCCCCCTACCCCCCTCTGCATCGTTCACCCGGAGCTCCTGTGACGTGCTGCACGCCACGGACCATCAGTTGGTTGACGCTCAGGGCATGGCTCGTGGCGAGCCTCATCGCGACGCTCGACACCGCGGGCGCGCGCGGCGCGATGCCCCAGAGCGATCCGGCCCGAGCGAGCATCGTGATCGTGACGGGCCAGGAGCCGTCGGTGCCGATCCCGACGCTCATGGAGGGGCCGCACGCCTCGATCGCCAATAGCGACATCGCCGATCAACTCTTCCTCCGCCTGGCCCAGCTGGGCCCGACGCTCATCACGTCCGGCGACCGGGCGTTCGAGCCGCTGCTGGCGCGGAGCTGGACCCGGCGTGATTCGGTGACGCTGGCGTTCGACCTCGACCCACGGGCCACCTGGCACGACGGAGTGCCGGTCACCGCGGAGGATGTCGTCTTCACTTTCACGCGCGCCCGAGATCCTGCCACCTCACCGCGGGTCGCGGACCTGCTCCGGCATGTCACGTCGGTGACGGCCGAAGGCGAGCGCCGGGTCGTATTCCGATTCTCTCATCCCTACGCCGAGCAGCTCTACGATGCGGCGTTTCACGTCGCCCCCCTGCCGGCGCACCTGCTGGCGAGCATCCCGGCGGGCGCGCTTGCCGACGCCCCCTTCGTGCAGGCGCCCGTCGGCGACGGCCCCTACCGCTGGGTACGGCGGGTCCCGGGGGAATACGTCGAGCTGGCCGCCAACGAGCGGTTCTTCCTCGGGGTGCCGGCCATCCGCCGCGTCTTCTTCCGGGTCGCGGCCGATCCCGACGCGCGTCTGAACCTGGTGCTCGGCGGCGAGGCGGACGCGATGGACAACATCCCCTCCCCGCGCACCAACCTGGCGCGCATCGCCGCCGACCGAAACCTGCGCGTGGTGCCGGTCCCCTCGCCGACCGTCGGCTATCTGCTCTTCAATCAGCGCGACCCGCGCGACCGCGCACGTCCGCATCCGATCCTGAGCGATCGCGATGTCCGCCGGGCCATTGGCCTCGCACTCGACCGCCGGCTCATGGTGCGCGCGACGCTCGGCAACGCAGGCGTGGTGCCGTACGGCCCGACGTCGCCGATCCTGTGGATCCGGCACGGCGCCCCCGTCCCGGAGCCGGTGGACGTGCGCGAGGCGCGGCGCCTCCTGGCCGCGCGCGGCTGGCTGGACCACGATGGCGACGGCGTACTGGACCGCGACGGACAGCCGCTGGCGCTCGGGTTGACGCTGCCCAATACGAGCGCCATCCGTCAGCAGCTGGCGCTCCAGGTGCAGGAGCAGCTGCGGCAGGTGGGGGTTCGCATCGAGCTCGAGCGGCTGGAAGGCGCGGTATGGAACGAGCGCCGCAATGCGGGCCAGTTCGACATCGACTTCTCGGCGACGAGCCAGGATCCCTCGCCGACGGGGCTGTCGCAGGGGTGGTCCTGTCAGGGTGGAACCAACGTCGCCCGATACTGCGATCCGGCGGTGGACTCCCTGCTCGACGCCGCGACCCGCACGACCGACCGCGCCGGTCACGCGTGGCACGCCGTCCTGCGTCGGATCGAAGCCGACGCACCGGCCGTCTTCATGTACGCCCCGAGCTACCTGTACGCCGTCCACCGTCGCTTCACCAACGTGCGCATCCGGCCGGAATCGTCATGGTTGGCGCTGCGCGAATGGACCGTCGGCGGGCCACCGCCGCGCCGCCCCGCGGGCTACTGACGTGCGGCGCTGGCTCCTCCGTCGAGCGGTTCAGGCGCTGCTCACGCTGGCGGTCGCCGTCGTGCTGCTCTTCCTCATCACACACGTCCTCCCCGGAGATCCGCTCTCCCGCGAGGGCGCCGGACATCCGCTCACAGCCGCGCAAATCGAAGCGCTCCGGGCCCGCTACGGCCTCGACCGGCCGCTGCACGAGCAGCTCGGCGCCTTTCTCGGCGGGCTCGCGCATGGTGACCTGGGCACGTCGATCGAGTACGGACGACCTGTCACCGGACTGCTGCTGGAGCGGCTCCCCGCGACCATACTGCTCGGCGGGACGGTGCTGCTGCTCAACTTCACCCTGGGTATCTGGCTGGGCGTGCGGCAGGCGGTGAGGAAGGGGACGGCGGAGGACCGCTGGCTGACGACCCTCTCGCTCGCCGGCTACGCCACGCCGTCATTCTGGCTGGGCCTCGTGTTGGCCTGGCTCGTCGGCATCAAGTGGCACCTCCTCCCGCCCGCGGGCATGCGGGATCCGGTCCTCGAGGGAGGGGTGCTGGCCACCTCGGCCGACGTGCTGCGGCACCTCGTGCTGCCCGCCGTGACGCTCTCGGTCGTGAGCATCGCCGCCACCATGCGCTACCAGCGCAGCGCCATGCTCGAGACGCTCCGCCTTCCTTATGTGATGACGGCGCGGGCCAAGGGCCTCAGCGAGACCCGGGTGACCTGGCGGCATGCCTGGCGGAACGCCGTCTTCCCGGTGCTCACCCTGTTCGGGCTGTGGCTCCCGATCCTGGTCAGCGGTTCCGTGTTCGTGGAGGCGGTCTTCGCCTGGCCCGGCCTGGGCTCCCTGGCAGCCTCGGCGGTCGGGAATCGGGACTACCCGCTGCTGATGGGCGCCTCCGTGCTGGTCGCCGCGGTCGTGGTGGCTGCGAGCCTCGTGAGCGACGTGGCCTACGCCTTCCTGGATCCGCGAGTCCGCCTCTCATGACCGCGGCGGCCGAGGCACTGCGACAGTTGTTCGGGACGCCCCGCGGCCGCGCAGGCGCGTCGTTCCTGGCGTTTCTGGTGCTTCTGGCGCTGGTGGGCCCGCTGCTGCTACCCGATCCCTTCCGGCAATTCGACCTGATCGAGCTGGCGAACGCCCCACCCAGCGCCGACCACCCGTTCGGCACGGACCAGCTCAGCCGCGATGTGCTGTCCCGGGTGGTGAGCGGGGCGCGGGTCTCGCTGGCGGTCGCAGCCATCGCGGTCGCCCTCTCGGTGACCCTGGGGGCGGGGGTTGGGCTCGTAGCCGGCTACTGGGGTGGCGCGGTAGATGCGACTCTCATGCGCCTGGTGGACGGGGCGCTGGCAGTCCCGCGGCTCTTCCTGCTGCTGCTCGTCCTCGCGGTGCCCGAGCGGGTGCCGCTGCTGGCGCTGATCCTGTTGATCGGCACGACCGGCTGGTTCGCGACCAGCCGCCTCGTCCGCGCCGAGGTGCTGCGGCTGCGGGAAGAGACCTTCGTGCACGCCGCGGAAGCGCTCGGGGCCTCACGCCGGCGGATTATCTTCCGGCACCTGCTGGTGAACGCCGCGGGACCGCTGCTCGTCGCCGCGACCCTCGGCGTGGGCGATGTGATCCTGCTCGAGGCGGGCCTTTCCTTCCTCGGCCTGGGGGTGCAGCCGCCGACTCCCTCGTGGGGCGGCATGATCCTGGATGCACGGCCGGTGCTGGAGGCGGCACCCTGGGTCGGTATCTTCCCCGGGATCGCGATCACCCTGACCGTGCTGGCCACCAACCTCGTCGGCGACGCCCTGAGCGACGCCCTCGACCCGCGAGGCGCATGACCCGAGTGCTCGACGTGTGCGACCTGCGCGTCTCCTTCCCGACCGCCGACGGCTCCCGATTGCATCCGGTGGACGGGGTGAGCTTCTCGCTCGATCGCGGCGAGACCCTGGCGCTCGTCGGGGAGTCGGGCTGTGGCAAGAGCCTGACGAGTCTCGCGCTGCTGCGCCTGGTCCCGCCTCCAGGGCGAGTCGATCCGGGGAGCGGCATCCGGGTCGGCGACACGGACGTGCTGGCGCTGGAGGGCGAGGCGCTCCGCCGCATCCGCGGTCGGCGGATCGGCATGATCTTTCAGGACCCGATGACCAGCCTCAATCCCGTGTTCACTGTCGGGGCCCAGATCGCGGAAGGCGTGCGGGCACACTTCCCGGTGTCGAAATCGGAGGCTCGGGAGCGGGCGCTTCGGCTGCTGCAGGAGGTGGGTATCCCGGACCCGTCCGCCCGGCTCGATGCGTATCCTCACCAGCTGAGCGGGGGGATGCGCCAGCGGGTGATGATCGCGATCGCGCTCGCGGCGGAGCCCGACATCCTGGTGGCGGACGAGCCGACGACGGCCCTCGACGTCACCGTGCAGGCGCAGATTCTCGAGGTACTCGATCAGCTGCGCCGGAGCCGAGGGATGGCAGTGCTGCTGATCACGCACGATCTCGGGATCGTCGCCGGGCGGGCCGACCGGGTGGCGGTGATGTATGCCGGCCAGATCGTCGAGGAGGCGGCCACGCCGGATCTGTTCGCGCGCCCGTCCCACCCGTACACGCAAGGGCTCTTCGCCTCGGTTCCGCGCATCACGGGCCCCGTGCGGCGCCTGACCCCGATCCGGGGTACCGTGCCGCCGCCCGTCGCGTGGCCGGCAGGCTGCCGCTTCAGGCCGCGCTGCCCGCAGGCGTTCGAGCAGTGCGAGCTCCCCCCCGGCCTGCGCCCGGTGGGCTCCGGGCACTCGATGCGGTGCTGGCTCGCGGAGGAGTCATCCTGAGCCCCTCGCTGCGCTCAGGGTGACTCGGTGGCGACGATCGAACCCCGATCTCCGAGTCCATGACCCCACTCCTGCAGGTCCACGACCTGGTGAAGCACTACGCCGCCGCCGGCCTCTTCCACGGCGCGGCGCCGCCCGTCCGCGCGGTGGACGGCGTCTCGTTCGAGGTCGGTCGAGGGGAGACGCTCGCCCTGGTGGGCGAGAGCGGCTGCGGCAAGTCGTCGGTGGGTCGCACCATCCTCCGGCTGCAGGAGCCGACCAGCGGACAGGCGCTGTTCGAGGGAACCGACGTGTTCTCGCTCGACCGGACCGCGCTGCGCCGGCTGCGGCGCCGGATGCAGATCATCTTCCAGGACCCGTACAGCAGCCTCAACCCGCGCATGACCATCGGCGCGGCCGTGGCCGAGGGGATCGAGATCCACCGGCTGGCCGCCGGCGCGGAGATCGGCCGCCGGGTTGCCGCCCTCCTCGAAGAGGTGGGCCTCGACCCCGCCTACGCTCGGCGTTACCCCCACGAGTTCTCGGGTGGGCAGCGCCAGCGCATCGGGATCGCGCGCGCGCTGGCCGTCGAGCCGGCATTCATCGTGTGCGACGAGCCGGTGTCCGCGCTCGATGTGTCCGTGCAGGCGCAGGTGTTGAACCTGCTCGCGGATCTGCAGCGGGACCGCGGCCTCTCCTACCTCTTCATCGCGCACGACCTCGCGGTGGTCCGGCAGATCGCGCGGCGGGTGGCGGTCATGTACCTGGGCCGCATCGTCGAGGCCGGCCCGACCGAGGACCTGCTGTCCGCCCCACGCCACCCCTACACGGTGGCGCTGCTCTCGGCCGTGCCGGAGCCCGATCCCGTGCACCGCCGGACACGGATCGTGCTTCGCGGCGACCTGCCCAGCCCATCCAATCCGCCACCGGGCTGCCCCTTTCATACGCGGTGCTTCCACCCCGCCAGGAACGAGCGGTGCCTCACCGAGCTGCCTGTGCTGCGCCCGGTCGGCGCCACCAGCGCCGCCTGCCACTATGCGGAGAGCACCCCGCTCCCGACGGCAGTCGAGCTGGGCGAAGCCTGAAAACGACCACGGGGGTGATGTCGTGAATTCGCCGTTCGATCCCGCACGCCAGCCGTTCACGCAGGTCGATGCGTTCACCGCTCAGCCCTTCGCGGGCAACCCGGCGGCCGTCTGCGTAATGCCCGCCGAGCGTGACGCGGACTGGATGCAGCTCGTGGCCCGCGAGATGAACCTGGCCGAGACAGCGTTCCTGGTCCAGCGCCCTGACGGCTGGGATCTGAGGTGGTTCACCCCCACGGTCGAAGTGGATCTCTGCGGCCACGCGACCCTCGCCAGCGCGCACGTCCTCTGGGAAGAAAGGCACCTGCCCGCCGAGGCGACGGCCCGGTTCCATACCCGGAGCGGGCTGCTGACCGCCAAACGCGGGAATGGGCTCATCTGGCTCGACTTTCCCTCGACACCCGCCGTCGAGGCGCCCGCCCCGCCGGAGCTGGCGCGGGCGTTGGGAGTGCCGCTGCTGTTCGTCGGCCAGACGCCGTTCGACTACCTGGTCGAAGTGGACTCCGAGGACACGGTCCGCCGGCTCGCGCCCGACATCACGCTCCTCGGTCGGCTGACGACGCGCGGCGTCATCGTGACTGCAGCGTCGGCCAGCAGCGAGCAGGAGTTCGTCAGCCGGTTCTTCGCTCCTGCTGCGGGCGTCCCGGAAGATCCGGTCACCGGATCCGCGCACTGCGCGCTCGCGCCCTACTGGGGTGCACGGCTGGGTCGCACCGAACTGCGTGGCTACCAGGCCTCCGCGCGAGGCGGCCTCGTGCGGGTACGGCTGGCGGGTGACCGAGTGCATCTCGGCGGGCACGCGGTGACCATGCTCCGGGGAGAGCTGTTGCATTGAATCCGGTCGAGGCGTTCGAGAGGCTGGACCTGCGGGTGGGCCGGATCGTGCGGGCCGAACCCAACGAGCGGGCGCGGAAGCCGTCGTACAAGCTCCGGATAGACTTCGGTCCGCTGGGCGAGAAGTCGTCCAGCGCGCAGCTTCGGGCGCTCTACTCCGCGGAGGACCTGGTCGGCCGCCTGGTGATCGCGGCGGTCAACCTGGGCACGCGCAACATCGCGGGATTTCCGTCGGAGGTGCTGGTGCTCGGAGTGCCGGACGAGCGGGGCGAGGTCGTGCTGCTTGCCGCCGAGCGGGAGGTCCCGCTCGGCGGGAGGGTGTACTAGCGGGTCTCGTCGGGGACGGGTCGGACCACGAGCCCGGTGACGGCCCCGTCTTTCGCCAGACTCCATTCGATCAGCATCGGCCGGCGCGAGGTATCGAACGACGCGGTTCGCTGGTAGACATGAAAGGAGGCGAGGTCGTCTAGGCGCTCGTCGATCGCACGGCGCTCCGGACCGAGCCGGCTCACGGTTCGGCCGGCGAAGGACGCCAGATCTGCCACGCTGCCGAAGCTCTGGCGCATCTCCGGCGCGAACCGGTCCCACAGCTTCTCGTACTGGCTGCCGTAGAGCCAGGTAGTATACAGGCGTCCCTGCTCGAGCAGCGTCCGCGGGTGCTCCTCCCCCCGCGGGGCACAGGCGGCCATGGCCGCCGCGCCGATCAGTCCCCACATTCGCGCGCGCATCACTCGTTCTCCGCTATTCGGCTGGACGCCGAACCCCGATCCCGGGAGCAGCCATGCGGGTCTACATCTCCGTCGACATGGAAGGGGTGGCTGGCGTCGTACACGAGGATCAGACCGATCCGGTCGATCCGCACCATGCGGGAGATTATAACAGGTTCCGGCGCCTCATGACGGCCGAAGCCAACGCCGCCGTCGAGGGCGCACTCGCCGCCGGGGCGAAGCGCGTGCTGGTGAACGACAGCCATTGGCTGATGATGAACATTCTCGCGGAGGAGCTGCACCCGGCCGCGGAGCTGTTGAGCGGCGGCCCGAAGGCACGGTCGATGGTGGAGGGCGTCGAGGACGGCTTCGACGCCGCGCTCTTCGTCGGCTACCACGCGCGGGCGGGGACGGGGCACGCGATCATCGATCATACGTATACCAGTCGAGTGCATGAGGCGCGCCTCAACGGCCGTCCCGTCGGCGAGCTCGCCATCAACGCCGCGCTCGCCGGCACGTACGACGTGCCCGTGGCCCTCGT